>JAYEJW010000306.1:0-2198 GCA_034716535.1 Pseudomonadota bacterium
CGAAGAGCTGCCTTCGCTCGCCCCAGTTTTGTTGCCTGCGGTTTTCTTCCTGTTCGTGCAGCAGGCTGTGGTACTCCTCCCAGACGCTGGACAGCGAGCCGTCCTTGAGCACGATCATGAAGTCCCAGTGATAGCTTCGGCAGCGCTCCATGATCGGCCCGTTGGGATAGAGTCCATCGAGCAGCAACAGAATAGGTAGGCGGGGAAATGCCTTCTTGATGCGCTCGACGAGGCGGTGAAAGGCCTTGGTCTCGCAGTCCTGCTTGCGCTGCCCGTCCTCACCCGTCTCATACTCGAGAAACTCGCTCATCAAGGGAATGATCATGCCGTTGCGAAAGCACAGACTGGCCTCCAGCACATAGACGTAGTACTGGTAGTTTTGTTTCCCGTCGCAGTCGGGATCGACCTTGGGTCCGGTTCTACGCTGCAACAAGTGCTCGTCCCAGAGCGCGGAGAAGGCGATCTTCTGGGTACCGTCGATGCCGATGGGATAGCAGTTATTGATCAGGTAGCGGGTGAACTTCTTTTGGCGGATCAGCTGATTGACCAACGCGATCTGCGCCTGCTCGATGGCGCCCACATCGATGCGGCACAGCAGCCGAAACAGGGTATCGGCATGAGGTAGGCTGTCGAGCTGCGGAAACAGCAGCCGCAGGTTGTGCTCGAACATGGGCCGGGTGATCTCCCCATTGGCCGCACGCCGTGAGCCATACTGGAAGACAAAGACGAGGATCCCGTAGACCATCAGAACGGTGAGCTGGTGTTTGAGCTTTTTGGGGTTTCTCGGCTCGGGAATCTTGCCCAAACGCCCGAGCAGTATCGGCAGCATCTGGCGCATGAGCAGAATCAGGGCGCTCACCGCCTCCGTGCGTGCTGCGCTCTCCTCTTCGGTGCTCTGGAAACGGGATTTGCTGTTGGAAGGGCTGGACGCCGCCGGCGGGATCAGTCCGGCTTCACGTTGTTGTCGACGCAACTGGCGTTGCTGGCGTTTTTTTTCTCGCCCGTTCTTTGATTTCCTCGCGTCCCGGACGGTGGCTTGGCTTGCTCATAGCTCGGTTGTCCCTTGGCGTCGATCGGAACACAGCAGACGGCGAAAGTCCGCCTGCAACGGTTTGGCGAAAATCAGCTTGGGGCTGGTTCGGTATTGCTTTCCCGGGCGTACCAGTCCTTCGCCGCTGGTGCGGCCCAACAGCGCCCAGCCGGCCGCCCGGTAACAGCTGCCCTGGAAATGGGCCGGGTCAACAAAGGTCTCCAGCAGCAACGGGCGATACCCCCAACGTACCTCCCAGTCGTCAGCGACGCGCCGGGCCAATTGACCGAGCGCGTGGCTGGCCAAGTTCGCCACCTCGACCCAGGGAAAGATCAGATATCGGCTGTTGTTGACCACCCAGGGGAGGTTCGCGAGCCGTTGTCGATCACTCCAGCCAATCCATCGGTCGCGGGCCGTGAGCGCCTTGGCCGCGCCGCTGAGCAGAATACAGCCCAGCCGATGTGCGCCCGACTCGATGAAATAGCGTGCCCAGTAGCCGAAAGGCTTCTTGTAGCCCAAGGGGTGGTAGCGCTCGATATAGTCATTCCAGAGCCGTTCGTCCTGCCGATTGCTCACCCATCGCAATTGCACCGGATCCAGCTCCGAGAGGGAGCGCGCGAAAGGTGGCGGTGGAGCGGTTTGGGTGCTCGCAAGCCTCGGCGCACACCGCCGGGGACCGGGGTGGCTATTGTGTTTCTGGATTGAAGGCAGGCACAGCTCCCCGGCTTCCTCCAAACGCACCAGCAGCTTGGCGCAAGCTGTGAACTTGGGCCGGCCCGCCGGCGTCAGCCAATCGAGGTGTTCGCACAGAGTGTAGGTCAGCTCCTTGCGCGATAAGCCGGGAAAGCTCCGCACGAAGCTACGCATGTAGGCGACATCGTCCGCAGAGATCTCCCTATCCCCCTGCCACCAACTCGCCGGTTCGTGACGCGGCATTCGGCGTGCCTCCATATTCGACAAGGATTCACGCTCGATTCTGCCACTGCGCCTGCGGGTTGTCTACCCTCTTATGCGAAAAACTTTTCTCCACCTCCTACGCAACCGTTGGTAGGCTGGGGTTCAGAAAGTTATGCGTCGACGCTGGGCGCTTCGACAGTGCCTTGATTCATACCGACTGGACAGGGGATAATGTACGGCTGCCACGCGGCCTGTTACAGGGATCGCTTCC
>JAYEJW010000307.1:0-2194 GCA_034716535.1 Pseudomonadota bacterium
ATGCTGGTCCAACGGAATCACATCTCGCAGTGTCATAGGATCTGTCGTTGTGCGGATAACCATGTGTGTTTCCTCCACGCAGAAATAGGATGACCGGGCAAGTAACCAGAATCGGTCAAGTGCCCAGGGTCGGACTGGTCCATCCGACGCCGCCAACACCCGCTTCCGGATGATGACGTCCGACAAGCAGGTCGATTTCCCTGACCCTTTCCTTCGGAACGTCGACCATCAGCACGACTTCCCCATGTGCCAATGGCACGCGCATGTCGGACAAACGGGTGTGAGGGACCTTGATGGCGAACCACCTGCCAAAGACGTAGGCGCCCAACATCACCCCTAGAGCGCCGAGCATCCATCCAACGGAGCCCGCTGTCGCGGCGAACAAGAGTCCAACTGCCGCAAGGCCAAACAGGGTTAGGTCGGCGTTCCAGATCAGCTTATCCAACGCCCCCACGCGATCCCGGCCTTGCGCCTCGGTCGCGACCGGTAAACCCGGCAACTGCCTGCCGGTTTTCGAGCAAGCATGCATCTGCTCTCTCTCGATACCGGCCGCTTGCAGTTCGTCAACAACGCGACGCGCATGCGCGACATTCGGGATGATGTAATACACTCTTCGCAACATGATCATCCTCTCCCTGACAGGAAGGTTCTGCTATTTGCTGGAGAACCTGGGTCGGACCGAACAGGGCAGGACCAATAACCAACTAAATTTCTCAAGAATAAGAATAGTCTCTTTTGCACCCGCTGCAACTCCGGCGAATGTGTGTAACCCATCAAGTTTGCGTGGTAATCGACAGAGGTCTGACTCTAGTTGAGGCTGCCTAGCCACGGGGTGGGCCGCGGCGCGTGATCGGCAGGATACCGCTGCCGACGGAGATGTGTGGAGGAGAAGGCCGATCGTTCTTTGTCGATTCTGTACCGGTTGCAGCGTCACCCGTTTCGCCGAAGAATGACAATGTACCGACGACTTGTCCGGCTAATGGTTAGCGTACGTGGCCCTTGCTTTCGCTGTGGGAGATCACATCTCCGGGAGGCGGCCCTGGGGCCGCTGTTACCCAAGAATCGCTGGAGAACGACAGGAGGAAAGACCAATGGCCGAATCCATCACCCTGAGTCCGCCCGAGCACGACAAGATCGGCGTGATCCACTGCGGCGTTACCCGCGAAGGCTTCGTCTCGGTTGCCGGTGAGACCCACGACATCGCCGACGGCGATACGGTCAACATCTACCGCGTCAAGATCACGGTCACCCGCAAGGGCGACGAGTACACTTTCACGAAGGAGCCATAAGATCGGCTGAAGCCTCGGCTTCCTGGCACGGCTGCAAACGGCTTGCAGCTCCGCAGCCTGCTTCAACCGAGATCAGGAGCGTTTTGCCTGTAGCCACGCCTCCAGGTGTCTTCCAACACCGAAGATCTCGACGCTTCCTTGCCCTGTCCCGCACCATGGGCCAGGATCAGAGTCCAATCCGCTCCCTCCCGGCGGCCCGACGGTCAAGAGCTCCAGCTCGCCTTCGGGGTTGTCAGACATCGAGGGGCGACCTCATGCTCATTGCATCAGATATTCCGAAGCACAAACCCGCGACAGAAGGAGGCAAGGCGATGAAGGCGATCGAGATACGCGAGAACGCAGATCCGGGCAGTTAGACTCTAGCATCGACCCCGTAATTCGAGTGGCCATTCTCGCGGACACCCATGGCAGCCTGGATGCGCGAGTGGAGACCTTGGTGGCGGACTGCGACCTGGCGGTCCACGGCGGGGACATCGGAAACGCCGGTGCGCTGGAGCGCCTGCGCCCCCGGCAGGGAAGGGTCATCGCCGTTTCCGAAAACAACGACATCCCCCGCAAATGGCCGCCGGAGCAACAGCACTTCCTGGATAACTTGCGCGAGCACGAGGAGCTGAAGCTACCCGGCGGGACGCTGGCGATCATTCACGGCCACCAGATCGCCGTCAGCAATCGCCACGCGCGTCTGCGCCGCCGCTTCCCACATGCGCGTGCCATCGTCTATGGGCACAGCCACCGCCTGATCGCCGATCGCGATCATGAGTCTTGGGTGCTCAACCCTGGCGCCGCGGGCCGGGCAAAGACCTTCGGCGGGCCGTCCTGCATTGTGCTCGACGCCGCCGAGCATCAATGGGAGCTCCGCATCGAGCGCTTCGAGTCCCTAAAGTGCCACGGACAATTGTCGCGCG
>JAYEJW010000308.1:0-11045 GCA_034716535.1 Pseudomonadota bacterium
AAAATCAACAAGTTGCGAGATATCCTGTCCCTATTGAACGAGTTTCCATGAAATCTTTAATCATGGGGACATATTGTAACAGGTTGTTTTGACGTGGAAAAGTGACTTTCGATTCAGGCACTAGTTATGATCAAATCGATGCCACCGCGTGGCCGGAGAAAGGCGTCGAGGCTCAGCACTATGCTCTCGAGGAAATCAGAAAGACGCACGCGGATGTCGTGCAGGCCTTGCGCACCGCCGCACGCCGAAGGGGGCACGCGATCCGCACGGAGCAGACGTACGAGCATTGGATCCTGCGTTTTATCGCGTTTCATCGAAATATCGATCCGCTTGGACTCGGACCGAAAGAAGTCGCCACATTTCTAGATCATCTTGCTGTTCGCCGCAACGTTGCGGCAGGCACCCAGAACCTCGCCTTGAATGCGCTGGTTTTTCTCTTCCGGGAGGTCCTCGGGCGCACCGATTTGGACTTTGGCAATTTCGCGCGCGCGAAGCGACCGCAGCGCTTACCAACGGTGCTCAACCGAACCGAGGTGGCGGCCTTGATCGCGAAGCTCGAGGGCACACACCGGCTCACAGCGGGATTGATGTACGGTACCGGAATGAGGCTGATGGAATGTACGCGGCTGCGAGTTCAGGACATCGACTTCGAGTATCGCCAGATCACTGTGCGCAACGCTAAGGGTGGGAAGGATCGCGTAGTCCCGCTTCCGAACAAAGCAGCCGACGCCCTGCGTGCCCATCTCGAGCGTGTGCGCGAGCTTCATACAGAGGATCTTGCACAAGGTTACGGCGAGGTCTACCTACCGGATGCCCTTGCTCGCAAGTATCCGAGCGCGGCCAAGTCCTGGGGTTGGCAGTACGTGTTCCCGAGCGGCCGCATCTCGGCCGATCCACGCAGCGGCAAGCTGCGGCGACACCACGTACACGAGAACGGTCTGCAGAAGGCAGTCAAGCGCGCGGCGGAACAGGCAGGCATCACCAAGCGGGTGAGCACTCATTGCCTTCGTCATTCCTTTGCAACCCACCTGCTGGAGTCCGGCTACGACATCCGCACGGTGCAGGAGCTTCTGGGTCATGCGGACGTCTCCACCACCATGATCTACACGCATGTGTTGAACCGGGGCGGCAAGGGGGTGATGAGCCCGCTCGATGGGTTGGTATGAGGTCCTCACTGTCCCCTCCTTGGCGTTGGATTCCCGCCATTCCTGTCGATTGGTCAGGGATCGCTCGAAAGCGAGGTGCGGGCACCCCCGTGCGGTGACTCGGACGCTCCGAGCAGGATCACCTCGATCTCCTCGATGATCTCCTCCTGGCGCAGTTGTCGCCCCTTGCGCTCGAGAGACTCGAGGCGCTTGTCGAGGTGGCGTAGGGCGCCCTCGAGGTGCTGCACCCGCCGGCGGCTTTCGGTCATCAGCGACGTATAGAGGATTTCCTGCACTGCGGCGAGCAGGTATTGGTCGACAAGGCGCACGAGGAAGTCGTGCGGTTCGAGCTGGAGCAACGGGGAAGCTATAAACCTCGGCGGCGAACGGGCCAACTCCCGGAACGGCGGCAACAGGGATTTCTCCGTCACCTGCTCCGTTTCCTGGTTCAGATAGATCGCCTCCAGGCTCATCGGACCATGCTGATTGCGCAGCCTCTCCAGGGCATCTACGATCCGCTCGAGCACCCGATCGACCTCCTCGGCGGTATCGGCGCCTTCGATCGTCGCGGCCAGCCGCGTATCGTTTCCGAGCTTCGAACCCAACCGGTATCCAACGGCGATCAAGGCGGGCGCAGGGGTTTCACCGACGCCCACCCGGGCCCCGACGTGATGCAGCACCTTTTCGTTGAGGTCCCCGCAGAACCCACGCTCCGTACCGACCAGGATGCAGACGGGGGGCAGGTCCGCCGCGGTCAGGACGTCGGGATGAAAGGCCAGGAAGTCAGCCGCCGCCTCCTCGATGGCCCCGACCATGCGGCGTTGGTTCTCGATCCGCCGCGTAAGCTTACGGGTCTGCATGTAGGAGAGGGTCTTCATGGAGTTGAGTATCTCGCGGATCTCCTCCAGGTGACTGATGCGCTCTTGGACATCACGGCGGCGGGTCATGACTTCGGTCGCTCAGGCAGGGGGGCCTTTCCCCGATTGGTCCGGGCGGGGGAGCGAATCCTCTCCTGGAGAAGGCGGCCGCAGCCACTCGCGCACCGCAGCGGACCAGGCGGCGCGCTCGTCGTCCGGCCGCAAGGGGCTTGCCGCAAACCGCTCTGCAACGCGGTCAAGTGTCCGTGGCACGTCGTACGGGTCGACCTGATCGAGGAGGCCGTCATTGAAGGCGACCAGCCAGGCCATCTGAAACCCGATCGGCACCGGGGCCAATCGCTCCTGCTTGAGGATCTCCCTAAGCACGCGGCCGCGCTTGAGAGCGGCCTCCATGCCGGCCTCCAGCCGAGCGCCGAAGCGGGTGAACACCTCCAGCTCAAGGAAGCGCAGGTAATCGAGCTTCATCCGGGCGCACTCGGCCCCGATCCCGGGATGCTGAGCGGCTCCGCCGATGCGTGACACCGAGCGGGCAATATCGATGGCCGGACGGAAGCCGCTCGAGAACAGGGCCTGGTCCAGATAAATCTGGCCGTCGGTGATGGAGATCAGATTGGTGGGGATGTAGGCGGCGATCTCCCCCTGCTCGGTCTCCACGATAGGCAGCGCGGTCATGCTGCCGCCGCCGTGCGCCGCGTTGAGGCAGGTGGATCGCTCCAGCAGCCGGGCGTGCACCGAGAAGATGTCGCCCGGGTAGGCCTCGCGTCCCGGCGGACGGCGCAGAAGCAGCGACAATTCCCGGTAGTTCAACGCATGGGTGGAGAGGTCGTCGTAGACGATGAGCACGTCCCGGCCCCTCTCCATCCAGTACTCGGCGATGGCGCAGCCGGCAAAGGGCGCCAGGTGTTGCAGCCCCGGCAGGGCGCTGGCCTCCGCCACCACCACCGTGGTGTAGTCCAGTACCCCGAAGGCGCCCAGCGTCTGCACCAGGTTGACCACGCTGGAGCGCTTCTGGCCGATGAGCACGTACAGGCAGTAGACGTCCGTGCCGCGCTGATTGATGACGGCATCCAGGGCGATGGAGGTCCTTCCCAGGCCTTCGTCGCCGATGATGAGCTGGCGTTGGCCTTTCCCGACGGGGAGCAGGGTATCGATAATCTTGCTGCCGGTGTAGAGCGGCTCACGCACGAAGTCGCGGGCGGTGATCGGAGGCGAGAGCCGTTCCAGGGGGCGGCGCTCCAGGACCTCGGGGTTCTCCCTGCCGTCCAGGGCGGTCCCCAGGGGGTCGATGACCCGGCCGAGCAGCGGATCGCCCACCCGTACGCTCAGGGGCTCCCGGCCGAGACGGGCCGTGGTGCCGGCGGTCAGCTTCTCGGTCTCGTGCAGCAGGACGCCGCCGACGAGGGCCGGGGTGAGATCGAGAACCAGGGCGCGGCTGCCGTCCTCGAAAAGCAGGATATCGTCGATGGCCGCGGACGGCAGACCGGAGACCCAGACGATGCCGTCGCCTACCGACACCAGGGTGCCGCGCTCGGTCACCCTCAGGGCGAAACTGTAGTCTTCCACCCAGGCCGCCGTTCGCTCCAGCGGACCGCCGCGCGTGAAGCCCCCTTCAGCGTCCACGGCCCGCCTCCGCAAAGCTCCTGAGCCCGTCGCGCAGATTCGCGTGCAGCACCCATGCCCCGATGGAGACCTGCAGCCCGCCGATCAGTTCGGCGTCCACGCGGTATCGGAAGGCGACGGGCCCTCCGGCCAGATCGCTCAGAGCCGTCTCCAGGCCTTCTCGCCGGGCCCCCTCCAGCCGGCGGGCGCTTGTTATGTCGACTTGGCCGGCATGGTTCTTCAGGGCCTGCTCCAGGGACCGGCGCTGCTCCGCCGAGAGCTTGTCGATGTCCTCCCGCGCTGCTTCTACGAGCCGCGACTCCAGCTCTGGGCCCGCAACCCGCGTCAGCAGGCGGGCGGCGAATTCCGTCCCCAGTCTCAGCGCCTGGGTCTCCAGGCGGCGCTCGATCTCCCCGCGCTCTCGATCCGCCAGCACCTGGGCCTTTCGGCGCTCGTCGTCGATCTCGGCGGCCAGGGCCTCGCGCCGCCGGGCGCGCTCCGCATCCATTTCACGCTGCAGCACCCTTCTCTGCTCCTCCCTTTCCCTCTCCCAGTCGCTCAGCCGCCTCTCATACTGCCCCCGCAGGGCCTCGCCGGTCTCGCGTTCCTGGCGGGCCGCCTCCAGTGTCTGCGCGATGTTCTCCCGGCGCCGGGCGACCGCATTGAGCACCGGCTTGTAGAGAAAGCGCTTCAGGATCCACACCAGGACCAGGAAGTTGACGATCTCAAGCAGGAAGGTGGACCAGCTCAGCTCCATCGGGTACTCCCGTCAAGTCGATCCGACGCCAGGTCGGCCCATGCGCCGAGGTGTCGGGCCGAAGCCCGGCCTACAGCAGATGCTCGAGCAGCGGATTGCGAAACAGCACGATGAGCACGATTACCAGCACGTAGATGGCCAGGGACTCGATCATGGCGAGGCCGATGAATAGGGTGCGCATAATGGAGCGCTCACTCTCGGGCTGGCGCGCCAGGGCCTCCAGGGCGCTGCTGATCGCCCGCCCCATGGCGAAGGCCGGCAACAGCACGCCGATCGCGATGCCCAGCACCGCGGCAATCGTGGAGTACAGGACAAGGTTGTCGATTCCGCTCATGGTCGCTCCTCTGATTCTCGTTGCTGTTTGCTCTCCTGGGCCTGGATGCCGCCCGCGATGTAGACAAGGGCGAGCATCCCGAAGATGTAGGCCTGAACCAGTGCCTCGACGACATGCAACATTAGAATGGGCACCGGGGCCAGGAATCCGGCTACCAGCAGCACAAGCAGGGCCGCCAGCTCCAGGCTCATCATGTTGCCGAACAGGCGCACGGCCAGAGCGACCGTGCGGGTGATCTCGCCGATCAGGTGGAACGGCAGCAGGATCGGATTCGGGCTCAGGTAGCGGCGCAGATAGGCCTTGAGCCCGCGGATGCGGATTCCGTACCAGTGCACCGCAAGGAAGACCAGCACCGCCAGGGCCGCGGTGACGGACAGGTCGCGGGTCGGGGAGTGCAGACCCGGAACCAGTCCAATCAAGTTGGCCACCAGGAGAAACACCCACAGGCTGCCAATGAAGGGCAGAAGCAGGCGCACATGCTCCGGCGCGACGGCCCGGATGGCATCCTCGAGCGCGCCCACGATCCCCTCGACGGCGGCCTGCAGCGGCCGCGGCTCCAGCCGCAGGCGTCGGGTGGTCAGAGCCGATAGGATACCGAGGAGCAGAACGATTCCCGCAGCGGTCGCCGTGCTCTGGGTGATCTCCAGCGGCCCCATCGGGAACAAGACCCCAGCGGTGATGCCTGGTTCCGCCACGTTCACTCCCGGATCATCAGGTACACGTTGACCGCCCCGACGACGATGCCCACGAAGATGAGGCTCAGGGTCCAGCTCATGGAATAGCCCTCCAGCCTCCCATCCAGCCAGAGGCCGAGGTAGGCACCGGCTATCACGGGGAGCACGAAGACCAGCCCCAGCGAGCCGAGGAATACCGTCTGCGCGAGCCACTGGTGCCTCTCATCGTCGGCCCGTCTCAGGCGCCGCGTCTGGCGTTGCACCCCGTTCTTCAACCGCTGCTGATGATCCTTGTTCATGATCGTCGTGCCCCTGCCTCCGAATCGGGCGAGTACAGCATCGCCTTAAGTGACTAGCGTCGAGCCTCAGCTGAACCGTAGGTCGGGTTAGCGAAGCGTAACCGGACATGCCCGGCAGGAGTCGGGTTACGGCGCGCGCAAGGGTCGTCCCACCACTTCAGTACCTCACTAGCGCGCCTAACTCGACCTACGGCTTCGATCGGCCTTGATCGTTCCGGCTGAGGAATAGCGCTAATCACCTCGCCTTAGGTGTCTCTAACAGTCATCATGCCAATAGGTCTTCTTCGCGCCATTCGCGGCTTCCCGTGAGACCTTCTCTCTTGTTACGGAGTCTTAGGCGCGCCTGTACTAATCCGTCGCCTTCAGCTCCCACATGCGGCGCAGCAGCTCCTCTTCCATGCGGCGCAGGCTCTGTTTCACCGCCCTCAGGTCCCGTTCTTCGGCCGCCATCTGCTCCTCCAGCCGACGGCTGATGCGGTCGTAATCCTCATCCCTCAGGTAATGGCGTGTCGTGATCTGCATCAGATTATCCACGAAGTACAGCAGGGCACCCGGCAGCGCCAGGTACTGCCAGGGGCCGTCATCAAGGCGAAAGCGCGCCAGCCCGAACCCCAGCACCGTCATGAAGCGGGCGTGGCCGGACAGGATGCCGAAGCTCCCGGTCGCGTCCTCGCCGACAAACGAGGTTACGCCCTCGATCCGCTCGGCCTTACCCGTGTCGCGCAGGTCGAGGGTGAAGCCCTTCACCGCTGCTCCTCCTTCATACTTCCGCGCATGTAGCAGGCCGCTTCCGGCAGCTCGTCATACCGCCCGGCGAGGAATGCCTCGCAGTCGGAGAGCGTGTCCGCGAGCGGGACAGAAATCCCGGGCAGACCGGTATGGGCGGCGGTCACATGGAACGGCTGCGTGAGGTACTGCTGCAGCCTGCGGGCCCGGTGCACCATGCGCCGGTCCTGCTCGGAGAGCTCCTCCACGCCCAGCATGGCAATGATGTCCTCCAGCTCACGATAACGTGCCAGGTGCTCGCGCACCGACTCGGCAATCCGGTAGTGGCGCTCACCCAACGTGTAGCGGTCCATGAGCTTGCTGCCGGAGCGCAAAGGGTCCAGGGCCGGGTAGATGCCCTTGCCCGCCTGTTCCCGAGAGAGGATCACTGTGGTGTCCAGGTGGCTGAGGATGGCGCTCACCGCCGGGTCGGTCATGTCGTCGGCGGGCACGTACACCGCCTGGACGGCGGTGATGGCGCCCCGTCGGGTGGAGACGATGCGCTCCTGCATCTCCGCGACTTCCGAGGTCAGGGTCGGCTGGTAGCCGACGGTGGCCGACATGCGCCCGAGCAGGCTGGAGACCTCGCTGCCGGCCTGGACGAAGCGGAAGATATTGTCCATGACGAACAGCACCTCCTTCGAGGTCGCATCGCGCAGGTACTCCGCGTAGGTCAGGGCGGACAGGCCCACCCGGAAGCGTACCCCCGGCGACTCGTCCATCTGGCCGAAGACCATGAGGGTTTGGGGAAGCACCCCAGTCCGGCGGACTTCGTGCCACAACTCATGGCCCTCGCGGATGCGCTCGCCCACGCCGGCGAACACGGAGATCCCGGCGTGCAGGGCCGCGATGGCGTGCATGAACTCCATGATCAGCACGGTCTTGCCCACACCCGCCCCGCCGAACAGCCCGGTCTTGCCGCCGCGCGCGAACGGGCACAGCAGGTCGACGGCCTTGATGCCGGTCTCGAGCACTTCGCTGACCCCGACCGCCTCGCTTAGCGCGACCGGATGTCGGTGAATGTTGCTGTATTCCGCGGTCTGAAGGCGGGCGCCGCCGTCCAACGGCTCGCCGAATCCGTTCAGCAGCCGGCCCAGACAGGCCTCGGAAACCGGGACGTGCAGCGGGGCGAGGGTGTCGTACACGGGCTGCCCCCGCCGCAGTCCTCTGCTGTAGCGCAGGGTGATGGCCCGTATGTGGCGCTCGTCGAGGTGCTGATGGACCTCGAACAGGTAGGTCTCGCCGTTGACCTCGGTCCGCAGCGCCCGGCGGAGGGGCGGCAACCGCCGGCAGGCGATGACGGCCACCGGACCGTGCACCTCGGTGATTTCCCCGATAGGCACAGGTGCCGAGTCACCGGCTGGGTCTGTCTGCACTCCTGTCATCTTCCACCTAAGGCGATTTCTGTCAAAGAACATACCTGCTTGCTTGTCTTTTCGTCCGTCTTCTGCGTTGCGCCACCAGTTACATAGCCCTGCCATGCGCCTGGTGTCACGCCTTGAATACGAACGAGAATCCTACGCAATCCGGTATGTTCTTTTCCGCCAATCGCCTAAGGGCGCTGCCGGGATCGGCTCGGGATCGCCGAAGACGCGTTTCATCTGGATTCCCTCGCACCCCTTAGCTTCTTTGAGCTTAACTTTGAATGTCTCGAACGTATTGATCTGCATCAGGGGAGGTTGAGACGGCTCTCTGGGCAGTGGGGACCGCGGGAACCGGCGCGCGGAGGGCTGCAGCACTGCCGCTGACGGCGGCGGACCGCAACCCCAGGTTCCCTTCCTGACGCTAGACTTAAAAGTGGAAGTAGTCGTCAGGAGCCGTTAATCCCAAGGAGGAAAAAATGAGATCAATCAGAATCGACTTGCCGGCATTCGCAATGGGTCTGGCACTCGTAATGTTGCCTTTGCAAGCCGGGTTTGCAGGTGACCTGCACAAGCTGGCCATCCATGTGGACCGCGATGATGCGGTCACTCAAAGGCTCGCCGTCAACAACGCGACCAAGGCCTGGGAGCTGCTGCAGCCCGATGTCGCGATCGAGGTCGTCACCTATGGGCCTGGAATCGCCCTCGTGACCGAGGGGGGCAAACAGGAGCAGGCCGTCATCGACCTGATGCAGAACAAGGGGGTCAAGTTCCATCTCTGCGAGGTCACCGTCCGAAAGAAGACGAAAAAGCTTGGAAAGAAACCGGATCTGATCGATGGCGTAAACATCGTGCCTTCCGGGACGGTCAAGCTGATGGAGCTGCAGGAGGACGGTTTTTCCTACCTGAAGCCGTAACGACCGGGGGCGGCCCCCAAGAAGCGGTCCGCCCCACGCGCCCGCCATCGAGTGGACGGCCGCCGAGCCCCGTCCCGAGCTCGGCACAGCTCTCAGTCCGACAAGCCGCGGATGGCTAAGACCCCTGGCCCGCACCAAGAGAAACCGCTTAGGGATTCTGCCCGGACCGGATCTGGACTCCATGATTCGGATGCCAGTCTATAATTGAACTAACGAACGTTAGTACGCACTCCTGTGGATAGGGACGAAGTGAACAAAGGCCCAGATACCAGAACCCGCATCCTCGATGTTGCGGTTCCGCTGTTTGCCGCCGCTGGCTACGAAGGCGCGTCCATGCGCGCCATCGCCAGGGCAGTCGGAATTCAGGCGGCCTCCCTCTACAACCACTTTCCGGACAAGCAGAGCCTGTATCTCGGCGCCATGGCGCACGCCTTCGCCGACAAGGCAAGGGGAATCAGCGAAGCGGCGCGTGCACGCGGTACACCACAAGAGCGGCTCGAGCGCTTCATAGAACGGTTCACGCAGCTGATGGCCGAGGACCCGGACTTCCGCATGTTGCTGCAGCGCGAGCTCCTCGATGGGGATGAGACCCGCCTACAGCTCGTGGCCGAGCAGGTCTTCCGGGAGCCCTTCGAGGCAGTATCGGAGCTGGCCCAAGCGCTGGACCCCAGCTGCGATCCTCACATGCTCGCAATCTCCATGGCCGGTCTCGTGCTGTTCCATTTCGAGACGGCGCCGGTTCGGCGGTTTCTCCCAGGCGTACGGGACGAGCATGACAGTCCGAACGTCATTGCGCGGCATGTCAAACGGCTGCTGTTGCGGATGCTCGGGACATCGCCATGAAGGCTTCCTGCGCAGTCCTTGTGCTCGCGGTTGCCGCTGCCGGCGGGCTCTGGGTGACCATGCAGCAGGTCGGCGCTCCGCCAGGGCCGGAACAACCGTCGTCTGCCGCTCCCTCCCCGAGAGAAGTCGCCGTGGCCGAGGTCGCAACGGTCCTCTTTCCAACCGTCCTCATCCGTCCCGGAGAGGTGGTCGCAGCCAGACGCTTTCGGATCTCGCCACGCTCCTCCGGACGCCTGATAAGGCTGTCGGTGCGGCCCGGCGACCGCGTAGCCGCCGGCACCGAGATGGCCCTGCTTTCGGCGCCGGAGCTCGAGCAGGCTCTACGGCAGGCGCGCGCCGAGCTCGATTCCGCCCAAGCGGAGCTGATCGACGCGAAGGCCGATGTGGAGCGATTGACGACTCTCGCCAAGACCAAGGCGATCTCCGAAGACGCCCTGCGGGATACCCAGGTACGGCGGGATCGAGCGCAGGCCTCGGTTGATGCGGGGGAAGCGGCGGTTTCGGCCCGATCGGAAGATCTCGCCGAGCTGACGGTGCGCGCTCCCGAAGACCTCATCGTTCTGCAACGCTTGCGCGAGCCCGGTGATCTCGCAGGTCCGGCGCTCCCGGTCCTGGAGGCCGAATCGGCGCGCGAGACCCGATTCGAGACCTGGATACCCCTGCGCGATACCGCGACCTTGCACCGAGGCATGCCGATCGAGATCCGGTTTCAGGGGCGCGACAAACCGGTGTTGGGCCAACTAAGCCAGATTGTCTCTGCAGCCGATCCCATCACCCGAACCTGCAAGATCGAGATCGCCCTCCCCTCCGATGCCGCATTGATCTCCGGCGAGTACGGCGACGCCCATATCCTCGTGGGGCAATCTCCCATATCCGCGATACCCTCCTCGGCGCTCAGAATGCAGGCCGGGGTAACCGGGGCCTTCGTCCTCGGGCAAGAGAGAAAGGCGCGGTATCGGACGGTGCGCACGGGGCGGCGCTTCGAATCCCAGGTCGAGATCCTGGCCGGGCTGGTACCCGGTGAGCGGGTGATTGTCGATCCGCCCGCCGGGCTGGCCGACGGCTCCCGGGTCGAGGTGCGGGGACCGTGACGCCGGCGGGTCTCAATCTTCCCGGCCGTCTGGCCCGGACCTTCGTCGAGTCGCGCCTTACCTTGCCGCTGATCCTCGCCACCCTGCTCTTCGGTCTGGTCGGTCTCACCTTCACCCCGAGGGAAGAAAACCCCCAGATCGTCGTGCCCGCCGTAGAGGTCAGGGTTTCCTTGCCGGGGGCGGACCCCGAAGAGGTGGAGCACGTCCTGCTCACGCCCCTGGAGGCGACGCTGGGCGCCATTTCCGGGGTCAAGCACAGCTACGGCACGGCGCTGCCGGCGGGCAGCTCGAACCGGCGCAGACGCTCGGTGACGGATACCAGAGCCTCCTTCTCGTCCTCACCGACTTCGAACTCGATGAGGACCCTGGCCGCGCCCGGCAG
>JAYEJW010000309.1:0-2188 GCA_034716535.1 Pseudomonadota bacterium
TTCAAGCACACGACCTCGGACCGCTGGGTGTTGGTGTGCTTTATACCCTCGCACGGGAGGATTGTCCAGAACGTGGGGTAACTTTCTACTTAACGCTAGGATCCTCGCGAGAACGGATTCGCCCTGGAGTCGCTCTTGTGTCCCCTTTTCGCTTGTTTCCCGACCCTGAGGGACCTATATTTCGCCCTATGTGCAAATCACGGCGCTTTGCTGAGATCGTGCTGACGCTGTGCCTGCTGGTTTTTCAGGCGCAGGCGATGGCATCTTTCGCGCTTGGCTGCCGGCATGCGCCCGACGCCGCTGGCCACCCGGGCGCGGTCTGCCCTTTCCACCAGGCCGGCGCCGAGCAGCCCGAGCTTCCGCAGGACTGTCAACAATGCTCCCTGCACTGCGCCCTTGGCGGGCATGCCCTCGCGGCCGCGGTTCTCGTGCTGCCCGAGGGTGGTGTGCAGGGGGTACCCTTCGCTACGCCGCAGCGGCACTTCTACCGATTCACGCCCGACTTCTTCCTCAAGCCACCCATTTCCCGTCTCGCCTGACCGGTCCCGGCGTCGGGCGCGCTTGAACGTGTCTGACGCCGTTGTCGAGCCGACCATCGTCCTCGATCTGCGCGCGGCGTTGTCGCCGCCTTGGTCCCAGTAGGAGACGTTCATGCTTCGTTCCACGCCTTCCCGCTCGCCCGAAGGGTCGACGAGACCCTCTCTACGGGCGGCGACCCTGTGCTTTGCCGTCCTACTGCTCTCCGCTTGCGGTGAGCAGGCAGCTCAATCCACCGAGTCCCTCGCCGATGCCGTAGACGACACCGCCATGGAGCACGCGGCGAAGCACTTGGATCCCACCTATGTCTGCCCCATGCACCCGCAGATCGTGCGCGGCGAGCCTGGGACCTGTCCGATCTGTGGCATGGATCTGGTCGAGAAGCGGGTGGAGCGAACGCCCGAGAAGCACCCGCAAGTGGCGCTGAGCGGGGCGGTGGTCCAAAACATGGGCGTGCGCACCGCCGGTGTGGAACGGGGCACCCTGTGGAAGTACGTCCGCACGGTCGGCCGGGTTGAGTACGACGAGACCCGCCTGGCCCATGTTCACCCACGGGCCAACGGCTGGATCGAGAAGCTCGATCTGCGGGCCGAGGGGGAGCCGGTGAAACGGGGGCAGGAGCTCGCGCAGCTCTACGCCCCGGACATCCTCTCCGCCCAGGTGGACTTCCTTATCGCCTTGGAACCCCGGGGCCGCGGGGAGAGCGGGGTCAAGGTGGACAAGGCGCGTAACCTGCTGCGGCTGCTGGACGTGCCGGAGGCGGTGATCCGCGAGATCGGACAGACCCGGGAGACGCGCACGACGGTGCCGGTGCTGGCCCCGGTCGACGGCATCGTGACCCGGATGATGGCCCGGGACGGCATGTACGTGGACCCCCGAAGCGAGATGTTCACCATCGCCGACCTGAGCAAGGTGTGGGTCATGGTGGATGTCTTCGAGTACCAACTTGCCTGGATCGAGCCTGGAATGAAAGCGGAGATCAGGGTGCCGGCCCATCCGGCGCGCAAGTGGGACGGTGTGGTGGACTACCTCTACCCGGACCTGGACCCCAAGACCCGCACACTGCGGGTCCGCCTGGTGTTCGACAATCCCGAGCTGCTGCTCAAACCCAACATGTTCGCCGAGGTGGTGATCTACGGGGGTCCAAGGAAGGACGCCCTTAAGATCCCCCAGGAGGCATTGATCGTCACCGGCGAACGCGAGACCGTGGTTCGGGCGCTGGGAGAGGGCCGCTTTCAGCCCGTGGACGTGGTCACCGGTATGCAACGCGGTGGGGAGGTGGAGATCCTCTCGGGTCTGGAGGAGGGCGACGAGATCGTCGTCTCAGGTCAGTTCCTGATCGACTCCGAATCCAGCCTTCAGGCCAGCTTCATGCGCATGTCCGAAGCGGGAGATGCGTCCGGAGACGGGGCCTCCGGCGCACATCTGCACCAGGGCCACTAGCATGGACAAGGTCATTCTGTGGTCGATTCGCAACCGCTTTCTGGTGCTGCTCGCGACCCTGCTGCTCACCGCCTGGGGCATCGTCTCCATCAAGCAGACCCCGCTTCGGACATGCGCATGAAGCTGGCCTGAAGGCTGGATTCGGAGTCGATCAGGAACTGACCTGAGACGACGATCTCGTCGCCCTCCTCCAGACCCGAGAGGATCT
>JAYEJW010000310.1:0-11010 GCA_034716535.1 Pseudomonadota bacterium
GCCCGGTCCACCGGGACCCGGACCATAGCCACCTCCGCCCGGTCCACCGGGACCCGGACCATAGCCACCTCCGCCCGGTCCACCGGGAGCCGGGCCATAACCACCTCCGCCGGGACCACCGGGACCCGGACCATAGCCACCTCCGCCCGGTCCACCGGGACCCGGACCATAGCCACCTCCGCCCGGTCCACCGGGACCCGGACCATAGCCACCTCCGCCCGGTCCACCGGGGCCCGGCCCGTAGCCACCTCCGCCGGGACCGCCGGGACCCGGGCCATAGCCGCCTCCGCCCGGTCCACCGGGGCCCGGCCCGTAGCCACCTCCACCGGGACCGCCGGGACCCGGGCCAGAGCCACCGGGAGCGCCGAACCCACCACCGGACGGCCGATAGTCGCCGGACGGCGGTGCGCCAGCCCCGTATCCCGGGCCGCCAAAGCCACCACCCGGGCCCCCGGAACCGGGGCTCCTGGGACCGGAAGGCCCGCCACCGAATCCGGCCGCCTGTACCGATGAGCCCAAGGCCAAGCCGGCGACCAGCAATGCCACCGCTGTTTTCGTAGTTGCGTCTCTCATTCTGTTCTCCATCCTATTCCGGGGACCCGACATTCGGGTCGATCCATACTACAAGGAATGGTCTTCAATCGTATAGGCGATTCCGATACCGCCAAATGTCCCCAAATAAGAAAACATGCGGCAACGAGGCGCCAAAAATGGACGACGCGAATTTTCTACAGCGACTGAGCAAACTCATCGGGCGGGACTGCCGGTATCTGGGGAAACGCTGCCGGCTGATCGAGATCCTGGCCGACGAGGGAACCCTTGTCTTGGAGACGCGCGAGCAGGTACCTCCGATCCAGATCGATCAATACGGCCAGCCGGTATTCCGAGCCAACGAGGTGGTACAGATCCCGATCTTCGGAGCCGACCCGGATCAATTCTCCGATGAGCTCATGGATGTACTTGCGTGCCTGAGCGCCTGCAGTGAGACCAACGGGACGGGCTAGCGTCCCACGGTCAGTAACCCGGGCGGTCCTTCGCATCCTTCAGCTCAGGCGTCCCCGCCACCCAGAAAACCGACCACGCGCTGCACGTCTGCGGCGGTATCCACGCCGGGACCTGGCTCCTCCTCGGCCAAGCTGACGTGGATGCCCTCCCCATGCCAGAGGACCCGGAGCTGCTCCAGGGACTCCGCCAGCTCCAAAGGCGATGGACGCGAGCTCACGAACCGTTCCAGAAAGGCCGCACGATAGGCGTAGAGGCCAATATGGCGGAGGAATTGCACGCTTCTCGGCAACGGATTTCGGCCGCCGAGGAACTCGTCCCGGTGCCAGGGCACGGGGGCGCGGGAGAAGTAGAGCGCATATCCGTTCGCATCCGTGACCACCTTGACCACATGCGGGTCGAACAGGGTCTCGGTGTCGCGGATCGGATAGGCCAGCGTGGTCATCCCCACGCGGTCGTGGCCGGCCAGGTCCCGCGCCACCCGGTCGATGAGGGCCGCAGGCATACAGGGCTCGTCGCCCTGAAGGTTCACCACGATGGCGTCCGGCCCCCAACTGCGGGCAACGACGACCTCGGCGATGCGGTCGGAGCCGCTGCGGTGCCCGGTCCCCGTCATCGCCACATCCGCGCCGAACGTCTTGCAGGCGTCCGCAATGCGCGCATCATCCGTGGCCACCACGACTTCCCCCGCCATGCTCTCGCGGGCGCGCTCGTAGACGTGCCGGATCAGCGGCTTGCCGGCGATCTCGAGAAGGGGCTTTCCCGGCAAGCGGGTGGAGCCGAAGCGCGCCGGGATGACGACCTTGAAATCCGGGTCCGGCAGCGTGTCGCCAGGCAGGGTCAAACCTTTGGGACCTCTTCGTCGGCGGCAAGCTCCCGCGCCTCCTCCTCGAGCATCACGGGGATGTCGTCCCGGATCGGGAAGGCCAGACGGTCGCCAGGGCAGATCAGCTCCTGCGCCGACTTCTCGTAACGAAGCTTACCCTTGCAGATGGGGCACACCAGGATGTCCAGCAGTTTCTTGTCCATTGTCTATGCCTTTCAGTCTGTCCAACAATCGTTGCTCGAAAGCGGCATCGAGCTTCGCCTCCACAGGCAGATACCAATGCTCGGCACTCGCGAAACGCTCACACTTGACTGCGTCCTTCTCGGTCATCAGTACCGGCCCCGGGGGCCAGGACCCCGCATCTTCACGGCTGAATCGGTGGTGATCCCGATAGGGACGCTCGTCCAGGTGCAATCCGTATCGGCGCAGTATGGTGAAAAAGCGTTCAGGATTGCCGACACCGGCAACCGCCGTAACCCGCTGTCGGTTGAAATCCTTGAGCTCCCGGGTAACCGCGGGGTCGCGCAGGCTCACCAGGCGCCCCGGAACAAGGCGCATGACCTGGCCGCCCGGGCAAGGCGCGCCGTTGCAGACCGTCAGATCCGCCTCCCGCCGGCGCGCCATTGGCTCGCGCAAGGGTCCCGCGGGGAGGCAGCGCCCGTTGCCGAAACCGCGCTGTGCGTCCACCACCAAGATCTCCAGATCCCGATGCAACCGATAGTGCTGGAGCCCATCGTCGGACAGAATCATATCGCATCCGCCCTCGCGCAGGAGCAACTGCGCCGCCGCCACCCGGTCTGGTCCCGCCGCCACCGGACACCCGCTGCGCCGCGCCAGCAACAGCGCCTCGTCTCCGACTTCGAAGGGGTCGCTGTCACGCGTGACCCGCAACGGCCAGACCACGGCGTTGCCACCGTAGCCACGGATAACGATACCCGGCCGAAAGCCCTGTCGGCGCAGGAAGGCGCTCAACCACAGCACGAGAGGCGTCTTTCCGGTGCCGCCCACCGTAAGGTTCCCCACGACGATCACGGGAACCGGAAGACGGTGACACTCGCGCCATCCGCGCCGGTAGGCGAATCGCCGCATCTGCACGACGGCTTGGTACAGCCAGGACAGGGGGAGCAGGGCGACCGAGAGGGGATGACCCCGATACCAGATCGTCTCGGGAGTCATCATTTCGCCGATGAGCCGGGTTCCTGGGCGTTATGGAACTGCATCCGGTGCAGTTTCGCATAGTAGCCGTCGCGGGCAAGGAGGTCCTGGTGCTTGCCCTGCTCCACGACCCGGCCCTGATCCAACACCACGATACGGTCGGCATTCTCGATGGTCGACAGCCGATGCGCGATAACCAGGGTGGTGCGATGCCGCATCAGCTGCTCCAGAGCGGCCTGGATGTGACGCTCCGCCTCGGTGTCCAGGGCCGAGGTGGCCTCATCCAAGATCAGAATGGGGGCGTCTTTCAGCATGGCTCGGGCGATGGCCAGACGCTGCCGCTGGCCGCCGGAGAGCAGCACCCCGCGGTCGCCGATCATGGTGTCGAACTCCATCGGCAGATCACGGATGAACTCAAGGGCATGGGCAGCCTCGGCCACGCGCTCGATCTCCCTCCTCTCCGCCATGCCCGGGGGTCCGTACGCAATATTGTTGGCCACCGTGTCGTTGAAGAGCACCACGTCCTGGGTCACCAGCGAGATCTGCGCACGCAGGCTCTTCAAGGTGAGGGTCCGGACATCGATACCGTCGATGCGGATCTCCCCCGCACTCGGATCGTAAAAACGGGGCAAAAGGCTGACTAGCGTGGTCTTACCGCTACCGGAGCGGCCGACCAAGGCTACGCTCTCCCCCTGCTCGATGACGAGATCCAGATCCGTGAGCACCGCACCCTTGTCTTCGGAGTAGACGTGGCCCACGTCACGGTACTCCACGCGCCCGGCTGCACGCCCGATGACGCCGGTGCCCCTGTCCTGCTCCGACTCGGTGTCCAGCAGCTCGAACAGGCTCTCAGCGGCAATGATCCCGCGCTGCAGGTGAGAATTGACAGAGGTCAGGCGCTTGACCGGGGGGAGCAACAGGCCCATCGCGACCACAAAGGACATGAAGGTACCCACGGAGATATCCGCACGCAGTCCCTGCATGGTGGATAGATACACGATAACGGCGATGGCCAGCGCCGAGATCAGCTGCACCAGGGGCACGCTGACCGCTTCGGTGGCAATCATCTTCATCTGCAGGGAGCGCGTCTTCTCATTGATCGAGGAGAAGTGGGCCGACTCGTGGTCCTGTCCGCCGAATGCCTTGACCACGCGATGAGCATCGATGACCTCCTGGGCCGCATGGGTCAGCTCTCCCACCCGATCCTGGATGCGCTTGCTCACGCGCCTGAAACGCTTGGTTGCGTACTTGACCGCGGCCGCCATCGCCGGCCCGATGATCAGAAAAATGGCCGATAGGGTCGCGTTGATATAGAACATGTAGGCCATCAGCCCGATGACCGTAAAGCCGTCGCGAACGATGGTCGTAACCGCCGTGGTAGCGGCGCTGGCCACGTTCTCCACATTGTAGGTCAACTTGGCCAGGATCTGCCCGGAGCTATGGTTGTCGTAGTAGCGGGTAGGCGCACGCAGCAGGTGCTCGAACATCGCCTGACGCAGGTCCGCCACCACCCGCCGTCCCACCCATTTCAGGAAATAGGTGTTCACGAAGCCGGCAATGCCGCGCACGATGAACAGCGCCACCAGAATGACCGGCATGGCACGTGCCACCTCGATGTTGCGATCCACGAAGCTGCCGTCCAACAGCGGCTGCATCATGGCGGCAAAGGCGGGCTCGGTCGCCGCATAGACGAGCATCCCGAGGATGGAGATGGAGAACATCCGCCAGTACGGCTTGGCGTAGCCGAGCAGACGACCGTAGATCTGGCGGGCGGACCCCGAGACGACGCCGTCCGCGCGACTCACGGCGTTTCGTCTGGCCGCGTCGCGGCGAAGGCAAAGCGCAGCAATCCGAGCTGGCTGGCCGCATCCATGACCGTCATAACCGCCTGATGGGGGGTCTTGGCATCGGCCTTGATGACCACCGGCAGCTCGCGGTCCTCACCGGTGGCGCCGGCGATGGCCTTCTTCAGGGTCTCCAGCTCGCGGTCGACCACCGTGCGCTCGTTGACATAGAAACGCCCTTCCCGGTCGATGGTTATCTCGAGCACGTGAGGCTCGTCGGTGGGGACTTCCTCACCCTGGGCCTCCGGCAGCTGGACCTTGATTCGGGCGTCTTCCTTGAACGTGGTGGAAACCATGAAAAAGATGAGCAGCAGGAACACCACGTCGATCAGCGGTGTGAGATTGATGTCCGGCGGGTCCGACCGGCGGGGACGAAGGTTCATCAGGCGGCGTCCTCCGCATCCTCCCGCTCTCCCTTCATGACCTCCACCAGCTTCAATGCCTGCTCCTCCATGGCGATGGTCAGCTTGTTCACCTTGCTGTTGAAGTAACGGTGGAACATCAGGGTCGGGATGGCCACCGACAGCCCCGCGGCGGTGGTGATCAAGGCCTTGGAGATGCCGCCCGCGAGCACCCCCGGGTTACCAACACCGGCGTCCATGATGACGCTGAAGACGTCGATCATGCCGATGACCGTACCCAGCAGTCCCAGCAACGGAGCCACCGATGCGATGGTGCCCAGGGTGTTGAGATAGCGCTCCATCTCCGCCACCACGTGGCGGCCCGTGTCGTTGATGGCCTCCTTCATCACCTCCCGGGAATGGTAGCGGTTGACCAGTCCCGCGGTGAGCATCCGCCCCAACGGCGAGCCGTCGCGAATATTGGCGACGCGCTCGGAGGTCAACTGCCTCTGCCGGTGCCACTGCCAGATCCTGGTCACCAGCTGGTCCGGCATGATCCGCCGCCGGCGCAGCGTCCACAGCCGTTCCAGCACGATGGCGGTTGCAATGACGGAACAGGCGACGATCGGCAGCATCAACCAGCCGCCGGCTTGCATCAACTCGAGCACCTGGGGTTCACCTCCGCCCTCGAAACATGTCTCTTTATGTGCTGGATCTCCGCCTGTCCCATCGGGCTCCCTGCATTCTCGGCACAGCGACGAACAGGCGGCTTGTATCCTCTCGCATTCATCATACTCGAACCGGGACCAGGGCTAAAACGTCCCCCCCGCGCCGGACGCAGGGTGCGACCATAGTCGCCGCGCCTCCCGCCGATACGCGAACGGCCCCTCGATGCCGTCGACCCGAAGCCGAAACTGAATGGCACCTGCGCTCGCCGTGTCCAGCTCCGCCGCCCCCAAAGCCGACACCCTAGCCCGCACCGCCGAAGCAGGAAAACCGAAGCGGTCCGCAAAGCCGGTCGCATAGAGTACGAAGCGCGGCGATACCGCCTCCAGGAAGGGCGAGGTCGAAGAGCCGGCGCTACCGTGATGAGCGGCCACCAGAATGCTGCTCTTGAGATCCGCCGCCCTGGCTGCCGCCAGCTCGCGCTCGACGCCGCCTTCGATGTCTCCTGGCAGCAACAGGCTTGCCCCGCCGGTGTCCACCCGGAGCACGCAGGAGCTATCGTTGCCCTCCAAACCTGATTGTGAGGGGTGCAGCAGCTCGAAGCGCACGCCGTCCCAGGTCCATGTCTCCCCGGCGCGACAAGGCTCAGCGTCTTCCCCCGCCACCTCGTGCGGCTCGCCGCTCAGGATGCGTTCTATGGGGATATGTCCCGATAGGCCGCCGTATCCCCCCGCATGGTCCTTGTCGCCGTGGCTCAGGATCAGGGTGTCGATGCGCTCGACGCCTCTCTCGCGCAGAAACGGCAGCAGGACTGAGCTGCCCGTGTTGAAGCCGCTGGGGAACGCCGGTCCGGTATCGTATACGAGGACGTGACCTGTGGTGCGCAAGACCGCGGAAAGCCCCTGCCCCACGTCCAGCAGTGTGAAGTGCGCCTCCCCCGCACCAGGAGCTGAAGGACGCACCAGCGGCAGCGCCAGCAGGAGCAAGAGCCCCAGCCAACGTCCCGGCAACCCCCGCGGGGCAAGGAGCAGGACGGCGCCCGCAAAGGCCGCGGCCCAAGTCCATCCCGGCCTCCCCGATAGTGTCGCCGCCGACCAGGACCAACCGGCCGCCGACTCCAGCAGGCCGAACCCCCACTCCAGGACTCGAGCGACAAGGACCAAGGGCAGCTCGAGCCCCGGCAGTAAGCTCAGAAGGCTGGCGATCAGCACTCCGGGCAGCAACAGGAGGCTGAACAGAGGGACCGCGATCAGGTTCACCCCGGGCGCGATCAGAGAGGCACGACCGAACAGCAGGAGCAGCATGGGCAGCAGCCCCAGAGCCACCACCCACTGGGCCCGCCCCCAGCGACTCCATAGGCCGGTCTCGGGCAGACGCCGCCCCAACGCGTAGAGCAATACCGCCACTGCCCCGAACGAAAGCCAGAATCCGTAGGAGAGCACCGCCTGCGGGTCCAGCACCAGCACTCCGACCAGCGCCGTGACGAGTCCGGTCGCCGGACGGAGCGTCCGTGACAACAGCACAGCACCGAGGACCACCGCCAGCATGATCAAGGCGCGCTGGGTGGAGACGGCGAATCCGGCCAGTCCGCTGTAGGCCAGGGCTCCGACAAAGGCTGCCAGCGCCGCCGCCCGAGGGGCCGCGATGGCCAAGGTCAGGCGGGCGCTGCGAGACCAGATCCAGCGAAACAGAAAGAACAGGAAGGCAGCCACCAGACCCACGTGGAGCCCGGAGATCGCGATCAGGTGATTGGTCCCGGTCCGGGCAAGCACCTCCCACTGGGCAGGGCTCAGACCGGAACGGTCCCCGAGAACCAGGGCCCGAACCAGACCCTCCCCCGTTGAATCACCCAGAATGCCGGCAATATGGTCCCTCAAGCGCTGACGCCATCGATCGATCAGATAGGGTCCCGGGCCCGACGCCAGGCGCTGGTTGTCTTCCGCGCCGCGCACGTAGCCCGTCGCCTTGACACCCTCCTGGAACAGCCAACGCTCGTAGTCGAATCCGCCGGGATTGGCGAAGCCATGAGGCGGCTTCAGGCGCACCGTCAGGAGCCAGCGCTCACCGGCCCTAAGCTGCGGAGAATCACGATACCAGGAGAGCCGCACGAGTCCGTGGAAGCCTACGTCCTTCCCCTCATGGAGGGTCTTGTCGACCCGAAACAAGAAGCGCGCGGCCTGCCCCTTGTCGCCGGGCAGTGAGGCGACGGCCCCCACGACCTGGAGGTCCCGGCGGGTGAACGGCTCGGGAAACGGATCGCATAGAACCTGGCAGGCGTGGACTTGTGCCCAGAGAAAACCGGCGGCGGCAAGCGCGAGGGGCCGCAGCAGGGGCCAGCGCCAGGCCCCGGCACCCAGAAGAGCGGCGATTGCGATCAGGGGGCCGAGAGGAAGCAGCTCCGCCGGCAGATGGAACAGACCCACGCCGGCAGCGAACCCCAACCCGTTCACAACCGGTGCGGGCCGGACACCGAGCGCTCGCGCTGGACTTCTCCGCAAGACGGCGATCAACTCACCCAATGGCCCATGTTTCCCTTAAGTCAATTGCGCACGGCAATCAGCCGCACGTCACCTCCCTCGCTTATACTCTGCAACCGCGAAGTCAAGATAACGGAGCTCGCGGCACCAGCGTGAAACAGTGGTTGAAGCGGATCACCCCGGACCGGGCAAAGATCCATAAAATCCAACACCTGCGCGTTTTCGGCACGCTGCTACATGATCCCAATCTGTGGCACCTGAACCGGCGCTCCGCCTCCGGCGCATTCGCCGTGGGGATGTTCGTGATGTATCTGCCGCCCCTGGGGCAAATGGTTATCGCCGCCGCGGGGGCCATCGCCCTGCGGGTCAATCTGCCCATCTCGGTGGCCCTGGTGTGGCTCACCAACCCCCTCACCATTCCCCCAATGTACTACTTCGCCTACCTGGTGGGCTCCTGGATCCTTGGCAAACCGGTGCAGGCTTTCGAGGTGGAATTCTGGCTCCACTGGCGCAACTGGCTGGAGATACTCGCCCCGCTGTCACTGGGGAGCCTGGTGTGTGCAACCGTTTGCTCGGCGATGGGTTACCTCGCGGTACAAGCGATCTGGCGCTGGAACCTGGTACGCCAGATCCGGTTACGCCGGGAGCGCTATCAGGCCTCCGCCTCGCGAGCCAGAATGCCGTCGTCCAAGCGCCAGACCTGATCCATGCGTCCGGCGAGCTGGGGGTCGTGGGTGACGATCACGAAGCTGGTGCGAATCTCCGCGTTGATATCCAGCATGAGCTCGTAAACCCGTTCGGCCGTATGGCGATCGAGATTTCCGGTTGGCTCGTCGGCAAGCACGCATGCCGGCCGGGTCACCAGCGCCCGGGCGACGGCGGCGCGCTGACGCTCGCCGCCCGAGAGCTCCGAGGGCTTGTGCTCACTGCGATGCCCGAGGCCTACCCGCTCCAGCAGCGCCGACGCCCGCTCCCGCGCCTGCGGCGGCGCGACCCCGCCGACGAGGAGCGGCATGGCCACGTTCTCCAGCGCGCTAAACTCCGGCAGCAGGTGGTGGAACTGGTAGACGAAACCCAGGCTGCGGTTGCGTTGCAGGCCCCGTTCCCGCTCGGACAGGGTGGAAACATCGCGGCCCTCCCAGCGTACGCTCCCCTTTGTCGGGCGCTCCAGTCCCCCCAGGCAGTGCAGCAGTGTGCTCTTGCCGGAGCCGGACGCGCCCACCACCGCTACACGCTCCCCGGCAGCGACAGCGAGGTCGACGCGGCTCAACACCTGCACCTCTTGGGGGCCCTGGCTGAAGGTCTTTGCCAGACCGACCGCCTCGAGAACCGGCGCTCCCTCACTCATAGCGCAAGGCCTCGGCGGGATCGGTACGGGCCGCCCGCCAGGCGGGGTAAAGGGTGGCGACAACGGTCATGAGGAAGGCCCCGAGGCCCACCCAGAGCACGTCGCCGGCGCGTGGATCCGAGGGCATCTGGCTGATGTAGTAGATATTCGGGTCCAGAAAGTGGACGCCGAACAGGCCCTCGATCCCGGCCACGATCGGCTCCACGTTCAACGCCAGCAGGACGCCACCGACAACACCGAGCAGGGTACCCGCCACTCCGATGGCGGTGCCCTGGACCATGAAGATCGACATAACGCGCAGCGGTGAGGCCCCCAGGGTACGCAGGATGGCGATGTCCGAGCGCTTGTCCGTCACCACCATGACCAGGGTTGAGACGATGTTGAAGGCCGCCACCGCTACGATCAGGAAGAGGATAATGCTCATCATCCGCTTCTCGGTACGCAGGGCCGCAAAAAAATTCTGGTGGTGCTGGGTCCAGTCGACAACCCGGTAGGTCCCACCGAGATCGTAGGCGATCTTGCGGGACAGCATCGGCGCCTCCAGCATGTCGGTGAGCTTGAGACGTACACCGGTCACCCCGTCATCGAGCCGCATCAGCTTGGCCGCATCCCTGAGATGCAGAAAGGCCGCCCCGCGGTCGTAGTCCGACATGCCCACGGCAAACAGCCCGACGACATTGAAGGACTTCAGCCGCGGCATGATACCGATCGGCGTGGCACTGATCTGGGGCGTCACCACCGTAACCTTATCCCCTACGCCCACTCCCAGGACCGCGGCCAGCTCTTGGCCCAAAACGATGTTGTATTCCCCTTCCCTCAGCGCGTCCAGATCGCCGCTCAGCATGTCCTTACGCAGCTCCGCCACCTGATCCTCCTCGATCGGCAACACCCCGCGAAGAACGGCGCCGCTCACATTTGCGCCGTTGACCAACATTGCCTGTAGCTCCACGAAAGGTGCGGCCCCCAACACCGCCGGATGCTCCCGCACCCGATCCAGCACGTCCGCCCAGTCCGACATGTCCCCGTAGGGATCGGAAAGCGTCGCGTGAGACGCCATGCCGAGAATGCGCTCCTGGATCTCCTTGTGGAAGCCGTTCATGACCGACAGCACCACAATCAGGGCCACAATCCCCAGCATGATGCCGACCATCGAGATCAGGGAAATGAAGGAGATGAAATGGTTCCGCCGCTTGGCGCGCGTGTAGCGCAGACCGATGAAGAGAGGGAGGGGTCGAAACATGGCGCGCAATTAAACCATAACCTGAAGCCTATTGCTCCCCGCTTTTGCAGGGACTCCGCAATCGGACCTCCACACAAAAACACCCTCCGCCGGCACGCCGGCGGAGGGTGT
>JAYEJW010000311.1:0-2187 GCA_034716535.1 Pseudomonadota bacterium
CAAGTTGCGAGATATCCTGTCCCTATTGAACGAGTTTCCATGAAATCTTTAATCATGGGGACATATTGTAACAGGTTGTTTTGACGTGGAAAAGTGACTTTCGATTCAGGCACTAGACTAAAATTTTGGGGGGGCCACTCGGGAGCGGCTGTGAGCGACATCGCGCAATGGATCGATCCGTCTGGGGGAAACCGGGGAGTACGACGACCCATGATCCTGTTCGTCTCGAACAACTGCGTCCTGGACATCTCGTTCGATCTCTCTGCCGCTAAGTGACCGAAGTCGATGATGAAAGAAGAACTCGCCAATCTGGTGCGGACATTCGAGGCACTCGGTCCAATCGTGGGTCACGCGGTGAAGAGCGGCCAGCTGTTCAAGCCTCGGTGTGAACTGACCGAACCCGACCCGGGCATCTTGTGCGAATACGACGTCAGAATCCCCATGAGCGAAGGGTTCTCCGTCACGGCGAACATTTACCGGTCAAAGACGGTAGCCGAGAAGGGCGAACAAGTGCCTGTAGTAATGTGTGCGCACCCTTACAACAATCACCTCACGCCTGCGCTGAAGAAAACGCCGTTGGGTGGCGCACCGCAGCAGTATCGGCTGATTCCGCAAGCGGGGAAGCCGGTGTTTTCCAAGCTGACGAGTTGGGAGTCTCCGGATCCCAACTTCTGGGTGCCCAACGGATACGCCATCGTCAATATGAACCTGCCGGGCTACGCGAACAGCGACGGTCTGCCCTCGGCATTCTCAGAGCATCAGGGCAAGTGCTACTACGAGGCCATCGAGTGGGTCGCCAAGCAGCCCTGGTGTACCGGCAAGGTGGGGCTCAACGGCGTCAGCTTCCTGGCCATTTCCCAGTTCCATGTCGCGGCTTGCCAGGCCTATGGAGGACCGCCTCCGTCCTTGTGCTGCATTTCTCCGTGGGAAGGACTCACGGATCCGTATCGCGACATCTTCGCCTTTGGCGGGCTGTCGGAAGTCGGCTTCCCCGCCTTCTGGTGGGCCACCGAAGTGAAGCCTGCGATCAATGGTACGCAAGAGGATTTCGTGGAGGCCGAGGAGTGCATCCCCACGGACTATCTGAAGAACCACCCTCTATATGACGACTTCTGGAAGGCCAAGGCAGCCAAGCTGGAAGAGATCACGGTCCCCATGCTCGTTTGCGCCTCGTTCTCCGACCACGGCTTGCACACGATGGGTTCTTTCCGGGCCTTCATCAAGGCGAAGTCGGAACACAAGTGGGTGTACACGCATCGCACCGGCAAGTGGGACGCTTATTACTCGCCGGAAGTGCAAGAAATGACCCGCAGATTCATGGATTGCTTCCTGAAGGACGATACGTCGAGCGGGTTCCTCGACACTCCCAGCGTGCGACTCGAGGTCCGTTCCAGCCGCGAGGAGATCCATGAAGTCCGTCACGAGAACGAATGGCCGATCGCTCGCACGGAGTACACGAGGCTCTATCTGACCGAGCAGCAATCCCTTTCGTTGGAAAGGCCGCAGACCCAGATGGAGTTGGCGTACCCGGCGAAAAAGGGGAAGGCGGAGTTCCATCACACGTTCACCGAAGACACCGAGCTGAGTGGCTACATGAAGCTGCGGGTGTGGGTGGAGAGCCGGCCCGAGAGCACCGGTCAGGAGACTCCGGATGACATGGCCTTGTTCGTCGCCGTGAACAAGCTAGATCGAGAGGGCACTCCTGTTCACTTCTACGGCTCTGTCGGAAGCAAGAAGGACATGGTCACACGAGGATACTGCAGGGTTTCTCGGCGTGAACTCGATCCCGTCGAGTCGACGGAGTGGCACCCGGTGCAAAATGGGGCCAGGGAACAGAAACTGAAAGCCGGCGAGATCGTGCCGGTCGACGTTGCGCTATATCCCAGCAGCACGTTCTTTAAAGCTGGAGAGACCGTGCAACTCATCGTGGCTCCCTACGAAATCATTCCCTCCCCGCCCTACGTCAAGGACGCGTCCTTCAACCATGGCGCGCATGTGCTTCACTTCGGCGGGGAATACGATTCCAACCTCCTCGTCCCCAAGCTATAAAGCGGCGACGCTTCCCAGGCGGATATGCCGCGCAAAGTTGCTGCCATCCTGTACGCGGGCGTCGCCGGCTACAGCGGTCTGGCTGGTGAGGACGAGGACGCTATCTATGGGCGGCTCATCGAGTACTTCAACGTCATC
>JAYEJW010000312.1:0-2183 GCA_034716535.1 Pseudomonadota bacterium
GACCCGAGATGGAGTTCCGGAGTTCTCTTCGAGAAGGGCGATGATGGACATGGCCAACTGTGTTCTCGTATTCAGCTTCGCTGGTTTCGACCCGCTCTCGGGAGAGGAAGCAGGCGAAAGGGTGCTGCATGTGGGTCCCCTGCGAGCAGTAGATAACTGGCGGTCTAGTTGGGTACGACGCCTACCCGATCGCAGGCTCGTGCTCATCGCCCTCAGCACAAGCAACCAGAACCAAGGAGCGACATTGCAGCGCCTTTGCGACGCCTGCGCACAGCTAGATATCGAAGCTGTCGTAACAACCGGCCCAATGGTCGCACCTGAAGAGCTTGACACCTCAGAGAACGTGACTGCCATTGACTTCGTCAACCACGACGTAGTTCTGGCCGAAGCCGATCTGCTGGTCACTCACGCCGGTCATGGCACCGTAGCGGCCGGCCTCAAATACGGCGTGCCAATGATGTGCATTCCTTTCGGTAGGGACCAAGACCTCAACGCGGACCGCGTGGCAACCCTTGGACTAGGAACAGTGCTACACCCAGACTCGGAAACCGATTTGCTCCGCCGGGCAGTCCGAGACATGCTCAAAGATGATGCGCTGCGGAACCGAGCCAGGAAATTCGGCTACTCGCTACAAGACCACCCCGGCATCGAAGAGGCACTCACAGCAATCGACAACACCATCAATAGCTCACACCCAAGCTGAAGAACCCACAACCAATCTCAGGAAACGGGCTTCTCACCGTTTCACAACCGCCCATGTCCGGCAATCGAGGGCGGGCAGCGGCACTGCGACCCTGCTCAGGCGTGCCTATTAGCGCCGCGTATGGGGCAGGCAGCGTAGGGCAAGTGCCGAAGTGCTTTCGATATGGGTGGGGCGTTGAGACTGAGAAACGTCACGCTGTATCCGGTACGGGTACGATCGTTGGCAGCGTCAGGAGGAACGTATCGAGCCTGGACCACAGACCTGGCACTACGGGTTGGTTGCTTCTTGGTGGGCGGAGTTCAACGATGACTTCCGGCCTCACGAGATTCCGTATTTTCAGGCGGCCATCGAACGATCCGGACAGCCTGCCCTCGATGTCGGTTGCGGTGCGGGCAGGCTGTTGCTGCCGTACCTCCGGGCTGGTATCGATGTGGACGGGTGTGACGTCTCTGTTGACATGATCGAGGCATGCCGACACAAGGCTGCTTTGGAAGGAATGCAACCGAACCTGTACGTCCAGCCGATGCACGCCCTTGACCTGCCGCGCAAATACCGCACGATGTTCGTGTGTGGCAGTTTTGGACTTGGGAGCGACCGGGACCAAGACAGCGAAGCGCTTGCCCGATTTCGAGACCATCTTGAGCCGGGAGGTACGCTGCTCATCGACATCGAGGTGCCATACGCCGATCCCCAACACTGGGGATACTGGCTGGAAAGGAAGCGCTCCTCGTTGCCGGAAGAAAGCACGACACCGAACCGTCGGCGAACCGCCACAGACGGCTCGGAGTACGCGTTGGTCTCCCGCTTGGTCTCCGTTGATCCCCTCGAACAGCGGGTGACGATGGCGATCAATATTGAGAGATGGCGAGACGGGACGCGGGAGGCCGACGAGGAGCGGCTGCTTCACATTGGTATGTACTTCAAGAACGAGATGTTGCTGATGCTTGAAAAGGCTGGGTTCACAGACGTCGTGGTGCATGGCGAACACCAAGAGCGTCCCCCAACAAGCGATGACGAGTTCATCGTCTTTGTCGCAAGGGTGTAGTGCGACGGCTCATTTCTGGCACTATGCACCAGCATGTCGAGCCATTGCGCCGCTAGACGAGGGGACCATCCACAACCGGCAATCTAAGCGGGTAGCGGCACTGCGATCCTGCTGAGATTTGTCTTGCACTGCCCATGAGTGAACCACTCAGAAAACTCACCCATGAAATACGGCACCGCAATGATGCTCGTCCGCCCAATGTGTGGGGTTTTGGCGAGGATGTTTTCGCGAACTCACTCAATCCTGTTGACGTTGTTTAGTGTTGTTTGTTATTACTTGGTCATGGATCAGATCACGGCAGCGTCCGGAACCCACGACAATCGTCCTCCCGTTGTGGAGTCTGCGCCTCATCCGGGCGCTGCCGCGACTCCCGTCCGACGGACCGCCAGACAGCGGGCCATCATCACCCCCCACCCCTGGAAACCAACCAATGCC
>JAYEJW010000313.1:0-2180 GCA_034716535.1 Pseudomonadota bacterium
CCCGATCGCGATTGGGCACGCGTTGAGGGACAGATGAGCGGCCGTTGACAGTTTCGGAGCACGATGGAAGCTGATCAGCAGAGTCGGAGACGAGAATCCATGATCCGCAACAACGGCGTTGGGCAGATACCGGCCCTTTATGACTCGCTGCTCGCGGGAGACGATGCCGCGGCGACGTTCCTGCTCGACGATGCTTCGCTTCTCCACCTTCCAGGAAGGTCAGGGTTAGCGGGTGATTACCAGGGGCAAGAGGCAATCCTCGGCCTCTTGAGACGGACGGCTCAACTCACACGGAGCGTGCTGCACTTCAACTCGCCCACGGTGGTCAGCCAGGTCGACCAACTGATAGTGCTGCTGGGCCACATGCGTGCCACCCATATGGGAAGACAGCTCGCTACGGACGCTTTGCACGTGCTCTCGCTCAAAGACGGGAAGATCCGAGAGGTGTGGATCTTCAGCCTCAACCAGAATCAGTTTGACGCGTTCTGGACCGGTTGCGAGTCCAGCCTTGGTTAAGGCAGTTTCTCTTCCAATTGAGCCCCTCATCGAGGACGATGGAGGGGAGCTACAAGGGGATGTCATGCGTGCTGTCACCGAGGATCTTGATCTTTTCCATATCGCAAGGCGCCAGTTCGATCGAGCGATCCCCTTTGTTCATCCTCTTGCGGGATGGCGCGGGATGGCCGAGCTGCTGTTCGAGTCGGAACGGACCATCAAGGTGGCGTTGCCGGTGGTTCTCGACGATGGTTTCGTCCACACATTCGTCGGCTATCGAGTACTCCATGACAACGTGCGGGGGCCCGGTAAGGGCGGCATCCGCTTCCATCCGGACGTCGACGAGAACGAAATCAAGGCGCTCGCCACCTGGATGACGTGGAAGTGCGCTCTTACCAGCATTCCATTTGGTGGTGCGAAGGGTGGAGTGAACTGCAATCCCAAGACTCTTTCAAAGAACGAGAAGCGGCGGATCACCCGGCGATTCATCGCTGCTCTCGGCGACGACATCGGACCGCATACGGACATTCCTGCGCCCGATCTCTACACCGATTCGCAAACAATGGCGTGGGTCTATGACACGTATTCGATGATGCATCCCCGCCAGAACAACCTTCCGGTGGTTACCGGCAAGCCGCTCGACCTTGGAGGTTCAACTGGACGGGAAACTGCGACCGCCCAGGGTCTGTTCTATGTGCTCGAGCATCTCCTTGCCATAGGCGCGCTCCCGAGCCTGCCCGACCTGCCGGAGATGACGGCGGCGATTCAGGGGTTTGGGAATGCCGGCCGTAACGCGGCCCGGATTCTCAAGACTGCCGGCGCCCGGATCGTCGCGGTGAGCGACAGCCGCGGCGGGATTAGCGATCCAGGTGGGCTCGACCTGACGAGGGTTGAGCTGCACAAGGATGAGACCGGGTCGGTGATCGACATGCCCGGCACCAAACCGCTCGACCGCCGAGAAGTGCTCAGCGTTCCGTGCGATGTGTTGATCCCGGCGGCGTTGGAGACCCAGATCACGACTACGAACGCCGGGCAGATCGAGGCGAAGCTTGTTATCGAGGCAGCCAATGGGCCGACCACGCCCGAGGCCGACGACATGCTCGGTGATCGTGGCATCGTCGTGGTGCCGGATATTCTCAGCGCTGCCGGCGGTGTGGTGGTTTCCTACTTTGAATGGGTCCAGAACCTGGCCAACGAGAACTGGACCGAGGCAGACGTTCAAAACCGACTCCGCGACACGATGCTCGGGGCTACCGATGCGATGGTGACGACCAGGGCGGCGCTCCTCGATCGGCTGGACTCCTATCAAGAAGCCTGGTCCGAGGTGCAACCAGAAGCCCCATCTCTACCTCGCCCGACTCTGCGAACCGCTGCTCACGTGGTCGCGGTGCGACGCTGCCGACGGGCCACTGAACAGCGTGGCATCTGGCCGTAGAACGTTGCAGATGGGTTGCATGTTTCGGCGTGACGCGAAACTGCTGCTGCGTGGATCATGTGCGGTGGTTGACTGTCGTTGCAGGGGGCTTCGGGTACCGACTACCTCTGCGCAGAACCCCCTACCCCCGGCTCTTCGAGCCGGCGGTACCTTCCCCCTAAAAAAAGGGGGACTGATTTGGTTCTACTGCGAGGACCAGTCGGCCGCCGACTCGCCGCCGTTGGGTGCGGCGATCCCTGCACCACCGGCT
>JAYEJW010000314.1:0-2179 GCA_034716535.1 Pseudomonadota bacterium
AGGTACTACGCTTTTTCCGAGACTACGCTCGAAAAAGTGGTTCTCCTGCGGAGAACAGCCAAAAGCACAGGCCTGTATATTAGCGAACTCTGTTGTTACCAACATGTTGTCGCGAAATATGCGCTAAGCGCCTAACGCATCGCCGTGGGGGACAGGCGGGCCGCAAGGCGTTCACCCTGCGGACGCTGGCGTAGGGTATGCGGGTTCAGTCTGCATGTGGGCGTGGCGTCCTGGTGCCCAAGCCGTTGGTCAACTTGACATTGTGGAAAGGTGTGCGCGTCCATCGTATTTTACTTCCGAAGCAGGCATATCTTATGCTAATGACTACCCATTGACCTCTGTAAATCAATGGCCGCTTGACGGAATAAAGCTGTCACTAAGGCAAGTATAAGCAAAAGTCTGGAGTTGGCCGACTCCAGCCGAATCCAGAAGTTTAGCCAGCACTACTATTAGAAGTTGCTAAAAGGCGGAAAACGACCCAAAGCGGGTATTCGACAGCGATCTCTCGGATGACAGTAGTTCAATTCGTAGCGGACGTTCCCATTTGGCGTGAGTGACAACCGCTTCTCGGACACCGTCGGGCCGCTGATGTAGCGGCACCGTCGTTCCCGCGCCTTGGCCGCCACGCTCGCATGCAGACTGAAGCTGCCCACCTTACCAACCGTGTTGCCTAACGGATCCTCCGGATCGCAGACCGGCAGCGTCCGCAGGGTGAACACCTTGCGCCCGGCCTGCGGCCCCACGGCGATGCGGTAGGTAATGGCATGGCCCAGCAACTGATTCATCGGCTCCACTTCCACGGCCTCGCCGGCCAGATAGCTGCTCTCGGCATCCCGTTCCAGGAGACCCTGGCGTTCCAGGAACCGACTGACGCACTGGGCGATCATTTGTGTCAGTTGTGTGAGCTCGACGCTCGTCGGCGCACTGTTCACCGCCCTCGTACAGTCATCCTCCGCCACGACCGCGATTGTGATTACCATGGCGGACCAGGGTCTGATCACACTCGAGGCGGGCATTGCGCTGGCTTTCGGCGCCAACATTGGCACCTGCATCACCGCCTTGCTGGCAAGTTTGGGTAAACCGCGCGAGGCCCTGCGCGCCGCGACCGTACACGTAGTATTCAATGTCGGAGGCGTCATCATCTGGTTGCCATTTATCTCGATACTCGCGAGCTGGGTGACCGCCTTTTCTCCGAGTTCCCCGGAACTCGAGGGAACCGCCCGGCTCACTGCTGAGGTGCCACGCCAGATCGCCAATGCACATACGCTATTTATTATCGTCAACACCCTGCTCTTTATCGGCTTTACGACCCAACTCGGGCGCTTTGTTCAGTGGCTGATACCTGATAAGGTGGAGAAGGAAACGGTTATCATCCAACCCGTGTTTCTCAGCGAGGGCCCGCTCGGCACACCGGTACTGGCGTTGCAGAATGTCCGACTGGAGATCGCCCGCACGGGCGATATCGTTACCGAAATGTTCTTGTGCCTGCGTCAGGCGTTTCTGGAGCGGGACCGGAAAAAACTGGCGGAAGTGAGAACCATGGATGATCAGGTGGATGTGCTGGAGGGTGATATCCTGCGCTATCTCGGGGCGCTGCGCATACAGGAGCTTTCCGAAGACGAGAGCACGGAGCTCGCCTTGTCCATGAAGGCCGCAGACCTGTTCGAGAGCGTCGGTGACGTCATCGAAACCGAACTGGTCGATCTCGGTTACCGGGCATTAGAAGACGGTATCGAGACCAGTGAGACCATGCGCCATCTGCTGCGGAATCTGGCAGACAAGCTCTCCAAGAGCCCTGGCGTTGGCCATAAAGGCAGTACGCGAGCTCGATCAGAAGGCAGCAGAGGAGGTGTTAACGATGAAGGCGGACATTGATTTCCTGCTCCATCAGGCCCTGGATCTTCAGTCCCGGTCGTTGGCAGAGGCGGACAAGGGCATCGAAACCACCCGCATGGAAATGACCATGCTGGAAAACCTCAAGCGGATCCACACCTACCTGAAGCGGATCGCACGTGAGATTCTGCCCCCGGAAGTCAAGGCATAAGGGCGACACTGGGCTGATGAAAATCAGCCCCAAAAGGGCATTTTAGACGCAGTCGTTTCATGATGGTTTTGTTCCGCACCAGCGGATAAGAGGCGCTGCATTTCTTGCATGAATGTTGGCGAAATAAAGATTAAG
>JAYEJW010000315.1:0-2168 GCA_034716535.1 Pseudomonadota bacterium
GGTCCACCCACACTAAACTGGCGTCAGCCACTCTCATCCTCTCCCCCTTAAAGTTCAGACATAACGTTCTGAGTAGCAGATGAAAAAGACTGGTCTGGGTCGCAGGCTGTCCCGCCAATCAAACCACCATCACGCAGAAGAACCAGTCCCGATGCATACTAGCCAACGGGCACGCCAACTGCAATTAATCTCATCGCGGCCTCATCGAATGTATAAACCCAGTGCATTGGGGCTGAATTCACGCGGATCGGCTTGCTCGGTAAAGCGATAGGGATTGCGCTGATTATCCAGCCCGGAAACCAGGTAACGCTGCGCTTTCAGATCATAATAGACCTCGAGCGTACGCCATTGGACCGGCACCTGGTAATAGTTCAGCGCGTGGGCCTCCGAGGTACGCCATAGCTGACCCTCGCGGTCGTAGTTGTCGGCAACGGCGATCTGCCAGCTGTCCTCGTCGAGGTAGAACACGCACCGGGAATAGATATGCTTCATGCCCGGCTTCAGGGTCCCCTCCACGACCCACACCCGGTGCAGTTCATAGCGGGCCAACTCCGGGTTGATATGCCGGGTTTTGATAATGTCGCTATAACCGGCATCGCTGCTGTAGATGCGATAGGCGTTATAGGGGATATACAGTTCCCGCTTACCCCGCAGCCGCCATTCAAACCGCTCCGGAGAACCGTTGAACATATCAAACTCGTCGACGGTGCGGAGATTGTCGACGTTAAAGGCGGGAAACTCATGGGCAACGTTGGGCAGGCGCAGCACCCGCCGCAGTGCCCGGCTGTACCGCCAGGTCTTGCGCGGATCGTGTGTCTGGTCGACGGGCTCGAGCACCAGGAGACCGTTGCCTGCCAGCAGGCCCGGCTGGATGGTGACGTTGGCACCAAGCACCCCGCCCTTGCCTTCGCGGACGACCTGTGCCGTGCTGGCGTTTGCCTTGACGGCGGCATAGACCCAGTCCGGGTAGGAAGCGGAACGCTGCGTCGGGTAAACGCCCATGTGCCAGGTCTGCGGGTAAGCGCTCAGCAAGGCCTTTTGGCCCTCGCTGAGCTGGTCGGCGTATTTGTCCATATTGTCTGCGCTAATGCGAACCAGCACCGGGTCGTCGGCAAAGGGATCGATATGCTGTCTCCCCGTTTTATAGCCGGCCGGCGGCTCGGTGATGCCACCGCTCCAGGCCGGGATGGTGCCGTCGGCATTGCCGCCGCGCTCGGCGCCCAGCGGCGTGAGTTCGGGTCCATCGAGCCTGCGGGGCTGCTCGTCGGTGGCAGCCGCCATGAGCTTGCCGGCGCCCAGCACCATCGTCAGCCAGAAGATGATTGTCCGTCTCATGCTCATAAGCTAGCGAGGCTTCGCCTCGGACCGATAAGTCGTGATGAGCGGTTTATTTTCTCGCAAAGGCGCAAAGGCGCAAAGAATTATTCTTGGCGGGCTTTGCGTCTCTGCGCCGAAGAAATTGGTATAACTCAGGTTACCGGTCCAGCGGTTGATGTAGTTAAGCCCGAGTCCGGCCGTGAACGATTTTCACTCTTCCACGAAGGTGCCGACCGGCGCCGGCGTGGTACCGTGCAAGTCGTGAGTAAAGAGAAACCTCGGCACCAGGGTGATCCCGCCCAGAATGCCCTGGTAGGTCAGCGATCCGCTGAACCGGTAACCGTAGAAAGCAAAGCCGCGGATATAGGCACCGAACTGCCGCCAGGCCAGCGTGAGGTCGCCGTTGAAGCGCAGTGCGTTGGAGAACACACCCTCGTTGTAATTCAGAGTGCCGTCATCCTGGTTGGCCGACGAGCGCTTGCCGCCGTTGGCGATGGCGACCAGCTTTTTGTCAGCGTCATCGACGCGTACACCCAGCCCATAGGATATGGTGAGGTCCAGCAAGCCGTCCACGCTCCCGACATGGAAGTCGGCAGACCGGCACGGTATGGCGAGCAGACAGGCTGCTGCCAGTGGCATTGCGAGTGCGTTTTTAACGCTTACCGACGTCACGGTTCCGTCACGAGAGGGGGCCTCCGTTAAAAAGGCTTTTATCATATTGCCCCGACTTATTAAACCCGTTCAATCGAACGACGATGCTGCAGTGATTCGACGGTCACGCCAATAAAAAAGCCGGTACGGTGACCGGCTTTCCAGTGTACTGCAACGTCAGAATTATTCAGGCGTCTGCA
>JAYEJW010000316.1:0-2167 GCA_034716535.1 Pseudomonadota bacterium
TACTTTTCCGATTTCAGGAGCGGAAAATTTGTATCTTATTGATTATTGGATAATAGCTATTTTTGGGAACTGGAAAATCAGCCCGTTTTCCGGGAAATTCGGCCTGGAACTGACAAAGATGGGTTACCAGGCCATCTCAAACCGGTAACCGGCCCGTTGCAGGTCGCAGATCACGTCCTGGAAGTCCTGGCGCACGAAGTGGGGCAGCAGGAAGCGGTCGTGCAACTCGGTGCCCCAGCGAACGGGCTGTCGCGTATAGGGCTCCTTCCAGAAGCGGGCGACCATGCAGCGCAGCAGCAGCATCTGGACCAGGCTCATGCGGGCATGGGGCGGCATCTCGAAGGCGCGGAAATCCACCAGGCCCTGACGGCCGGAGGCCGAGTCCGGCGAGTAGAGCTTGTCGATGCAGAACTCGGTGCGGTGTGTGTTCCCGCTGACATCCGCCAGCAGGTTCCTGAGCACCCGGTCGACGATCCAGGGCCGGGGTACCTCGTCCGGGGGGATCTGCTTGAAGGCGATGTCCAAATTGTATAGGGCGTCGTCGCGGGCCTCGTCGACTCGCGGGGCCTGGCTGGTGGGGCCGATGAACAGCCCCGAAAACAGATAAGACAGGCTGGGGTGGTGCTGCCAGAAGGTGATCAGGCTCTGTAGCAGGTCGGGCTTGCGCAGCAGCGGGCTATCGGCCGGAGACGGTCCACCGAGCGTGACGTGGTTGCCGCCGCCCGTCCCCGTGTGGCGCCCGTCGAGCATGAACTTCTCGGTGCCGAGCCGGGCGAGGCGGGCCTCCTCGTAGAGGATGTGGGTGTTGCGTACCATCTCATCCCAAGTGGTCGCCGGGTGGATGTTCACCTCGATGACGCCGGGGTCCGGGGTCACGGCGAGCTTTTGCAGGCGATGGTCTCTGGGCGGCTCGTAGCCCTCGATGATGATCCGGGTGCCCAGGCTGTCAGCCGCGGCCTCGATACAGGCCACGAGCTCGAGCCAGTTCTCAAGATGCGTCAGAGGCGGCATGAAGCAGTAGAGCCGTTCGTCGCGGGACTCGATGCAGAGGGCCGTACGCACCGGGTCGGCAGTCAGGTCGTCCGGTAGCGCCTGCTGGTCGCTTTGGGCGTGGAAGGCGTCGGCAGACGGGGTCGGGCGGCCGTAGCGGTAGCCGGTCGCCGCCGGGTTCGGGCCCTGCTCGCGGATGCGCTGGGGCGCCTGGTCCGCCTGGGTGATGCGCCCATAGTGCTTGGCGATCTCGTCGACGGGGTGGTGCAGCGGACCGCGGGGCTCGAAGGGGTTGCGCTCCGGCTCGAGCTCGCCCTCCGGCACATGGGGCAAGGCGTCCAGGGGAGGCGCAGACCCATGGGGGAGTCGCCGGGGATCAGGAACAGATTGCCGTCGCGGAAGGTCCACCTGCCGCTCTTCCAGCCACCGCTCGGATGGAGCCCGGCCCATCGCAGGGGCAGCACATAGCCCGCTACCTCATTGATGCCCTTTTGAAACAGCCGCGTGATGCGCTTGCGCTCGATGGGGTCTTTGATCTTGTTGTCCAGCGGGTCCACGTTGGCCGGCAGCCGCGCCTCCTTCCACAGGTAGTAGAAGACGTCCTCGTACGCGGGCAGGGCGTGTTCCGGCACGACGCCGAGTTGCTCGGCGAGGGCGCGGATGAAGGCCCTGGCATCCTCGGCACTGTAGCCGTAGCTCTCGGCCTCGTTCCCGAACAAGGCTGGGTCTTGCCAGACGGGCTCGCCGTCCTTGCGCCAGAAGCAGGACAGGGCCCAGCGCGGTAGCTGCTCACCGGGATACCACTTGCCCTGGCCCATATGGAGCAGGCCGCCGGGGGAGAAGTGGTCCTTGAGGCGATACAGCAGCTTCTCCGCGAGCCCCTTCTTGGTCGGCCCCAACGCGGCGATATTCCACTCGTCGCCGTCCACGTCGTCGATGGAGACGAAGGTGGGCTCGCCGCCCATGGTCAGGCGGACTTCGTTGGTCGAAAGCTCCGCATCGACCTGGTGACCGAGCTCTTCGATCGCACCCCATTGCTCCTCTGTGTAGGGCTTGGTGACGCGGGGGTCCTCGAAGATGCGGCTAACCTGGTTATGAAAATGAAACTCTGTCTCGCACTGGTCGGTGGCGCCGGTGATGGGCGCCGCGCTGACCGGGTCCGGCGCGCAGGCCAGCG
>JAYEJW010000317.1:0-2166 GCA_034716535.1 Pseudomonadota bacterium
CCTGCTTCGCCTGAGCGAAGAGGCGCTTTCAGAACACCATGCCTTCGCCCAGGCCATCGAGGTGCAGATGCAACCCGGCCGGGAGCTGGAGCATTTCACTGATTGGGCGGGCAAGGCACCGGGAGCGGCGGCACGTCTGGCCGGGGTACTACATGGCATCAAGCACGCCCACCGCAGGCCATGGGAAGTTGCCATCACCGTCGAGACAATGAACGCGTCCCTGGAAATCATGGCCGTTGTCACCCATCACAGCTTGGCGGCGCTGGACATGATGGGGGCCGATCCCACTATTGCCGCCGCCCGGCTGGTGTGGGACTGGATGGAACGCGGCAGGCTGGCTCGATTTACCGTGCGCGAAGCGTTCAACGCCTTGCGCGGTACCTTCCCCCGTGTCTCGATGCTCCGCGAAGCCCTGGAGGCCCTTGAAGAGCGCGGCTATCTAGAAGTCATCGAACCGCCGCGAGACGGCCCCGGCCGTCCACCTTCGCCAATGGTCCGGGTGAGGCCGGAGATTGCAAGGGCCTGGCGATGAGCTGGCGCAAAACCCTGGGGGTGACCAACTCGACAGAAACACCCTATACGCACAATTCGCAGAACGCGCAGAAATCCCCCGAAGAACGCGATTGTGCGGATATTGCGGATTCTGCGTATAGGAGTTCAGAAGAAAAAAACTCCAAGCTGCCGGAGGCCCTGGCCGATGCCTGCCGAGGACTTTCTATCAGCCCGGTGGAGGTGCGGAAGGCACTGGCACCGGAGGACATCGAAGACTGGCGCAACGGCGACATCAGCAGCGACACCCTGGCCGCCTTCGCCCGATCACTGGTGCAGCGCCGAGAGATGGATCAGGGCAAACGCCCTGCCCACTACACCGAGCACGCCATTTGCAGGCACTGCGGACCGATCTGGCTGTGGGTCTCCGGCGAGGTGTTGGGCTGCCCCTGGTGTTGGAACCGGGCAGCCGACAGACCGATACCTCGCCCACGTTCCGTTCATTGCGGCGACTGCATCCACTTCAAGCGCATTGACCATCCCCACCTCGGCCACTGCGCCAAGGGAGAGCCGGAGGCCATCGCGGGCCTGTGGGACAGTGACCGGCGTTATTGCGAACGGTATTTGCCAAAGCCGAAGCCTACCAACAACGGCCACTCAAGCCCGATAGGGGATGAAACAAGAGGGGAAATTCCCAAATGATTTCGGGTAAATCTGGAGGCGACCATGGGCGGCATTGGTAGCGGAAAGCGCTGGTATTGGGGCGCAAAAGACACCACCGACGATTACCGGTCCATCGACGTGCGGCGCTGGAAACGGGATGGCTTGCTCACCCCACATCAAGCATTCGGCTGGCAGTGGTCCCGCAACGGCGAGGTTGTGGCGTCCATTGGAGTGCTCACCGAACCGGGCCGGGTGATCCTCACCTACCGCCACCGCAGCGGCGGCAAGGAGTGGAAAGACGAAAGCTATCCCGTTTATCTGGACTGGACACCCTGTAACCTCGGCGGGCAACGCCCCTGGTTTCGCTGTCCGGCACGCGGTTGCGGTCGGCGCGTAGCGATCCTCTACGGCGGTGGTATCTTCGCCTGCCGCCACTGCTACCAGTTGGCCTATACCAGCCAGCGGGAAACCTACGACGACCGGTCGGCAAGACGGGCGGACAGAATCCGGGAAAAGCTGGGCTGGGAGCCGGGTATCCTCAACGGCGACGGATGGAAACCCAAGGGGATGCACTGGAACACCTTCGAGCGGCTGACCGCACAGCACGACGCCTTCGTGACCGTGTCACTCGCAGGGATGGCTGCGCGACTAGATTCATGGGGCATATCGCTCGACGACTGGACTTGAGACGGCGCAACCACAGCGGTCGGTGACATGCAGCGAGCGGGGGCAACTATGGGGGCAACTGCGATCAACCGAAATTTCTATATTTCATGTTATCAATCGGTTGCGACCGTTTTTCGGTAGTCGCCGCCCCAACACAACGTTTAAAGCCGTCTTAGGACGGCTTTTTTGTTGCCAGTTCTCAGCAAGTTACCTGAGTTTCGGGTAGCTTCTCAAAAACCCGGGGCACCCCGGCCGCTGTAGGGTGGGTCAAGCGAAGCGGACCCACCAAAATCGCGGCCATCGGCGGATCCGTCGCTGCGCTCCTTGATCCGCCCTACGAGATTGCCT
>JAYEJW010000318.1:0-10882 GCA_034716535.1 Pseudomonadota bacterium
CGCCGTGAAGGTATCCATGGCTGCCGTTACCGCGTACTCGTCCATCAAGCCCACTATTGTGTTCAGAAAGACGCTCTTGCCGTTCCCGCCGGGGCCGTAGACAAACGCAAGGACATGCTCCCGAGTATCCCCAGTTAGACAGTAGCCTGCGAGCTGACGTAAGAACCGGATCAACTGATCGTCTTCCTGCGTCGCTTCCCCCAAGAATCGATGCCAGCGTTCAGCGTCGATTTCATCCTCGCTGGGAGCGGCAGCAACCCGCTTGGTGATCAAGTCCTGGTGGCGTCCGCCTCGCATCTCGCCCGTCCGGAGGTCAACCACGCCGCCGGGAACCCCCAACAGAAAGGGATCTGGATCAAGCTGATCGACCAGCACGGGTACATTTTTTTCGCTTTGTGCCAGTGAGAGCATGGCCAACACCCGACCCACCTGTCCCGACGCCTTGGCGTGCTTTTCTAATGCCCTACGCGCATCCGGGTCGGACGCGTTTTGCGCCTCTGCCCGGACCAGTTCGCAAACAGTCTTCGCTTGGCGCGCAGCTTCTCCGTCTACGTCCTCACCCCAATGGTTTCCGTCCCAGATGAGCCAGCGACCAGTTTCTGGCGAGTAGCGAAGATCCTCACCCGCAAGGTCCAATAGCCGTCTTGCATTTCCGAGATCATTAAGAGGGTGGTCAGGGCAGTAACGCCAAGCCGACCGGAGGATCTTCGAGACTTCAGCGTCCAGTGCTGGAGGGCTACACCTGGTTGCCGCGGTTTGCAGTAGCGTTTCTGCTTCGCCTGCAACCAATCCGCGTGCACGGAGCCGACAAGCGTACCGGAAGAGTTCAGAGTTCCGCCCACCCTCCGCTACACCGTTCCATGCATCGGCGGTGGGAGAGTGGGAATGGTTTGTGGTTGTCGCCTTGGCCGCCGTCAGTTCAAGCAACCAGCCAGGAAGGGGCGCTGGAGAATTCGGATTGCTGCCCTCGTAGACATACTGGTGCTCACCGATGCGGGAAGGTGGAAGGATGATGTAACCACCGTCTCCGCGGATATCGAGGCCGTCGCCGAGCTTCCCCGCGCTGCAGGGGATGCGACGACCGGGGTGCTCAAAATAGAGGTGCCGACCACCCGAAGGCGTCAGCACCTCAACGGTATCAGGTAGCTGTTCGTGCTGACGTTGCAAGCGAAACAGACTTTCTTCGCCGTCGTGCCCATTCTTGACGTCGACATCAAGCACAACTGTGTCCGAGGCCGCGCCGGTAGGCATTGCGACCAAGGCGTCCGGCCAATGGGACCACCACGCGGTGACGATACTTTCGTCTGTCGAGGCATCCTTGAAGCCGTGCTCCGTCAGAGGCTTCTTGTCCTGCCCACACGGAAACACAGGCTTTCCATGCGCTGCGTACTTCAGGACCTCGTCCAGCATCGCCCCAGTATTCCTTTGAAGCCCAAGATCAGGCGATCTGCTGCGCCTGTGCGGTGCTGGAAGCCCTGCCGCCCCGGACCCACTCGTCCAGGTCATCCCTGAAATAGAAGATTCGGCCTCTCTTAACGTATTTCGGGCCGGTCCCGGCGCTCCGCATCATCGCCAGAGTCTTCGTTGACAGCCCCAAGTATGAAGCCGCATTCTTCGCGTCGAGCCGCCCGTCCGGAAGCACTGTTACCCTCACGAACTCAACATCTTGTGCCTGCATTTCTGAAAACCACCAGATTTATGTGCCCATGTCCGTAACGTTAGAAAATGTTCTCGATGTTGTCAAATCAATAACGCGTTGCTAGAATTAAATAGAACGTTTCAGACAAGTTAAGGTTGTGGATATGGCAACGAAAGAGAGGAAAGGCGGAGACGACACCAGCATCCGCACGAAGGTCGTAGGAGTGCGCCTCGACCCAAAACTGCGGTACTTGGCCGAACTGGCAGCCCGCAAGCAGCGCAGATCGCTATCGAGCTTTATCGAATGGGCAGTAGAAGAAAGTTTGAGCCGAGTCCTCTTGCACGAAGGGTCCAGTTACCAGGGAGATCCTCAGATCTCCATCGCGGACCAAGCAGCGGTGCTCTGGGATGTGGACGACGCGGAGCGGTTCGTTCGGCTCGCCATGCTTTATGAAGATCTCTTGACCCATAAGGAGCAGGTTCTTTGGAAGCTCGTCAAGGACAGCGGCCTTGTGTGGCTGGGCGGATACAGTCGATACGGTAGTTCGGACCCTGATTGGGACAAGCTCGACCGAGAGGTCTTCCCTCAGTTGCGAAAGCACTGGGATCTGTTCTTGCGCGTCGCCAGAGGGGAAGCCTCACCAGACGACTTGCCGACTTGGGAAGCTCCGAAATTACAAAAGCCGACTTTCGACGACGAAATACCGTTCTAAGAGAGGCCACCGATGGCGAAGACCTTCACGAAGCTCACCCGCCCAGCCATGCGCAAGCTCAAGCCGGGCGAGAAGATCACCGAACACGGAATCGCCTTCGAGCGTTCCAGTAGCGGAGACGGAGTATTCACCGTCAACGTCATGGTGGACGGCCAACGCATCCATCGCGTTGTCGGACGGGAGTCCGACGGCACCACCCGCACGCAAGCCGAAGAGTTCATCTCGAAGGTACGGACCGACGCGAAGCACGACCGCCTGGCTCTTCCGAAAGGTCGGAAAGTAGCTTTGGGCTTTAGACAGGCCGCAGAAAAGTACCTGGCACGTCTCCATGACGAAGGCGGCAAAGACCTCAAGGCCAAGCGGGTACGACTGAATCTCAGGCTTATCCCCTTCTTCGGGGACACTCCAATATCGAAGATCGCCACGTTTGACGTCGAGCGCTACAAGAAACAGCGCCTCGACGATGCCTCACTTCGTGGTGGAGACCGAGTAAGTGCGAGAGCGAAAGAGCGAGGATCAGCGTCAAACGCCAGGGCAGACAAGTCGAGTCCAGGTACGATAAATCGAGAACTGGCGGTTCTTTCGCACCTCTTCAACAAAGCCATAGAGTGGGGCTGGATCGATCACCGCCCTGCGACCATCAAGCGATTCAGGGAAGACAGCGGACGGATCACGTACCTTACCGTCGAGCAGGCTAAACGCCTCGTCCAGTGCGCCATGGCCGATGCGAATGCCGAGGTCTATCCCTTCATCGTCATCGGGCTGGAAACATCCATGCGGATGATGGAGATCCTATCCATTAGAAAGGAGAACGTCGATCTAGATCGGAAGGTGATCTTCATACCTAAGGCCAAGGGCGGAGCACGCGAACAACCCATCACAAGCCATCTGGCAGAGTTTCTCGAAGGCTACATAGAAGGTCTTCCTCCGGGGACACCTTGGCTCTTTCCTTCCCCCGCGGCAAAGGAAGGCCACACCACGACAATCCGAAAACCTTTCCGTCGAGTAGTCGAAGCCGCGGGACTCGATCCAGACCAAGTCGTCCGCCACACTCTGCGCCACACAGCGATCACCCACCTTGTGCAGGCGGGCGTCGACCTACCGACTGTAAAAAGAATTAGTGGCCACAAGACATTGGCGATGGTCGAGCGCTACTCGCACGCAAACGGAGAGCACATCCAGTCCGCGATGGACAAGCTGAACCAGAGGTATCGGGATTGGAACTCAAATTGACAGTCAGGGGTAGGGCTTCAGCGACAGCAAGGGTGGGTGGGTGCACGCAGTTTCCGGCAAGGTGACCACGCGGCGCCAGGAACAGTGCAACAAAGAAGGGATGGAGAGTCGGGAAAATGCATTGCGCTCAGAAATCCAGGGGCAACGCGAACACGGAAGGCGGGGTGGGGACCACGCTCGCCACACCTCCGGCTAACGGGTATTTCAGCTAGGGGTTACGGATAGCTTAAGATATCGTGATATCCGTTTTTCCGATATTCAGGCGGAGTATCAGGAACCAGACCTGCTCAGGATAAATCCGCATGCTTCTGGGTGTGATCTTCCAGAATGGGTTTTTGAAAAATCGTCAGTCGACACAAATCAACCACCCCACCCCTGCCGCATCAAATTGTCGAGATCCCGCCGCGCTAGCACAGCCGCGCAGTCCCGCCAGGCGTCGTCGCTGGGCTTGATGGTGTCGTTGTAGCGCAGGTCGAAGCCCGTGGCTTGGCGGCGCTCTTCGATGTACTGGTCCATCTTCTCGCCCAGGGTCTCGATGTCGTCGATCCAATCGTCCCTGATGGTGTCCGGGAGACCACCGAACAGGTCGTAGCGGTTGCGCATGCGCGCGGAGATGCGCGCGTAGACTTTTTCGTCCACCGTGCCCTGATGGACGAGGTTCAGCATGTCCACGGTCGAGCGGGCCTGACCGAAGCGCTTGATGCGCCCGATGCGCTGCTCTAGGCGGGTCGGATTCCAAGGCAGATCGACGTTGATCAGGGTGCCCAGGGTCTGCAGGTTAAGTCCCTCGCAGGCGGCGTCGGTGGCTACCATGATGCGGATGTCGTGGTCCGCGACCATACGTTTCAGGGCCTCGCGGGCGATGCCGACCGCTTGACCGTCGCGGTACAGGCGGCTGCGATCGGCTCCAGCGTAGAGACCGATGGTCTTGGCGGGCATCTCCTCGGCCAGCGCGTCGGAGACCCAGCGCGCGGTGTCGTAGTACTGGCTGAAGATGATGCAGCCCAGCTCCAGCCAACCCTCGTCTTTGAGGTAATAACGGATGGCGCGCAGTTTCGGGTCGTCGCTCATACCCTCCAATGCGTTGATCAGGCTTTCGAGCGCGGCGCGCTCCGCGTCGGTCTGGATGGCCAACTCGGCCTCAGCCTCCTCGGTGTCTTCGTGGACCTGGCGCCCCTCCAGCAGGGTCGTTGCGGTGTTAATGCCGGCAACAACACTGGAACACACCCGTTGCTGCATCAGGCTCTTCATGAAGCCGCCGCCCTTGCCGCGCTTGGCAAGCACCCGCCCGAACGCACGTGCTTCGTCGTAGGCGCGGTCAAAATCCTGTGTGGTGCGCAACGCGGTCCCCTGAAACAGCGCGTTGAAGCGGTGCGGCTCTTTGACCAGCCCTTCCTCCGGATGGACGTTGACGGCGATCTTGTCGAGCAGCCCGCGGTCCTCCAGCGTTAAGCGTTTGCGCAGGACCACGTGGCGGACGAGGGGGTTCTCGCGTTGGAAGAACGCCGCACCGTCGATCACGCGCTCCAACTCGGTCTCCAGGTCGTCACGGAGATCCATCGGAAGGTCCGTCAGGGCGCCGGCGAGATGCTCCGAGCGGCGCACCCCGAGGTCCTCGCGCAGGTTACGGAACAAGCGGCGGGCGTTCGGCTCGTTGGTGGATTCCATGGTCGGCAGCGGCGAGCGCAATAATTTCCAACCGTAGTCCAGGTCCTCGACCCGCTCCTCGCCGCTGAGAATAGGCAGCACGCGCTTCGGGTTGTGCCACGGGCCAAGGTCGTTGCCGAGCACGAAGCCGCTGCTTCCGCGGTGCAGCACCCGTACCAGGTCCCACAGATCTTCTGCCTGCGTCTGAATGGGCGTAGCGGTGCCAAGCAACACGTGATCGGTGCGGTTGGCCACCGCATGGATGAAGGCCAACAACTCGTTCGGCTCACCGGCCTTTTCGCCGTAACCCTGGCGGGAGCGTGCCTTGTGCGCCTCGTCCAGGATGACGACATCGAAGGTGATGCTGGTCAGAAACTCCTTCTCCTTGGAGGGCTGCACCATCAGCCCGGTGGAGACGATGCCGATGCGCAGCGGACAGCGGGCGATGTGCTCCGGTCCGCTGGGGGAGATCGCCCGTTCCTCTGGGTCGAGCCAGACCTTGCGACTGGAGTGCCAGCGCGCACAGGGGATGCCGAGCTTGTCGATCATCTCGGTCTGCCACTGCTCGCAAAGCGTGGCCGGGGCGAAGATCACGATCGGTTTGCGCCTCCTCCGGGTCTTTTCTGAGAGCAGACACAGCGCTAGGGCCGCGGTACCGAGCGACAGGGTCTTGCCCAGACCCACTTCGTCGGCCAGCAGCAGGCGCACCTGACCGTGGTCGTTGTAGTGGCGTAGGCACTCGGTGACGAACCCCTGCTGCCAGGGCTGCAGAGCCATGCCCTCGCGGTACATCGGGGACTCGATCAGTGCGGCGTGCGCCAGAGTCTCCTCCGTGTCGATGTCCGGCAGCAGTATCTCGTAGCGCCGGCCGCGGCGCCTGACCTCGCGGAACACCGCTTCCGGTAGCGGGCGGGCGGCGTTCCACAGGTATTCGAACTCGGCCTCGATCCATTCCACGCCGTCCGGCGAATCGTCCTCCCAGAGGATCTCGTAGTGGCGCTGCCAGCCGTGACGGGTCTCGTTCATGGAGCCGATGAAGCCGACCTTGCGCCCGTCGGCCCGCTCGATGACGCCGGCCTTGCCGTGCATAAAGCCGCAGACGCTGTCCGGTGCGACCCGGATCACCTGCCCGCGCTTGGCGAGGAAGGCGTCCAAGCGCTGGTAGCGTTCACGGTTCAGAAGGGACTCAGCCTCCATTGAACGCTCGTTCCAGCGCCCGAGCATTCGTGCCTCGCGTAGCTGCGCGACCTTCAGGTCCTCTGGTGCCAAATCCACGTTGCACACGATGCGAATGTCCGGAATCGACTCCAGCCACTCGTGGGCGATCTCAAACAGCGAGCTGGTGAAGTATCCGGCGATGCGACGGTAGCTGCGGGCACCCTGGAGCTGCTCGGCTAGGAAGCTCTGGTCCAGGCGATCGGTGCGTGAGGACAGGCGGCGGATGGTCACAGCCAATCTCCTTGGGCGCTATGACTCGGCAGAGCCATCAGGAAGAGGGCCCAGGCGACGACTCGACAGACTCATCCTCCAGCACCTCGCCAACAGGTTCGTCCTGCGAGCTGATACGAGCCACCCGTTTGCCGGTGGCCTTCTCGATCAGCCCAATCAATTCCTCTTCGCGCCGCTCGAAAAAGTGCTCGAAGTTGTCGCTGAGCAGGGCGTCGGGGTCGATCAGATGGCTCTTCAGGATCTGCCGCATGCGCTCATCCGTGATTTGGGCATCCTGTTGGAGCTTACTGAGATAGGCCGAGGGGGCGACACCGCCGATGATGCGATTGGCACGCGCCGAGATCGGCGTCTTGTTGACAACGCAATCGTAACGTCCGCGCTCGATCTGCTGCTTCTTGCACCAATCGCGCGGGAAGATATGGTGGATGTCCACGCGCTCGTCCCAGAATGACATGACCTCATAGGGCTGGCCGGAGCGGAAGTCCTCGCAGCCCGAACGCATCAGCAATGCATGGATGCCCTTGTAGGCAGCTGCCAGACGGGAGCGTAGGGTCCATAGGCGCTCCTGGGCGAAGCCGGCATCCCGCACCGTCGAAGGTGTTGTGCTGTCGTCTTCGATCCAGATCGGCACCTCCTGTACGTCCTTTGCGAAACGGCTCTCGATGGTGGAACCGTACTGCTCGCCGAACACCCCGCACCAGTACCAGCGGCCGATCTTTTGCCGAGCGCCATCTTGCTCCCAGCGATCCCCCAGGCGTGTGATGATCGCAGCGAGCGGCACGATCTGACTCAGATACGGCACATCCTTGCGCCAAAAGATCTTCTGCATCTGAAGAAACTTCGCCGCTTCCAAGAAGCCTGCCTCCACCGGATCGGCCCACTTCCTATAGGCGTCGAGGGGCAGGTTCAGTATCACCTGGCGCGTGCAGCTCACCTGGGGCAATTCCTTGCCCTCCTTGCCGGCGCCGACTGCCGCCTCGCGCACCTCCATCGTGTGCAGCAGCGAGATGGCCTGCAGGAAGTCGGTACTCTGGAGCTGGCATAGGGCCTCCTTTTCCGCCAACCGCTCGGCACGACCAGTCTTGCCGGCCTTCTTGTCCCCGAGCCAATCGTGCCGGAGCTGAAAGTTATCGGCGGCGTAAATAGCTGTCAGCAGCTCGAATGCGTCCAGCTTCTTGCCGCCCGTGTTCACCTTCTCGAACACTAGGCACACCGCCGCCTTGCTCGTCTCGCGCTCCAGCGTGATAACCGGGACGTAGTAAGAGCGGAAGGCCTCGATGATCTCGTCCCTGAACTGACGAAAAAACAGCCGGCGGCTCCATTCCGCATCTGTGTTTCCCTCTAGTTCTTTTCGCCATAAATCCTCGAAGCCACGTTCCCAGGTCCGATCGTCGAACACCCGGTTCACCGGGAACATCAAGTTCCGGTACTCCAGCTCCGCTGCAGATAGATCCAGCACCACATTGCGTCCGAAATTAGTGCGAATGATCTTGTCCTCGGGCACGCCGACGATGGCCTCCTCCTGATCGGTATTTGGGTCCAGCGCCTTGACCATGTCGATGTAGTACCAGCGCTTGATTGCACGCCGCTGGGTATTGAGGGTGTCAATGGCCCGATTCAGCCGCGTCGCCTGAAATAGAGAGGTCAGCCGCTGCTGCCCGTCGAGCAGCAGCCGCTCTGGTTGCGGCTCCGGGTTGGCGAAGGTGAGCCCCTCGATGGGCCGGGGCTGGAAGCGCACCTCCCCGCCGGTACGCAGTGCCATGATCGCGCCCACCGGGAAGGACTGGGAGATCGAGGCCAGCAGGCTGCGGATGCCGTAGTCGTCCCAGACCCAGCCGCGCTGGAAGTCCGGGAGCTGGAGCTTACCTTCGACGGCCTCATCGAGCAGGCGTGAGAGAGGTTCCTTGCCGCTGTCGAAGATGGTGTTGCTCATCGGCGTGCTTAATACTCACTAAATTTGGAAACGCTCATAGGAGGTTACTCGCCACCGCGGAAAACGCTCCTCGACCGTAAAACTCTTTGGTGCTTTCGCTGACGAACCAATGCCTACTGCAAACGCTGGTTGCGCATGCGACTGGCGATGGCCTCGGCGGTGCGGCGGACCTCAGCGGCGCGGGCCTTCGCGGCGATGAAGTCGGTCATGTCGATCAGCACCGGGCGCAGGTGGAGGTAGTCCACAACGGCGTCGCGCAGGTTCGCCAAAACGACCTCTGGCTCTTTCTCGGCAAGGAACTCCTGAATGGCGACGATCAGCGCCCCGAGCGGGGTCGGGCCGAACTCGGTACGGTCGGTGAGGTCCCGCGGCTTGAGTTCCGTGACAGACTTCAGGCGAGCCGCGTTGGGCCTGATGTTCGCCATCACCGCAGCGTAATCCTGGACCCGGAACGCTTTGGCGAAGTTCTGGTAGTTGTCGAGCTTCGACGCTCCGGTGGTCTCCATGTCCAGCATGCGCAGATAGAAGCGCTGAATGCCGGCGATTGCATGCCAGGTCTCGTTGTCGAGTCCGACCGGGACCAGCAGGCTGTTGGCCGTCTCGGCGGACTGCTGCACGATCTCGTCCACCACCGTGGTCTCGCCCTTGCGCCGTGGGCGCAACGCAAAGGTGGTGACATCCTCACCGCCGATGGTCGTAAAGCCGGTCAGCACCTTGAGCGCCGCGGCATAACCCGCCATCTGCAGGTCCGAGTCGTTGAACACCGGCGCCCCCATCTTGGCCTCAGTTTCGGTGTTGAGATGCAGCATCTGTTTAATCTGGGCGTCCACCTCGCGCTTCACCTGAGGCAGGATGCGCTGCTTGAAGCCAGGGCGGTCTCCGGCTGGACGCTTTCGCAACATCAGAATCACGGTGCCCTGCACGTAGCCGCCTTTCTTCAACTCCGAGGTGGTCTCGGTGGCGATATACCAGGCCCCGACCACCTGAAGGCCAGCGGCCCAGAAGATACTCACCATGTCGGACCAGACGCCGGTATCCTGGTGGGTGAACATCACGCACTGCATACCGTTGTCCGGCATATGCTTGGTCATGCCCTTGTAGGCGTCCACCATGCCGCGGCGGAAGTCATCTCCCGAGCCAGTGATAGCCAAGTCGCGCCGCGAATCCCATTTCCACTGGGCATAGGGTGCGGGCGGATTCAGACGTAACCACGCGATGAAGTACTCAGTGATCTCATGGTAAACGACAGCATCAGCGTATGGCGGATCCGTTACCCAGGCGTCACAAGTCACGTTGACTGACCTGGCTTCTCCAGTAGCGATCTCGCCCCGACCTGTAACGGGAAAGTGCTTGTACTTTGCATTCTGTCCGGGCCGTAGCATCCAGAAACCGCGTGTCGCATAGTTGAAGAATGGATTGAGCGCTTGGTTGTAAAACACATGCTCCGCCCCATCCGCCGATGGAGCCCTTCCCGCGCGGCCAGGAGAGCCAAGCCGCCACTGAGAGAGCTTCGCTGACTTGTCTGCCAGAAAGGTCCGATCAAAAGCGAGGCACGCCTCGAGGAGCGGATCGTCGATTTCTCGCGCGGCTATCGCTAACGTAGCGGCGCAATAAAGCTGGCGAGAATTGAACAAATGGTGCCAATACATCCAGCCGCGCTCGCGAATGAGACGTGTCGTCTCATCTCCTGGCTCGATAGCCATATCCGGCACCAGCCCTTCCGACTGCCATTGGTATAGATTTTCAGCAACGATGGACTCTACCAAGCGTTCCCGTTCCAAATCGTCATTGGTTACAGAAGCGAAGAAAGTCGCAGGGCGACGTTTGTGGAGCGTGCTAGCCGTCATCCATTGAATACAGTAAAGACGCTCCTGGAATGTATCTTCCGGACGGGGTAAAAACTCGCGGCGCTCCCAGGGACGCAATTTGTTGCGCGTTTCGCCTTTAGCATCGCGATAGTCGCCACGAATAGAACTGACGGATCGGCGATAAGATTTTCCGTCGATCTCGTAGACAAGATCTCCATCGCGCACCGTGCCTGTAGCCGCCCGGACCAAATCTTCAGCGTCGCGGGCCGCTCGGATACGAATGTCGAAGCGCTTATGTTCAGGATCCGGCACAAGCTCAGCAACGGTAGGCCGGACTCGACTCACAATCCACGTGGTCGACATGGGGATCATCCAATCCGTGTCCGGGCATCGAGTTTCGAGGCAGTAAAGGAAAGCCTTCGCGCGATCGCCTTTCGCGTTGTGCTCAATCCTGAGACGGG
>JAYEJW010000319.1:0-2162 GCA_034716535.1 Pseudomonadota bacterium
GGCTTGTTGGCCGCCCCCCTCCCGCCAACTCGACGAAACCGCCCCTCCCTTTGTTTCCAGCGGCCCGTGACGGTGGTGGACAAGGTTCCCTCACCGGGTACCACGCCAACCCCGCCCCACACCCAGGCGGTAGAATCTCCCGACTGTATTTTTTCTGGAAAGCGTCGACGACGGGTTCGAGTATTGCGCTCCGGCGTCCCGTCTTGTTCAATTGACTGTCGACGGCCCAAATCAGGGCGCATCCCCCCACGGCGAAACGCCGGACGGATCGGCGCTCCGCAGGCAGGTCGGAGCCCCAGGTCCTGGTTCAGTAACTAGATGGAGTCGGTGTAGGTCGTGACAGGAAAACGAAGTGCGAAAACGGAAGGAAGGGAAGACCAGGTGCTTCAGCAAGACCTGCTGGGCGGCATTCTCGAGAACGTGGCCGCTTCGATCTTCTGGAAAGACAGGGGGTCCTGCTACCTCGGCTGCAACGAACAGTTTGCGAGAGAGGCCGGCCTTTCAAGTCCGCCGGAGATTGCCGGAAAGACGGACTATGGTCTGGCCTGGACTCGCGAACAGGCGGACTTCTATCGCGAATGCGACCGGCGGGTGATGGAGTCGGGCGAACCCATGTTGAACATTGAGGAGGCGCAGCGCCAAGCAGACGGACGGGATGTGGTGATTCTCACCAACAAGGTGCCGCTCAGGGACGCGTCCGGGCGCATTACCGGGTTGCTGGGGATCTACATGGACATCACTGAAAGAAAGCGCCAGGAAGAGCGCCTGGAACAGTCGCTGGAGGAAAATCGTCTCCTCACGCAACGGTGCATGCGCCTCCAAGAGGAGGAGCGTCGGCAAGTGGCTCATGAACTGCACGACGAGTTGGGACAGTTTCTGGCCGCGATCCAGATGCGAGCAAGCTACGTTCTCGCCAAGGCTGAAGGAGAGGCGCCAGACATCGCTGACGCAGCGGCCGACATCGTCCGTGCCTCCCAGGAAACGCTCGACACCATCCGTGATTTGGTGAGGCGCTTGAGACCCGCGGTGCTCGACTATCTCGGCGTCGAGGACGTGTTTCGGTCAACACTCGCGGACTGGCATGCCAGGTGCCAAAGCATCGACTACTCGTTTAGCGTCTCAGGGGATATGGAGATTCTCCCCGTGGAGATACGCGTTGTCCTCTATCGCATCCTGCAGGAGGGCCTGACCAACATCTCCAAACACGCGGGTGCTAGGCATGTCGTGATTGCCCTGAAGCGAGAGCACGACCGCATAGAGCTGGAGATCACCGATGATGGCAACGGAATGGACATGGACACCAGGAGCGCCGGAGTGGGGATCCAAGGGATGCGAGAAAGGGCCCGCGCGGCCGGCGGAGAGATTCAAATTCAGACTTCCCCCGGACAAGGTTTGAAGGTCTCCGTGGCGCTGCCCCTCGTACAGGGTGCCTAAGACTCCACGAGAAGATCGAGAGAGCCGCACGCGAAGGCGCGAAGAGCGCGAAAAAGATCTACTGGCATAGTCACCATTGGAGAAGCCTACGTGTTGCAGTAGTACTAGTCGACGTCGTTCGACTCCTGGGCAAAGTCGGCGATCACGCTCGCAAGTCCCTCGACCACGCGCGCTGTGCGCGCATAGTCGATCTTCTCCGGCGTGTCACCGGCACTGTGGTAGTGGGCGTAACGGAAGAAGGCGGTGTCCGTCACCATGATCGCGGGATAGCCGGCTTGCCAGAAGGACCAGTGATCCGACCAGCCCACGCCCTTGACCCAGGCGGGAACGGCAGCGCCCTCGGAGGGAAAGAATGCGTGCCGCCGAAAAGACTGGACGGCGCTGCGTACCAGCTGACGGGAGCCGAGATTGCCGACGAAACCGATGAAGTCGGCGGTGTCTGGGTAGAACAAGCTCAGGGGATATGGGTAGCGTTGGCTGCCCGGCCGGTCCGAGTAGTGGCCGATGGTCTCCAGTGAGAGCATGGCCTGGATGCGATCCCCCCGATCCCTGGCCGCACGCGCATGGACCAGGCTGCCCATCTCTGGCGTGTAGGAGAATGGCGGCTCTTCGTTGACGAAGGCCACGAAACGCACCGTGCGTGCGAGTGCCCGACCGGCGAGCAGACGCGCCAGCTCCAGCACTGCCGCCACCCCGGAGCCGTTGTCGTTGGCACCGGGACTGCCGAT
>JAYEJW010000320.1:0-2158 GCA_034716535.1 Pseudomonadota bacterium
GCACCCCGGCCGCTGTAGGGTGGGTCAAGCGAAGCGGACCCACCAAAATCGCGGCCATCGGCGGATCCGTCGCTGCGCTCCTTGATCCGCCCTACGAGATTGCCTCGGGTTATTGAGAAGTAGCAAAAATATCATCTATCCTACTGTTCCTGAGAACTTAATTCTGGGGATACCTCAGGGGCTAGAACGGATTTGCCGTGGGAATGGTAGCAAGGAACTTGAACAAATTAGCGTATGCTACAATACTCTGGCGCGTGAACTGGCGCACAAAGCCGCCATCACTTGTTGCACTCAGATACATCCAGTTCGGAGAAACTCGCGGCTGGGGCCGTGGTTACAACCGCTACCGCGATTACTGCGGCTACGGCCGCTTTCGCGGCGGTCCCGGAGGTTGGGGCCAGTACCCCGCGTATGGCAGCGGCGATCCTTACCCCTACGCCGAACTCAGGGGTAACGCCTAGGCCCGCCAGCAGGCAGCGATTCACAAGAAGTGCGGTATTCCAGGGGTGACGCCTCGGCGAAGGTTAGGCGTCGCGACGACGATGGCCGCAGCTCGAACGGCTACTGGAGCTTTTTCCTGAGGCCGCCCTCCGTGACAGGACACGTCGCTCAAGCGAGGAGATTATGAGATGGTAAAAGCCACTATTGCAGCCGCCGCGATCACGATGATTGCTCTTTCCAATGTCAGCAGTGCGAGAGAGACGAGGACGGGCACCGCTGGTGCCATGGGTTTCGAGGTCGAAGGACTGGCCACGGGCTACACCGCCCAAGCTGGCGAGTTGGTGGAGTTCCAGGCTTTCGGGGAGGACCCATCGACGGTTAGCTATTGCGGGATCGTCGATTTTTGGGGAGGGAACCCTACGGCATTTATCTGGATGGGGTTCAGCTGGGAGTTACCCTACGGCACACCTGTGGTAACGATTCCGTACAAGAGTCTCTGGTCGATGGCCTGCGTTTACGCCGGCGGAAACCCGGATCCCTACTACGTTTTGGCCGCAGTAACGCATGGCGTGTCCACACAGGCAGCTTCCACGTCGACAGGCGTCGCAGCGTTCGTTAACGAGACCGTCATCGCGGACGAAGATGTGGACGACGAGGAGTTTGAACTGCGGCAGCGCCTCCGCACAGCGATCGAAGATCGGCAGAGAGCGCTGCAATACTAGCGACGCTCCACCCCACACCACACAGACCGACAAGTCATGGAGCGGCCCCGGTTGCTCGAACGGAGTAGCAAGACTCCGGAAAGCCGGGGAGCGACTCAAGAACCAAGTGTTCTTGGAATCCGAGGCGCTTGTCGGTGCCATCCCGCATGCGCAGCCTCCCGGCCGCGATTCGCGCGAGATCTGAGAGGCCCCGGGGGACCGCTGCAGAACCGATTTGCGACTCTGCCCGCCAATGCGTTGATCGGGATAGCGCGATCGGCTCCCGCGGCGTGGTTCAGACGCTATGAAGGGCGTCGATTGCTTGCCGGATCGTGAAAAGAAGAAGGGGTGCACCTGGCACCCCTTCGTTTCACCCCCGAGAGGGTAAGGGTAACGGCCCCTCAGTCGTCGTCCTGTCCGTTTTCGCCTTTCTGGTTGAGCAGCTTGTGGAGATCCTTGCTGCAGATGGCTCCTTTGATCACGGCGGGCCCACCGTCCTCCTCGACTGTACCCGGGAAGAAGATGTGACCCTGCAGCAGCAGGTCGAGGCTTCCGTCCAGCTCCTCGGTCTCGACCTCATCGTCATCCGCCTCGTAAGTCAGCAGACCCAACAGGCTGTGCGTAACCGAAGCACCCACCTGCGGTGCGTCCGGGTTCTCCAGGTGCGTGATGCCAGCGGCGCGGGTCGCCATCAGAACCGGTACCTCCTTCACCTTGCCCTTGCCCTTCTCGACCATGATGACCCCATCGAATACCGAGACCTCGGTCACCCGCGGAAACGGCAGGCCTTGGCTGAGGAAGGGCTGGGCGAGCTGGAAGCAGGTCGCCTCGTCGGCGGGGTCCGGGCAGAAGTGCGCGTACCAGTTGGTCAGGCTCGCGCACAGGAGCGTTCCGACGAAGGGGTGACCGCCGATGCTACCCGTGATCTCGCCCTCGCTCGCCACGGATGAAGGCACCAGATCGCCCGTAACAGGTACGGGCGCGACATCCCCGTAGACTTCGCAGTTGAACTGATG
>JAYEJW010000321.1:0-2150 GCA_034716535.1 Pseudomonadota bacterium
GAAAATTCATCGTGTCGCCGATCGTGGCCTTGATCCAGATTCGGAAGTCACCCGCAGTGCTCCGAATCGCTGTTTCGAGAGCGTCGTATCGTAAGCCTTCGAGGCGCGTCAGCGTTCGCCCGGTGGCCTCGCCGGGGTCTTTGGCGAATGCACGTAGCCACGCCGAGGGATCGGAGATGTACTCCCGATCGATACGAGCAATTTCCGCCCTGAGTGTTTCCGTATCGAGAGCCTCTTCTCGCTGATCGAGCACCTTGTCAGCCAGTTGGGCCAGCTCTTGCCTCAGTCGGTGATACTCATCAAGCCGCTTGCTCTGCTCACTTCTTGCCTTGTCGCGCTCCCCCTGAGTCTCGGAGAGTTCCTTCCGCGTTTGGCGCAGCTGTGCGCGGTGCGTACTGAGATCAGAGGTTAGCTGATCTCGTTGCGTCTCTACGTCTTTGATTTGCCTGGTGACCGTCTGATGTAAGGTCTGCGCTTCCTGAATCCGCGCCTGGAGATTGTCCTGCAGATCCAGCAACGCCTGCACGTTGGCAATCATGCGCTGGCTCATCCCGCCGATCGCGGTGTAGGTGTTGCGAACCTCCTTGTGCGCCGCCTCCAGTGCGGCAGCGCTCTGCTCCCTCGCCCGGCTGCCCGCCTTCTCGATCTCGACGAATGCGAACACCACACCCGCCGCCACCAGGAGATACGGTGCCGCAATTCCTAGCGTGCGAACGACCTCTGCGAAAAAATCCCATACGGTTCGTCCGGTTGCTGGTGGCGGGTTGTCGCTTTTTCCTGTCATTTAGCCACCCCTCAAGCCGTTAGATATTGCTTGCAAGGTAAGAGATCTCCTGCGCCTATCAAGATCGGACCAGTACCTTGCGAGAGAATGTGGTGAGAAGTCGGATACCAATATTCAGAAAGAAATGCCGAACCTGTGCTTCCTCCCAGGACGGGTTCCTGCTATGGATCGGGCGTCGTTTTGAAACAAACATAGCCAGACGAAACATCTCGCAGTCTGAGCTCGAGAACTCCAACTCCCCTTCAGATCGGGTCTCTGATTCGAACCCCCCGCACAGCGCCAAAACACGTTTCTAGACAACTACCTGCGAGGGGGGTTGACAAGAAACCGGGAAAGCTCGAAGTTGACGTTCAGAACATGCTTTGGCGCTCGGCTAGCAGTTGCGACCGCTTGCCCTCCCCAGCAGCCTATTCACACGACACGGAGGTTCTTGGCAAGCGTACTAAACCTTACTGCCGCAAGCCTGGTCCGGCAAGCGCGTCGATGCACTGTCCGGAGAAGGCACCGCCGATAAGCTGCACGCCTTCGGGGAGTACCTGCCGACCATAGTGAATCATCTCGAGCCGAGTGGGTAGCGGGTAGACACGGACGTCGTCCGCGCAGTCATCGATAATTCCCCCGAGCTCACCCAGAAGGCTGTCGATGGCCGCCGCTGAGCTCGGGATCAGAAATACCGAGTATTGCAGCGGAACACCCCAACGACGAACGGCGCGGTGCACTCGCACCAAACGTTCCGGATCCGCGATGTCGTAGGCAAGCAAGCATTGACGAGGACCGTGGATCGGCATCAGGACTCCTACCGGTTCGAAGACGTCTCGTGAATCAACCACCGATGCAGCGCACTTGTGATCTCCCGCCCCCGCGTCGCTGCGCGTGTGGCGCGCGACTCGAACAGCCGTACCAGATCCCGCCGTTGGGGTAACTGAAGGGGCTCGCCCTTTCGGCGTGCGGCCAGGTGCCGACGCTTTAGCCATCCGATCCGTGCCGGCTCCAGATACCACATGAGGATGTCCGTCAGATCACGTGCGAGGGCCGGCTCGCCCACACGCCCGAGCTCGTTGTCCGTACCGAAGCCGAGATCCTGCAGGAGACCCTGCATCCAGTGATAGGCCAGGGAGCGCAACCATTGGCGGGAGCGCTCCTCTGCCTCTGGGCCCACATGGCGGACTGCCTGGTCGTTGATCCAGTCACGGCATTGCGGGGGGTTGCGGAAAGCGCGTGGTGTCCCGAGCTTCAAACCGGCCCAGAAGGAGGCGCGCCGGCGCAGCTCTCCAAGCCAGTGGCGGTACATGCCGGTGGCCTGCGGCAGCAGAAGGAATTCGGTCAGCCGATGATAGAGCTCGTCGCGCTCGCCGGGGCGGCCGAG
>JAYEJW010000322.1:0-2145 GCA_034716535.1 Pseudomonadota bacterium
TCCGGCAACGGCAGCGAGTCTTCGCGCCCGCCCTTGGTCCGGTGTAGCCGGATGGTACCGGCGCGCCAGTCGATATCCTCCAGCGCAAGTCCGGCGATCTCCCCGCGGCGCAGGCCCAGATCCAGGGCGAGCCGCACCATGGCATCGGCTCGGCGCGCCGACGGCCCCTCCCAGCCGAGGGAATCCACCAGCCGTTTGACCTCGCCGTTGCTCAGCGCCTTCGGTAATGAGGCCTGGCGCCAGTGACGCGGAGCGGTCATCACTGCGATCAGGGCTTGGACTTGATCACCGCAGGCGGTGCGGAAGCGAAAGTAACACCGCAATGCTGCGGATTCCACGCAAGACGGCCACCCGTTCCAGGGTGAAGACGGCCACTCAATCCAGGTGAAGACGACCGGCCATTCCAGGCGATGGCGGCCACTTCTCGGAGCGAAGCGACGCGGGCGTTTGCATTGTTACTCCCCAGGGGTGGTGGGCGTCAACTTGGCGAGACGTTTTCGCATGGACTCTCCTTTCAGATTGATGCGGTAGGCGCTGTGCACGATCCGATCGAGGATCGCGTCGGCCAGGGTGTGATCACCGATGACCTCATGCCAGTGCTCGACGGGCAGCTGGCTGGTGAGGATGGTCGAACGACTTCCATGGCGGTCGTCGAGCAGCTCCAGTAGATCCCGACGCTGCTCGGCGTCGAGCTTGGCCAGTCCCCAGTCGTCGAGGACGATCAGGTCGGTCTTGGCAATGGCGGCCATGAGCTTGGGGAAGCGCCCATCGCCGTGGGCCAGGTGCAGTTCTTCGAATAGCCTCGGCATGCGCAGATACTGGACCCTGTAGCCCTCGCGGGCGGCTTTGTGGGCCAGGGCACAGGCGAGCCAGGTCTTGCCCACGCCGGTGGGGCCGATGACGATCAGGTTCAGCCCCTCGTGGATCCAGCGGCAGTTGGCCAGCTGTACGAGCAGCGCCTTGTCCAGGCCGCGCGGTGCACGGTAGTCGATATCCTCGATGCAGGCATTGTGCTTGAGCTTGGCTTGGCGCAGCCGGGTTTGCAGGCGTCGGTTCTCGCGCTCGGTCAGCTCCCGGTCGGCCAGCAGACCGAGGCGCTCCTCAAAGCTCAGATCGGCGACCGCGCTCTGGCCCGTTTGTTCGGCCAGGGCCTTGTGCATACCTGCCAGGCGCAGCTGCTGGAGCTTCTCAAGGGTGGGGTGGTGCAACATGGATTCTCTCCTCAGTGGTAGTACTCAGAGCCGCGGATGTTCTCGTGCTCAATCGATAGCTCCAGCTCCGTCTGCTCCGAGAGCGCCTGACGGTCCAGACCCTGGCGCAGGATCGACTCGATGCTCTTGTAGCTGTAGGAGCCGATGCGTAGCGCGCGCCGGCAGGCCGCCTCCAGGCGCTCCTCGCCGAACCCTTTGCCCAGGCGCAGGATGCCCAGCGCGGCGCGAAAGCCCTGCTGGGGATGGGCGCGGCGTTCGAGGATGCCGCCGATCACACCGGCGGTGGCCGGCCCCGTCTTCTCGGCCCAGGCGATGATCCGCTCGGGTGTCCACTGGGCGTATTGGCGATGGGCCTCGGGCATGTGCTCGGCCACCGTGGTGTGGCGCCCCTTAATCCGCGAACGGATATGGCTGGCGACCCGCTGGCCCTTGTAGAAACACTCCAGGGTGTGCTCGCTGATCCGGGCCTCGAGCGCCTTCTTCACCAGGGCATGGGGCACCGAGTAATAGTGGCCGGCGACCTCGACGTGGTAGTCGATGTTCACCCGCACCTTCTTCCACTCGGCGAACGCATAGGGCTGAGCGGGCAGCGGGCGCAGCGCCGGGCGGTCCAACTGCTCGAACAGCTCCCGACGCGAGCCGGGCAGCTTCTTGAAGGCACGGGCGTTGAGCCGTTCGAGCAGCCGAGCAATCTGCGTGTTCAGCTCTTGCAGGGAGAAGAAGGTGCGGTTGCGCAACGCGGCCAGGATCCAGCGCTCGATGAGCTGCACCCCGGCCTCCGCCTTGGCCTTGTCGCGGGGGCGGCGCAAACCACTTATGCGCTGCGGCGCATAAAGGGGTTTATGCGGAGTTCAGGGTTATGCGGAGTTGCAGACTGCGAAGCCGACCCGGGTCGTCAAGTCGGCTCGCATTACTCCGCATAATCAGCTGCGTT
>JAYEJW010000323.1:0-2144 GCA_034716535.1 Pseudomonadota bacterium
CTCCCCTGTCCAGAAGCAATCGAGATTCCAGGCTGCAGCATCGTATTCGGGTACTGCTCAAGGGTGAAAAAACGGTCGTTTCAGGGACTGACAGCCAGGAATCCAACCGTTGTCTGACGCGGTAGGAGATGCACATCTGTCTTGGCGTGCTCGCCCCGAACGGCGACGGGCATGTGGCGGTAGCCGAGCGACGCCAGAGGGTCATATCCGATCCAGCCGTCCGTGCGCACCTCTGCGCCTGGCGCAATGTTCGCTTGGACGAACGGCACCAGCGTTTCCTGCTTGCGGTCGGGCACGACTTGAAACCGCAAACGGCCCGCCACAACACCGCGCCCGTGCCCGCCGCGATGTTGGCCGCGCGGAAGGTTTGGATCGCGGCCCGTCCACTTCACGTCGGTCCGAGCCATCACCTCAACCGCGCCGACGACCAACGTCTTGTGGTGCCGCCCGCGCCCTTCGCCCTGCGTGGCGCCCCCAACGAGCGTCTCGTCCACCTCGACGGGATGCTGCTGCCCCGTGGAGTCGCGCCCCGGTCGGACCATCGCTGCCCGGAGCTTATGGAGCATGTTGAAAGCCGTCTCGTACCTCTTAATCCCGAGCATTTTCTAGAGCTGAAGCGCACTCATGCCTGGCGTGAGGCTCGTGACGAGAAACGCCGCGTTGAACCAGGTGCAAATCGGGACCTTCGTGCGGTGCATGACGGTGTTCGCCGTCAACGACACCTCGTGGCGTTGGTTCGCGCGGCACCGACGAGTAGTGGGCCGTGCCGCGAAGCGGTAGGGCTCCTGCGTGTCGCCGCACGTCGGGCAGATGAAGCCGTCAGGGAAGTGGCTGGCGAACAAGTAGGCGATGCACGCCTCATCGTTCGGGAAGATCCGTTGGAAGTCCGGAAGAGACTTCGGAGTGGTGTAGCCAGGAGGGGAAACCATCCGCTGAGCCTCAAATCCGACCGCGCCTTGTGCGCGACGAGTCCGGAAAGTATAGCGGCGCGGGGGCTTAGGGGGCAACCGGATAGGCATGGAAGAAACCACGGCGCGCTTCGCCGAACTCAAGAGCGCCAGCATGGACAAAGGCTTTCACAGCCCCGCCAACCAGGCGGGATTGGCCGAGATCCTCGAGCTGCCGGTGGTGCCCAAGAAGGGCAAGCGCTCGGCAGCCGAGCTCGAACGCGAGAGCGATCCGGAGTTCATCCGCCTGCGCCGCCACTCCGGCGTCGAATCGGCTATCAACGCCTTGGAGGCGCACGGACTGGATATTTGCCGCGATCATGGCATCGACGGATACAAACGTTACGTCGCCCTAGCCGTGGTCGGGCGCAATCTGCACCGCCTCGGCGCCATCCTGCTCGAGCAAGAGGCCGAGCGGGAGCGACGCCGAAGAAAACGTGCGGCGTGACCCTTGTAGCGGTGGATGCGCCCCTCACGCTGTTCCAGGTCCACCGGGTTCCCGGGTAGGTTCCAATGCACAAGACGGTGACACCAGGGATGGAAGTCCAATCCCTCCTGTCCGATGGAGGTACTCGTCAGTACGAACGGCCGGAACGGGCTGTTGAAGGCCGCCCGGACCGAGTCCTGCGTGATCAGCCGCTCCTCTGTCCGGATGTCGCCGAAGCGCAGCGCCAAGGCGGTTCGAACACGCAGCTCATCGCGAGCGATCGCTCCTGCAAAGTCGAGCCGAAGAAAGTGGACATGAACCCGCGACGGCGTCGGCCGGATAACCTCGGCCAGCCGATCAGCACTGCGCTCGGCAATCTGGCGCGCGCTCGTGTCCTCGGACCAGGCGTGTTGCTCCCACAGCAAGTGCCAAGTCTCGTCGAGCACGGCTTGCAGGTTACCCTCACGGCAGTACCGCAATACGAGGCGCCAGTAAACGCCCTCTTCCCTGGGCGCATCGTCAATCTCCGTCCAGGTTTGCTCGATCAGCTTGATGACCGCCGGGCGATTGAACAGCCGCCAAAAGGCGTCGGCAATCTGAACGGCGAGTGCACGCCGGGTGTGATCGTCCAAACTTGCAGTTAGCCCATCTTTGTCACCGCATCTGATAATATCCAATAATAACATTGGGTTATGAATGTTTGTCTCTCGTTATGGCACTACGGTTTGTGATTTACGGTGCGACAATGGTCTTCTGTGTCTTGCCTGGAT
>JAYEJW010000324.1:0-10747 GCA_034716535.1 Pseudomonadota bacterium
CCGGCGAAGGTGATGCCTTCGGAACTCTCTCCCCACTTGATCGGCATCCACGCACCGGACAAGTCCACTCCGCGAGACGCAGCGGCATGGAGATATCCGATCCCTTTTTTGCAATCCGGCATAATTACCATTCTTGGGATATGGGAGGACAGCGGGACTAATCCTAGCAGAGAAGCTACGTCGTCCGTGGGCAGGCCCGGACGCGTCGGGCGTCTCACGTGCTCCGGGTTTCAGGCTAAGCTTTGGGGGGGCGGGCGTTGGCCTTTGGGCTCATGACCTTTCGTGATGCAGTAACACCGGCCGATCTGTCGAACGGGGCAGGTGCTTTTTGAGTGATGTTGGTATGACGCTTGTTATCGAAATTGCTGGACTCGTCCAAGCTGGACAACGCATCCGCAAGCTATTCCGCGTACTGGTCCTGTCTCTCCCGTTCGGACTGATGCCCCCTGGGACCGCCTCCGCGCAGCCAAGCGGGGGGATGGGCGGGATGGAGGGGATGGGCGCTTCTGACGTAGGTAGCCCTGTGCAGGAGATCGCCGGAGACATCCGGCCCGGGCAAGCGGTTTTGTACAGGCTGACCGGACTTAAGAGGGGATCGACCCTGTACGTTCATGTGCAGCCGACCTCGGGCAACCTGGACCCTCTGGTGATGCTGGTCAAGCCGGACGTCGAGCCGGAGGTCGTGCGCGAAGAGAATCTTGCCGGGCTGGAGAGCGAGCGTTCGACGGATCGCAACCCCGTGGCGGCCGCGAAAGAGGCCCTCGACAGTATTTCCCTGGTTTGGAGCGACGACTTCGACGGGCACTACGATGCAGGCTTCTCCTTCGAGGTTCCGGAGGACGGCGACTACCGGCTTGCGGTGAGGGGCACCCTGGTGCGCGAAACCGCCGGGGGCTACAAGCTCCTGGCGGGACTCGACGAACCCGATGTCCTCTCCGGGCGTCCGGTCTCCAGAGGGGACCCTTTCGTCTTTCTCGATGACAGCGATGCAGTGGCGGGCGTGAAGGGCGTCACGGAGGCTACCGGCGCGCTGTCTTCGGACGAAGTGCTCCGGTTCTACAACCTGGCTGACATTGCAGCCGATCAGACCCTCTACGTCTACGTCGAGGCCACCTCCGGCGACCTCAAGCCGGTTCTGACCCTCTACGATTTCAGCGACAAGCCGCTGGCCTACGCCAACTATCAGGCCCAGGATGCGCGCGCTACCCTGCAGTATCGCTTTGAGTCGGACTGCGTAAACTGCAGGCTTCGGGTCTCCGGGAAGAACGCGCAGGCGGCCAGAACGACGGGCCAATACCGCCTGATTGCCGGCATCAATGTCCCCGAGGTCCTGCAGGGGCACGGGAGGCCCTCAGGGATGCCTGTGTTCAAAGAACCGATTCCGGTACAGATCGGTATCCAGCTGCAGCAGATTACCAACGTGAACCAGTCCGCCGAGAATTTCGGTGTCGTCGCGACCTTGTTGATGAAATGGCGGGACCCGGCGCTGGCCTTCAACCCCGACACCGTGCAGGACCGTTTCAAGGTCTACACGGGGGACGGCTTTGCGAAGGACATGAGCGGTCGGGCGCAGGTGTGGCCCGAAGTCACCATACAGAATCAGCAGGGAAACCGATGGGTTCAGAACAGGATCGTGGCCGTCGCCGCCGATGGCAGGGCGATCTTCCTGGAGAGGTTCTCCACCACCTTGCAGGCCCCGGATTTCAACTTTCGGTTCTTCCCTCTCGACAGGCAGCAGTTCTATATACGCATCCATGCAATCGCACCGGAGTGGTACTACAGGTTTCTTCCTTTGGAGGGCTATAGCCAAGTTGGCGAGAAACTGGGGGAAGAGGAGTGGGTGGTTACCGGCTTCGACACCAGCGTCGGTAGCGCAGAGATTGCGCAACGGGCGGTGTCGCAGTTCACCTTCCACTTCGAGGCCGAGCGCCACGTGACCTACTATATGTTTCGCATTCTGCTGCCCATGGTGGTCCTCATCGCCGTCTCCTGGGTGATCTTCTTCCTGAAGGACTACGGCAAGCGCGTCGACGTAGCGGGCGCCAATCTGCTCATCTTCGTCGCCTTCAACTTCACCCTGTCCAACGACCTGCCGCGTCTCGGTTATCTGACACTGATGGATACGATCCTGATCAGCGCCTTCCTGGTCACCGCTCTGGTGCTGATCCTTTCCGTCTATCTGCGGCGTATGGTCACCGACGGCCGGGTGGAGTTCGTCAACAGGATCGACCGCTACGTCATCATGTTCTATCCGTTGGCCTACCTGGCCGCGGTCGGGATCGTGATGCTCCTTTTTTACTGACGCTCAGATTCGCTGCGTTTGCTCCTCCAGGATGCCTTTCTCCCCCTGAAGCTTGGCGATGATGACGGCGCCGGCGGAGTCGCTGAAGACGTTCACCGAGGTGCGCATCATGTCGAGGATGCGGTCAACGGCCAGGATCAGGCCGATGCCCTCCACCGGAAGACCTACCGCCGCGAGGATGATGGCGATGGCCACCAGGCTGGCGGCGGGGATACCCGCCACGCCGATGGAGGTGAGCAGCGCGATCAGCACGACGGTGAACTGGGTGGCGAAGCCGAGCTCAACCCCGTAGGCCTGGGCGATGAACATGGCCGCCACGCACTCGTAGAGGGCAGTGCCGTCCATGTTGATCGTTGCGCCCAGAGGCAGCACGAAGCTGGTGGTGCGGTTGGAGACGCCGGCGTTCTTCTCCACGCACTCCATGGTGATGGGCAGGGTGGCGGACGACGATGCCGTGGAGAAGGCGGTCAGCAGGGCGGCCCCCATGGCCTTGTAGTGGCGGACAGGATTCACCCGTCCGACCAAGTAGAGCAGCAGCGGCAGCGTGACGAAGAAGTGGATCGCGAGCGCCGCCGTCGCGCTGAAGAAGAACAGGGCTAAGGGCTCGAAGGCGGCGAAACCCGTGCCGGCGACGACCTTGGCGACCAGAGCAAAGACGCCCAGGGGCGCGAAGCGCATCACCAGGTCCGTGATCTTCATCATGACCTCGAAAACGCCCTGCCAGAAGTTGTATTGGGTCTCGGCGTAGTCCTCCGTGATACGGGTCATGAAGAAGCCGTAGAGCAGGCTGAAGAAGATCAACCCCAGCATCTGACCGGAGCTGGCCGCATGCACCACATTGGTGGGGATCATGCGCAGGAAGACGTCCACCAGATCACCGGCGTCCTTGCCGCCTACCCTGTCCTGCACCGAGCTTGCGTCCGCGCTGAAGCCGATGAGGTCCTTGGCAGGCTGACCGTCCACGATACCGGGGGTGAGGGCGTTGACCACCATCAGGCCGACCAGAATGGCCAGAAGGCTTGTGGTCAGGTAATAAAGCAGGGTCTTGCCCCCGAGCCTGCCCAGGTTGCGCGAACCCCCGATGCCTGCGATGCCGACGATGATGGATGAGACGATCAGTGGGACGATCAGCATCTTGAGGGCATTGAGGAACAATTTGCCCACAAAGTCGAAGATCGAGTAGAAGGTGAGATTGAACAGGCCCGCTTCGGTGCCTGTCAGCAAGCCGACGACCACCGCCAGCGCGAGGGCGATCAGGATCTGCCAGTGAAGCTTCAGTCGGAAGAAGGCCATTCGACGTCTCCGTTGAGCTCGGAATCCCATTCGACCGCAGCCGCGGCGGGGTGGAGGAAGCGTGAGGCGGCGCTGCCGGCGCTCGCCGCTGTGAAAGCGCTGGATGATACCATGGGATATTGCTTGGACAGGGCGGCGGGTAGCGCATGAGCAGGACTCTGCGGCGACTGTTCTGGTGGGTGCCTCTCGGTCGCGCGCCGGAGTTGTCGGCGAAGGCACTGCAGGCGGAGCTGAGCGGGTCGTCCCCACCGTATCTGCTGGACGTGCGCACGCGGATCGAGTGGAGGAAAAGCCGAATCCCGGGCGCCGTCAACGTGCCTATTGGTGAGCTCAGGCGCCGTCTGCCGGAGCTGCGGCTCGACCCCGAGCGGCCGGTGGTCGCGATCTGTCTGTCCGCGCATCGCAGTATTCCCGCGGTCCGTTTGCTGGAGCTGGAGGGGTTCGGCGGAGCGCGCCAGCTCAAAGGCGGGATGCTCGCCTGGTGGAAGGCCAAGCTGCCCACGGAAGCCTGAGCAGGACGACTATGCACTACAAAGTCTTTTACTTCTTCGAGCGTTCCGGCGAAACCGTTTCCTCCGCAAGCCCTGTGCAGATGAGTGCCAAGGCCATCCGGGAGCAGCTCCTGCACCGTTTTCACTCGGAAGACGACTACCTGGGCATCATCGACGACCAGGACAACACGCTCCAGATCCTGTGTGAGCCGGGGGAGGACCGTTACTGGGTCGAGCTGCCTATGGAGAAGGCGCGGGCTTCCTATGGACGTTACATGAGCCTGGCGGACCTGGAGGAGCTGATGCTGAGCCTGCCGCAGGTGTTGGACCGCAGCCATATTCCCGACATGGAATATCGGCCTTGGTAGGCTGAAGCGGGGGTAGCCATGGCAGCCGACGGAAGACGACAATCGGAGGTCGGTGCCGCCGGCGGCGAGCCGCAAGGCGTGTCTGACACCACCATTGTCCACCTGGTCTACGGGCTTCAGATGGCGTCCTTCTTCGTCGGCATCACCGCCATCGTCGGCGTCATCCTCAACTATGTGCGCCGCGACCGGGTGGCCGGTACCTGGCTCGAATCCCACTTCACCTGGCAGATCCGTACCTTCTGGTACGCGCTGCTCTGGACGTTGGTCGGCATTGCGACCCTGTTCATCCTCGTGGGCTATCTGATCCTGCTCGGCGTGTTCTTGTGGAGCATCTACCGGGTTGCCAAGGGGTGGCTGAACCTGGCCGACGGTTGGCCGATGTACGCCGAACCGGGCTAGTACTTCGACAGGGAGTACGAGTACCAGATCCAGGCCCCTCCGGAGTTTCGCGATCCGCGGATCGTCGGGGGGCTCGAAGATCACCATCGATGGCATCACGCGGGCCGGCGGTTTTTCGACTAGTGCAGGCGCGCCTACGACTCCGTAACAAGAGACAGAGAGAGTCTCACGCGAAGCCGCGAAGGGCGCGAAGGAAATCTACCGGCATGATGACTGTTAGAGCAACTTAGGCGCTGCTGTACTAGAGGGTTGCACCTTCGGGGAACAATCCGCCGGCTCGATCGGGCAGAACGCCCGCGCTGTTTGTCAAACAGGCGCCGGGCCCTTATGCTGCCGCGCCATGCTTCGCCACGCCTACCTTTGGTTCGACCGTACGATACTCGAGCTGGGGCGCGAGCTTCGGCTTTCCTACCTGCCCCCCCTGATGGTCTATGTGGCTGCCGGCGTCTCGGGGCTCACCAGCATCGTCGGCACCTTCTTCGTCAAGGACTACCTAGGCCTCTCGGCCGAATTCCTCGCTGCACTCGGCTTCTGGGCCGGGATACCCTGGGCGTTGAAGATGCCTCTCGGGCATCTGGTGGACCTGATCTGGCGCTACAAGGCCGTCCTGGTCTATGTTGGTGCCGCGTTGATCGCCGCCAGCCTGTTGATCATGGTCGGCCTTCTCGGCCACCCCGATGCCATGGGCGCAACCATGCCCCTGGAGGCTTGGTTCGTGTTGAGCGCGCTGCTCGCGCCAACGGGCTACGTGGTACAGGACGTGGTCGCCGACGCCATGACCGTCGAGGCGGTGCCCGTGGTGGACCGAGAGGGGCATCCGTTCGCGGCAGGGACGCGACGCCTGATGCACACGACCATGCAGACCCTGGGGCGCGTCGCGATCATCGGGGGGAGCGTTTTCGTCGCGCTGCTCAATGTCTTCATGTTCCAGGGCGTGGAGGCCATGCCCGAGGAGCAGAAGGCGGCGATCTACCTCTACATCTACCAGCTGGCATTGTTCATTCCCGTCGTGTCGGTCCTGGGAGTGCTGCTGGGCGGTGTGCTCAAGCGCCGTGAGCTCAGACGCCTGCACGCGCACGGCTTCGACGCGATCACGGCGGAGGAGATGGTCCACGGCCATGTCGAGCGCACGGAGCCCAACTGGTGGATCCTTGGCGGCAGTCTGGTCTTCGTGATCTTCACGCTGTCGATGGGGCTGGGGGACATTCCTTACAACCAAGAGATCATCTTCGCGGGTTCCATGGCGATTCTGGTGTTTCTGATCGCGCGCCTGATGAAGGAGCTCCAACCGGAAGCGCAGCGTGTGCTGCTCGGCACGGCGATCGTCATTTTCATCTACCGTGCCATGCCCACGCCGGGTCCTGGACAGACTTGGTGGATGATCGACGAGCTCCTGTTCGATCAGCAGTTCCTGTCCGTGCTGTCTCTGATCAGCAGCGGTCTCGCCCTGTTCGGTATGTTCATCTTTCGCCGTTTCATGGCCGAGAAGTCGATCGCCTACGTGGTGGGTTTTCTCACGATCGTGAGCACGGTGCTCGCCCTGCCCATCATCGGTATGTTCTACGGAATGCACGCGTGGACGGCCGCCCACACCGGCGGGGTCGTGGATGCCCGCTTCATCGCGCTGGTGGACACGGCGATCGAGTCGCCCCTGGGGCAGGTCGCGATGATCCCCATGCTCGCCTGGATCGCAAACTCGGCGCCGGCACACCTAAAGGCGACCTTTTTTGCAGTCATGGCCTCCTTCACCAATCTCGCGCTGTCCCTGAGTCAGCTTGGCACCAAGTACCTGAACCAAGTGTTCACCGTGACCCGCGAGGTCGAGGACCGTGACACCGGCGCGATCAGCGTCCCTGCGGACTACTCGGAGCTCGGCTGGTTGCTGATCACGGTGACGGTCGTCACCTTCGTCCTGCCGATGACGGCGATCCTGTTGGTCAAGATGACGCGCCTGCGCAGCGCCTGATGTTTAGGAGGCGGCAGGGTGCTGGGCGAAGGTGTGATCAGCCCGGAGGATGCGGACTTCATGCGCCGGGGTGATTCGGCTGCGTAGGCCATCGCGATTATCCAGGATCGTCAGTCGGGTATGCTGTCGTCGCGCGCCGACATCTAGACGGAAAAGGCCTCCAACCGCGGACCCGCGTAGGTTGCAGGTCGAGAACTACCGCGAGGAAAAATGAACGAATTCAAATCGATCGTCGCTATCGTTGCCTACGGACTTGAGGCGTTTGGCGTGCTCATTATCGTCCTCGGCTCTGGGGCTGCGACGGTTCGCGTCATTCCTCAGCTGAGATCGAGAACCCTGTTGGAGATCTATCACGAGTACCGACAGGTCGTGGGACGTTCGATTCTGCTGGGACTGGAATTTCTGATCGCCGGAGACGTCATCCGGACGGTGATCGTGTCCCACACGCTCTCCAACGTCGCCGTGCTCGCGCTGATCGTGGTCATGCGAGCATTCCTCAGCTTTACACTGGCTCTCGAGATCGAGGGGAAGCTACCCTGGAGCGGCAGCGCCGAAAAGACGTCCTCCTGAACACGCACGGGCTCTACACCTATCGGAGACTACCCGCCTCGTGCCTCGCACTTCCCTGGCGGGCCGCGTGGGTCGGATCTGAAGCTCGGAAAGCCGGTTGGAACATACGACGATATTGACTGGGCGTGAGACCGGTGCGGCGCTTGAACAATCTGCGAAAGAAAGACGGGTCTTTGTAACTGACTTCCACACTGATCTCGTCCACAGGCATCTGTCCGGATTCGAGCAGGCGCTTCGCCTCTTCTATGCGCAGATTCTGTAAATAGTCAATGAGTGAGATGCTGGTAGCCGACTTGAAGCGCCGTTTCAGCGTGCGTTCGGGAATGTTTGCCAACTTGACGACTTGTTTGATTGCGTCGGTTGCCCGGAAATGCTCGCCAAGCCATTCCTCGCAGGACCGCACTACAGAGTCTGCATGCGGGCTTCTGCGTACCAGCGTCGCATAGGGTAGCTGACCTTCACCGTGCCATTTCAGAAGATACACCTTGGCGATACGCAGTGCCTCTCCCGGACTGGAGTGGCGCGATATGATGTGGATGGCGAGATCGTGCCAGGATGTCGTACCCCCCGCGGTGACGATGCGACCCTGCACATCGGCAAAGACCAGATTCGGTTCCGGTCGAAAACGGACTTTTGGATAGAGCTTCCTGAACAGATCCTGGTAGCCCCAGTGGGAAGTGGCCTCGCAGCCATCGAGCAGGCCGGTTTCGGCCAACATCACGGCGCCTGAACAGGCGGAGTACAGCGTGGTGCCTTCCCTGTACTTCTGGCGTATCCATTCGACAAGCTCGGGATAGCGTCCCCGAATATCCTCGTCCGGCCCCAACCAAAGCTCGGGCAATATCAGAATGCTGGCCTTAGGGTCATCCGCGACTGAGAAGTCGGGCACGACCGGAATGCGATTGCCGCAGGTGAACGCTTCTCCGCTGGGCGCGACGATGCGAACCCGGAACAGGGCCTGCACCGATTCTGTACGCACCAGCGTCTGCCAGATACTTCCGGCGGCCAGAAGTACATCCACCATGCCGTAGAGAGCGGAGCCTGCAGTCTCCGGCACGGCAACAATCAAGACCTCCACAGGGCTTTGATCTGAGCCTGTCATCATGGTGATCCCAATTAGTGGCACAAATGCCCCGTTTCTGCCCAAAATCCATCTTATACGGCCGCTTGTCAACATCTATCGTATATCTCAAGTCGCTTCCACGCTGTCACGCAGCCTAAGCGACCCATCGAGTAACCCACGCAAGCAAGGAGAACGACCATGACCGATCAGATGAGAAACGAGCAGGCGCAGGCCGGCGCGAATGAGGGTACTGTCAATGGTATCCATATCGAGGAACTGGAATCCGAGCTTGAAGGCGACATCGACCTGCGCGGCTTCCTGGGCCTTTCCGGCGACGTGCCGAAGGGCTTTACCAACATCCGGGTCAACTTCAGGGTCAGAGCCGATGTGGACAACATGGAAAGACTGAAACGACTGACCGCGTACTCACCGGTACTCAATACCATCACCCAGGGTGCGAAGGTGGATATTCGGGTGGAGGCGAAATAGGGACATGGCTCAGCAGCCGACCCGGAGGGTTCGTCTTCCAAGCCGTCATGGGTCGGCCACGTGAGCTTGGGTGTGGTAATTCGCGCCTCCTGAAAGAGACCCGATGGGCGGAACCCCGGTGGGTTCCGCCCACAGCCATGTTGACGACCTTCAGCCGGCGCCGGCCTGCAGCCTGCGCACATCGGCGCTCGTGAGCCCTTGGCCGCCGATGCCCCAGTTGCCCTCCTGGACCTCCTCGACCAGCACCCAGGTAACGCCGCGCATGGCTTCCCCTTCGATGGACACCATGGCGTCGGTGACCTTTTCGATCATCTGGCGCTTTTGCTCGTCGGTGAACACGTTCTCGATGACGTTGATTTTGACCATTGGCATGACAGTTCTCCTTTGGAGAGTGGGTTGAAGATTGGCAGCAAAGGACGGTGCCGGGCGTCTAATCCGGAGAAACCACCTGAACGATGCTGCCGTCGACGGGTGGCGTGAAGATCGCCGTCGTGAAGAGCTTCCAGCTCATCGCCGGGGTGCGGTTCCAGGGCATCAGCGAGAGAATCCGGGCCAAGGGGCAGTAGCCGGTCGTCAACAGGGCTGTGGTGCCGGCCAGCTGGACCCAGTTCACCCAGCCGAAGAAAGGCGCCTGTCCCAGGATCAGCAGCCCGAGATAGCCGATACGGACCTGCATCGGAAATGCGGTGATTTGCGGTGAGCGCACCAGAAAATGTGTGCTGTGAATCAGGGTTACCGCCATGGCCAGGAATAGGGCCGGGGGCCACAGCAGCAGTCCGGTGACGAGAAAGACGTCTGTGACGAGCCAGTATCTCCAGATGGTGCGTTCGTTCATGTCGGGTTTCCTGCTCGGGTGCCGGTACGGTGGTTCCCGGCCTCGGAGACAAGTCTGGCGGGCCAGCAGCCCCTATGCTTGGAGGTGCCGGGGAGGTTTTGTGGAGATTGTCTGCTACCGTTTTCTGGTACTTACGCCAACCCTTCTTGACACCCGTGTCGCTGCGGATGATGGGAACGAGTCGTGGTGAGGCCCTCTCCCCATCCCTCTCCCAGCGGGAGAGGGAGATCAGGGAGCGCCTGCAGCGCGATTGTCACGGTAGGAGGACCTGTCTGATGCGAATGACCTTCGGGGCTTACGAGCTCGACACCGCGCTGTTCGAGCTGCGGCGAAACGGTGAGCCCCGTCCGATGGAGCCCCAGGTGTTCGACCTCCTGGTCTACCTGGCCAGGCACCGCGACCGCATCGTCAGCCGCCAGGAGCTCCTCGACGAGCTGTGGGCCGGTCGGGTGGTCACTGAATCCACCCTGAGCAGCCGTATCAAGGCCGCCCGATATGCAGTCGGCGACGACGGTCGGTCCCAGAACTGCATCGCGACCTTCAACCGTCGCGGTTACCGTTTCGTGGCCGAGGTGCGGGAGCAGTCGAAGGCGGCCGACCCTGGTCCCGTCGCGGACAGCTGGGACGGGGGATTGCTCAGGAGCGGGGCCGTTGCCGGGAGCGAAGATGCCGGTGCCGCGTGCCTGTTCCCGCGCCAACCCGCCTTGTACCCTGACCGCCCGTCCCTGGCAGTGCTGCCTTTCTCCCACAGCCACGGCAACGACGCCATCGCCTGGACCGCCGACGTGCTGGGCGAGGACATCAGCATTCAACTGGCCCGCATTCCGGGTTTTCTGGTGGTGTCCCGCAACTCCACCGAGCGCTACCGCGGGCGGGAGGTTGGCATCAGGCAGATCGGTCGCGAGCTGGGCACCGACTACCTGGTGGAGGGCTCGGTATGGGAGAGCGGAAAGCGCCTGCGGGTCTCTGTG
>JAYEJW010000325.1:0-10743 GCA_034716535.1 Pseudomonadota bacterium
GGCAATCTCGTAGGGCGGATCAAGGAGCGCAGCGACGGATCCGCCGATGGCCGCGATTTTGGTGGGTCCGCTTCGCTTGACCCACCCTACAGCGGCCGGGGTGCCCCGGGTTTTTGAGAAGCTACCTTGCGGATAGGTTGCCCGCCGCAGCAGGGAACAGCCGCGATCCCAAAACCACTGACCGATAATGGGTCCCTGCCAAATCCTCCTCCATCTCAGCATGGACGGCAAGCGCGGGGCCGCAATACGTGATCGCGATCTCGAAACGCAACGCCGTAAAGATGCTACCGTTTATTTTTTAGAGGGCGAGGAACGCTCGGTGCCGCCAAGTTTTTCCAGGTAATCGGAACCATGAACAAACTCTATCGGCTTTGCGCTGCCACGTTGGCCGTATTCGGCTCCCAGGCTTGCCAGACAACGGGTGGAGGCCCGGCCGACACCGCGGGCATGGTGGCCCACGATTCCACCACGGTGCAATCTGCGGGACAAACTGCAACGCAGGCGCAAGCTGCCCCTGGAGCCCAGGGTGAGCTCGTGCCGGCCAGCATCGGGCTGCCGCCGGACCCCGGGCCGCGCGGCACCTACCGCATCGGTCCGCACGACCTGCTCCAGATCGAGGTCTTTCAGGTCGAAGAGCTCTCCAGCCAGGAGCGCGTAAGCGAGGAAGGCTTCATTGTCATGTCTCTGATCGGCGCGGTACCGGTCGGCGGACTTACACCGAAGGAAGCCGAAGAGGTCATCGCCGCCGCCCTCGGGCGGAGTTACCTGCAGAACCCCCAGGTCAATGTGTTCGTCTCCGAGTACGCGAGTCAGGACGTAACTGTTACGGGCGCGGTCAACAGACCGGGCGTGTTCCCCATGAAAGGCCGCACGACACTGCTGCAGGCGATCGCCCAGGCCGAAGGCGTCGATCCCCTCGCGAACGAGGAGGAGATCATCATCTTTCGCTCTCAGGCCAGGGGCGGTGCACAGGCCTACGTGGTAAACCTGGAGAAAATTCAGGAGGGGGCACTACAAGATCCACTGTTGGTCGCCAACGACCGGGTCGTGGTCGCGCAATCAGGCGGCGCCGTCTTCTTCAAGGGCCTCACCGATACGCTGCGCGGATTTGTACGCCTCCCGATCTACTGAAACCTTGCTGCGTAGAAGCCGAGCTTCTAGCGGCATAAATCAGCGGTTCCTAAAGTGGGTGCGCGGCAACCCTGGGTTCGGATGAGTTAATCAAGGGATATAGGGGAATGACGAACGGAGCTTATCCGAGGAGCGCAGACGACCGCGGCCGTCAACTCGAGCTCGCGGCGCAACAAAAGGAACTGCAGCGCTTCAACGAAATCGCGATGGCGCCCCGCCCCGAGCGGGATGACGAAGACGTCATCGACCTGCGCGAGTATTGGAACGTCCTGATGCGCCGCAAGTGGACCCTGATCACGGTCCTTGCGGTTTCGATGGTCGTTGCGTTGCTGGTCAGCTTCCTTTCGACCCCCATCTACCGCAGCACACTGCTGCTTCAGATCGAGCGCGAAGAGGGCAAGGTCCTCGAATACCAAAGCCTGACCCCCGAAGAGACCGTCAACGCCAAAGACTTCTATCAGACCCAGTACGAGCTGCTGCAAAGCCGCAGCCTCGCGCGCCGGGTGATCGACCAGCTCGGACTGCAGACATCCAATAGTTTTTCGCAAGAGGATGAAGCGTCGTATCTCGCGGGATTGATCCGCGAGCTCAAGGCCAAGATCAGCGGCAGCGATACGGCACAAGCGCCGCAGGAACCGGACCTCGAGGAGCTGTTCCTCGAGAACCTCAACGTATCGCCCGTGAAAAACTCGCGGCTCGTGCGCATCAACTACGAAAGCCCCGACCCGGAAGAGGCGGCCGCCATCGCCAACGCGGTAGCCGACAACTTCGTGAACACGACCCTGGAACGGCGTTTCGACGCGTCCTCGTACGCAAAGACCTTTCTCGAAGAGCGCATCCAACAGGTCAGAGCCAACCTCGAAGACTCAGAACGCCGCCTGATCGCCTATGCCCGGGAACGCGAGATCGTCAACCTGGACGACAAGCTCGACATCCTGATGCAGAAACTCAAGGAGATGAGCTCTCAATTGGTCATGGCGGAGGCGCAGCGTATCGAAGCCGAGGCAGAGTATCAGGAGATGGCCGAGGATGACGGGGCCGGTAATATCAACGTGCTCGAGAGCCCAGTCATTCAGAAGCTGAAGGAGCGCAAGGCAGAGCTGGAGTCCGAGTACCAGGAAAAACTCCGGATCTACAAGCCCGGTTACCCCAAGATGCAGCAGCTCCAACAGCAAATCGCGGAGATCCGCCAAGAAATCGCGCAGGAATCGGCTTCGATCGGAAACTCCGTCAGGACCACCTTCGAGGCTAAAATTCGCCAGGAGGCGAAACTACAGATGCGCATCGGAGAGATCAAGGACGAGATCCTCGCGCTCCAGGACCGCAGCACCGATTATCAGACGCTGAAACGTGAGGTCGATACGAACCGCGAGCTTTACGACGGACTGCTCCAGCGCATGAAGGAGATCGGGGTCGCCGCCGGCATCGGCACCAACAATATCTCCATCGTCGACGCCGCCGAGGTCCCGCGCCTGAAATACAAACCCAGCTTGACCAAGAATCTGGCCATTGCAATTGCCCTGGGTCTGTTCGGCGGTGTTCTGCTGGCGTTTCTCTTCGAGACCCTGGACGACACCGTCAAGACCAGCGAGGACGTGGAGAAGCGCGTCGGCGCGCCTGTGTTGGGCGTCATACCCCTTTCGCACGCCAAGGAGCACGGGATCGACGAAGAGGATATGCCGCTGCTAGCCTCCAAGGACCCCAAGAGCCCCCTCGCAGAGGCCTTCCGCTCCCTACGGGCATCGCTCATCTTCTCTACCGCCGAGGGCGCACCGAAGGTCATGCACTTTACAAGCCCAAGTCCGGGCGAAGGTAAGACCACCTCGGCGACGAGCACAGCGATCACCTTCGCGCAGACCGGCAGCAAGGTGCTGCTCATTGACGCCGACCTGCGAAATCCTTCGCTTCACCGGGCGTTCTCCCTGCACAACTCGAGCGGGCTGACCAACTACCTTGCCGGCGACTCCAAGGCGGCCGAGATCGCGCAACCCACGCAGGTTCCGCGCCTGTTCGCAATCACCAGCGGCCCCTTACCGCCAAACCCCGTGGAGCTCCTATCCAGCGCCAAGATGCTCGACCTCGTGAGCCTCGCCGCGGACCGTTTCGACTACGTCATCATCGACGGTCCGCCAGTCATCGGACTGGCGGACGCCCTCGTGCTTGCCAATCTTGCCAGCGCAACGCTCTTCGTCGTGGAGTCCGGCGGCACGCGCGCCAGCCCATTGGAAGGTTCCATCAAACGCCTTCGCGCGGCCAATGCGGTGATTCTGGGCGCCGTCCTCGAGAAGTTCGGCCGGGGCGGCTCGGGGTACGGATACGGATACAGTTACGACTATCACTACACCTACAACTATGGGGGCGGAGCCGAAGAGGCGGCTCTGCCCAAGCAAGCCTCGACCTGATACACGCAGACTATGGTCGCCGAGCTCCTACCCCTCGCGCTCGACTACTACCGCTCTCCGCTCCGCTACCGACACCTGGCAGACCCCAAACAGCCGTTGCCCAAGAGCTTCGACGGCCTGATGATCGATTTCGCCGCCGCCCTGACGCCCCAAAACACCGGGGCGACCGCGCAGAAGCTTGGGGCCGCCCCGACCGAGATTCGAGAGGCCGCCCTTTTCTTTCTGCGACAGGTACTGCTGGCGCCCGGAGCCGATCACTATCGCGTCCTCGGCCTTTCCCGCAACGCATCGGAAGAGGCCGTGCGACAGCACTACCGTTTGCTCGTGCGGATTTTCCACCCGGACAGGTCCACGGACGACAGCGATCGCGACGCCGCCTACACGGCCCGACTCAATGCCGCCTACAATGAGTTGCGCAACCCAGCCTCGAGGCGGCGCTACGACCGTCAACTCCAAGCCCGCTCAAACGGACGTGGTTCCGAGCCGCGGACCTATGATTTTTTCCAGCCGAACCACCCCATCACGCCGTTTCTGAAAGAAGACGGGCCGCCTCGCCGTTTCCGGATGCCCGCACGCCGGACCCTGGCCTGGACACTGGCGGGGCTCGCGGCAGCCACCCTGCTCTTTCTCCTTGTCCGGCCCTCCACCCAACCCACGCTGCGTTCCAGTCCGGAGCTCGTCAAGCGATCCGCTGCGGGGCCGTCTTTCCTCAAAGGCGGCAAGCCGAATTCCTCGGGTGAATCGACGGCGCACCTCGCGCAGTCAGCCCCTCCCGCCGACGTGGCGCGCGCCAGCCGCGCACGTCCGGCGCCCCCGCCCGTGCCGGATCAGGCAGCGGATACGGACGCAGGGGGCACCGCGACGGCGAATTCCGAACCTGGGCCGGACGAGTCCCCAAATAGGGATAAGACACCCGAGGCCGCGCAAGTTACTCCCGCAAACGCGCCGTCTCTGGCCGCGGTACCGACGGACACCATAACCAGCGGGCGATCCCCCATTGTAGAGAGCCTCCAAGGCCCGCCGGCGAAAGTGAGCGCCGGCACAATCGAGTCGGATCATCCCCAAACGGATTCGCAAGCCGGTGCCGAGAAGGCAACGCCGGAGCCACCTGCCGCGCACCGAGACCACGAGGCCCCGGATCCCCCGCGGAAAGACCTTGCGCGGCACCGAGGCCCCTCGGCGACGGAAGGTAAGGGCACCGAACGAGCGGCCCTTCAGTCAACACCCGAAGCCGATCCCCGTTTGACGCGAGACAGTAGCACTCGCCCTCGGCAGATGCCTGTCAAGGAGGCTCCCGCCAAGGGCACCGACGAGCGAAAAGCAATCGCGAAGAGGCAGGCGAGCCCCGTCGAAAGGACTGACGTCTCCGCGACGTCCGCCCCCCCCGCGCCGCCGCAAAAGGCTGCCGCTCCCAGCACGCGCGCCAGGCCCTCGGACATCATCAGCAGACTGACTCGGTCCTATCAGAACGGCGATCTCGATGGCTTCGTCGGCCTGTTTGCCGCAAACGCCCAAGTCAACGACGGCAGCGGCACCGCATTCATACGGTCAGATTACGCCGATCTCTTCTCGCGGGTCCCCCAACGCCGTCTCTCAGTCCAGAACCTGAAATGGCGTCCAGGGGGCGACGCCAAGCTTGTGGGCTCGGGAACCATCATGGTCAGCAGCAACGGAGAAGGCGCTTCCGGCTGGCGCCATTCCGCTGGCACGATACACTTCGAGCTCATCCCTTGGATGGGCAGGTACAAGATCTCCAAGATGATCCATCGTCTAACACCGAGATAGGAGGTCGAAGTCTTGACAGTCTTATGGCGAATTCTGCTCCTCGCCGTCGCTGCGCTGCTCATCTGGCGCATCGCCTCATCGGGCATGTCCAGCTATTACATCGAACGGCTCAGCGAGGGCGACGCGAGTGCGGCTCCGAAGGCCCTGGCCTGGAACAGCCGAGAACCTCACGCGACGTTCCATGAAGCCCTCGCCTCGCTCCCGGAGAATCCGGAGACCGCAACGGCATTTCTTCAAAGGGCCTACGCCGAGAACCCGGCCGAGACGAAGCCGTTGCTGGTCACTGCCGGTATCGTCCGGTCGCAGGGAGACCAGGCGCGCGCGGATGCGCTCGTAACGCAAGCGGCCGACCTGCTCCCGGCCAACCCCGGCATCCAACAGGAAGCCGCGGCCTACTGGGTATCCCGGGGTCATCTCGAACAGGCGATGCAGCACTGGTCGCGGGCGCTTGAGGCCGACCCGGCGGTGGGGGAACAGCTCTTCCCCCTGCTGCTGAAGATCGCGGAGGACACGCGCACCCGAGGCGTTTTCAAAGCGCTCGCATACTCCCCCCCTCCCTGGTGGGATCGGTTCTTTGCCGAAGTCGCACGACGCGCGCTGAACGTGGAAACCGTCCGCCTTCTTTATGCATTGCGGCGCGACGCAACCGACGCTCCCTTCACGGAGAAGGAAAGACAAGCCTACGTCAAACGGCTACAGAAAGACGGTGTAACTACGGAGGCTTATCTCGTCTGGGTCAACGGACTGAGCGAAACCGAGCGCGCGCACCTCGGCCTGCTCTACAACGGCGGATTCGAGCTGGGGCCCAGCAACCGAGGGTTCGATTGGCATCTTGGCAACACAGAGCATGTCGCCGCAAATACGGCAACGACCTACGGCATCGACGGCAACAAGGCCCTTCACCTGACATTCAAACGCAGAGAGAAGCGATACCATCACCTTTTCCAGCCTCTGTTTCTGGACCCCGGCACCTATCGCGTCACAGGCAAAGTCCGCACCGAAAGCCTGGAGACGAAAGGCGGCCTGAAGTGGCAGGCGCAGTGCCGTTTACCCACCTCTCAAACGCTGGGGGAGAGCGAGCGCTTTCTCGGCTCCGGCGAATGGCGTGAGTTCTCGTTCGAGTTTCAGGTCCCGGAGTCCTGCACGGCACAGGAGATCCGGCTGCACTCCACGGGAAAACGCGCTTTCGAGCACAAAATCACAGGCGCTGTCTGGTTCGACGGGATGTCCATCCGAAAGATCCTCGGGGCGATAGCGGACTCCGACGCGTGAGCCACCCACCGGAAGCAAAGTCGGCCAACTGTTTCCTCGGCACCCTATTCCCGCGGCTTACCGGGTTCGTCACACTGCGCGCGGCTCCCTAGAAATCCCAACTCCGTCACAATACCGACAACCGCCGTTTGACCATCCAGTCGATCATCGGTTGAATGTACACCAGAAGGGAAACCAGTGGCAAAGCGTCGGCAGCTTGTGCTTCTCAACTCCGGGAGGAAAAAATGGGTAAGCAAGCCTTTCTCTGCAGGGTCATTGTCGGTGCGGGCCTGACGACGATGTTAAGCATCGCCAGTGCAGCAGAGCCAATTGCCAATCTCGCCCGAATCGACGGTGTGGCCGTGGTGAGTCAGGGCGCTCAGTACGTCAAAGGACGTGAGGGAATGAACCTCAAAGAGGGGGATCGCCTCATGGCCCTAGAAGGGGGCAATGCCGTCATCGAATTCAAGGACGGCTGCCGTTATACCCTCGCCGACAACGAGTTGCTGACCATCGGCACCAAGAGCACCTGCGCCACCGACGCGGTCGGCAGCTACAAGGTCGACCCTTATGGCGGCGTTTCGCAGACCCCCACTGCCGCCGCTGAGAACTTCCGGTACGCAGCCTTGGAGGCGCCCGCTGGTGGCACCGTCGCCGCTGCTGGACTCGGATGGGTTCCGCTCGCCGCCGCCGGTTTCGTCGGTCTTGCCGGCGTTGCGACGAACTCGGAGACTAAGGGGAGTTCCGGAAACACAGGTATCACGCAGCCTCCCGTTAGCCCTTAAGCCACTTTTCCACAATCCCACAGAAAGCCTGTTTACCCACGCGGTAAACGGGCTTTTTCTTTGCCGCCTCTCGGCTAGGATTTTCCGGCAATCGCGATCGCCAGGTGCTCGTAACCGATCGGTAAGGTCTCTTCGGACCGCGAACGGATCGAGTACCCTTGACGGGATTCCCATGGTGCTTCGCGGCATTTTGCCCCGGATTCAGGCGAAGCGATGGAGATCGACTATAGCGGACTTACCGCCAATTTGGATGTCAAACAGTCATACGAAGACGGTAAAATTTCTGATTCCGCAAACGACCATCGCGTCGCTCTCCGTAGCAGGGGGAGGTTAGGACCATCGAATCCCTCCCCCCTGGCAGGGAGGTCACGGGAGGGGGGCGAGACCCGCATACGCCTCCTTCAACGAACCAAACCCATCCTAGCCCTCTTCGACCGAGCTGCCCAATCGAACGTCCGCAGCAGGCTTTTGCGTCCGAGCCGATCACCGTCCATAATCCTTTCCGCAGAAGCACCGAAACCGAGCCGACATGCTCAAAGCCCATTTCGAATCTCTTCTCCATGACGTCAATCGAGCCTGCCAAGACTACTACGGCGAGCGCCTAACTAGTCTGGCTGTGTTCGGCTCAGTGGCCCGGGCCACGATGCGGCCTGACTCCGACATCGATCTTCTGCTGGTGGCGGACCCCCTCCCGGACGGCCGCATGGCGCGCGTTGGCGAGTTCGAAGCCGTCGAACGAGCAATCGCCCCCGCCTTACAGGCAGCCACCAAATCGGGCCTGTACACCACCTTGTCCCCTGTATTCAAGACATCGGAGGAACTTCAGCGGGGAAGCTTCCTTTTCCTCGACCTGGCAGACCAGGCACGGATCCTTTACGACCGCGACAATGTATTAAAGGATTACCTGGCAGACCTCACGAAGCGACTGAACACAATGGGCGCAAAACGCGTCTACAAAGGCGGTGGTTATTACTGGGTTCTCAAACCAGACCTGAAGCCCGGCGAGGAGATCACGCTTTGACGCAAAACGAGCTCGCCCGTGCATACCTTAACAAAGCAAGGAACCGCGTGCGGGTGCTCGAAGTCCTGATGGAGCAAGACGCCTGGTCAGACGTGGTACGCGAAGCCCAAGAACTCGTCGAGCTTGCATTAAAGGGCGTACTACGCCAACTGGGTATAGATCCGCCAAAATGGCACGACGTCGGTCCCGTGTTAGTCGAGCATCAGGAAAAGCTTCCCAAATCGGTACGTAACCAGGTCGATCGTCTCGCCGATATCTCCCGTTGGTTACGCAAGGAGCGTGAGTTCTCGTTCTACGGAGACACGGACTTCATACCGACGGAACAATACACCCATTCCGACGCCAGCCGAGCGTTCGATGATGCCGTCTTCGTTCTAAGCCACGCTGAAACGGTCATCGACTCGAAATGACCGCCAATTGCTAGAAAAGATAGCGCCGCTTAGACCACCACTCTCCCGAATGGGCAGATCCTGGTGCACACTTGATTCCGCCGACACCGGCACGGGGTTGCGAAGCGATTGTTCCCCTCTCTGGCGGACGGGAGAGGGGCTACCCGGCACTGGCCTCGCCATCGCGGGCCTCTTTGCTCCCCTCTCCCGCTGCGGGAGAGGGTTAGGGAGAGGGGCTACCCGGCACTGGCCTCACCGTCGCGGGCCTCTTTACTCCCCTCTCCCGCGGGCGGGAGAGGGGAGTGAAGCGGGAAACAGGGGAAGCGGAGCGACTGGCGGCCGATATCGAGGATGGGGACGCGCTGGAGTCGGTGGAGGCGTAGTTGGAAAGAAAGGGCGAACGATACACGGACGCAAGCGCGTATCAAGATCGGCCTGCGGGAAGAGGGAACGATGAAAGACGCATCCACAGATTCTGCTGAACACCGAACAGTGCACAGAACCTCGTGATTGCCCGACTACTCACACGTTTCCGCCGCTCTGACGCGGACCTCAAAGAGATCGTACGCGGCAGCGCCATTGCCTTTGGCGTCAAGATCCTGGCCGCCGGATCGACCTTCGCCATGAACGTGGTGATCGCACGACAACTGGGGGCGACCGAAGCCGGCCTGTTCTTCCTCGCCTATACCATCGTCTTGGTTGCCGCGGCGATCGGGCGCATCGGTCTCGACAACACCTTCGTGCGGTTCATTGCCTCCTACCATGCGAACAACGAATGGGCCGAGATAAACGGTCTGTACAGAACGGGGATCCGGTGGGCCTTTCTTACCTCACTCGGAATTGCCGGCCTCCTCTGGGTGCTGGCCGAGCCCCTGGCCTCTGCCGTCTTCGGCAAGCCCGCCTTCGCGGACGTGTTACGCGTGATGGCTTGGGGCATACCCTTGATGGCGCTGTTCACACTGCACGCACGTGCGCTGCAGGGACTCAAGCGTATCCCCCAGGCCATGTTCGTTCTCAGTGCAGCCGCCCCGTTGACCCTCCTGGCACTCGCGTTGGTCACCTCACCTTCGAATGCGACGGCGTCGGGATGGCTGTTCGTGGCCGCCACGGTAGGGACCCTCTCGCTGGGGCGCTACTGGTGGAAGCAGCTTCCGGAAACCCTTGGTGATCGAAAGCGCACGGAGCGCAGAGAACTACTGGCGAGCTGTCTACCCCTACTTGCGGTGGTCGCCCTGAACCAAACGGCGACCTGGTCGTCGCAGATCATGCTTGGCGCTTGGTCGTCCAGCGCAGACGTGGCCGTGTTCAATGCCGCTCAGCGCACGGCCATGCTGACCAGCTTCGTGCTGGTCGCGGTCAACAGCATCGCGGCACCCAAGTTTGCGGCAATGTACCGGATGGGAGAGCATGATGCCCTGCGCCGCACAGCACAAAATGCCACGCGTCTGATGATCCTTCTTGCTCTTGGGCCTCTGGCCCTAATGCTGACGTTGCCCGACTGGATCCTGTCCCTCTTCGGCGAAGAGTTCTCCCGCGGCGCTACCGCACTACAGATCCTGGCGATCGGCCAGTTCATCAATGTCGCAACGGGCTCTGTTGGATTCCTGCTGTCCATGACCGGTCACGAGCGATTGCTGCGCAACAACGTGCTCGCCGCGGCCGCTGTTGCACTGGCGCTGGGTGCGGGTCTCATCCCGAGCTTCGGACTCCTGGGTGCTGCCGTTGCCACCGCCTGCGGAATCGCGACCCAGAACCTGCTCTCCATTTGGCAGGTCCATCGCGCACTGGGTTTCAACACCCTGGCAGGGTGGAAGTGACCTTGTCTTGCGATTCAAATTTAGGTAACCGTTCACACCCCCGCCGTCATTCCGGCTGGGATGCCGGAAACCAGTGCCATGGATGGCAAACTCGGCCGTCGTATCGCGTCTGGTCGTCTGGGGGGGTGTGAACGGTTACCTCTCTGCCCAGCCAGCCTTTCG
>JAYEJW010000326.1:0-10743 GCA_034716535.1 Pseudomonadota bacterium
GCGCGCGCGGGGGGAACGGACAATCAAGTCGTGCCGTCGCACTTGATCCCCGGTTGCCCCCACGCGCGCGGGCGAGCTGCTGAGGGAGATTGAGCCTGGCAAGAACCGGTATGACGATAGAAGGGACGGCACCGACCCACCTAATCGCAAGTCCGCCGCGGATTCCGCAGGCATGTCCGAACGCCAGCGCAAGACCGCAATCCGGGCGGGCAACCACTAAAAACTAGGGACGGCACCGACCCTAGTTTCTCCCGCAAATCCGCCGCCGACGCGGCCGAACGCCAAAAAAACCCCGCAAGTGCGGGGTAAGGAACGGACTACCAACAGAAATCAGTCTCGCGGCGCCGGGTTGCGCTCGCGTTGGCGCTTCGACGGCCTACGTCTCGCGGCGCCTCCCTTCGCGGGTTTCGCAAAATTCCATAACATCGCCTAGAGCGTACCAAATTCGTCCGCTGTCTGAGTCTTTGTCCCAGGGCGGCGACGGTGTGTTGCGCCTACCTGTGCGCGCGCTCTTCAAGGTATCCACGCTCAGCCCCGTCATCGCCGCCGTCCTGCGGGTATCGAGCCAGGTGGTCTCGTGCCAAAGTTTGCTAGCCATCCTGAAGTCTCGCTGCGAGCTCCAGTAGCGCTTCGGCCTGCTTGGCCGGGTCATCGTCCAAGGTAGCGGCCGCATCGGCCAGGACGGTCGCAACCTGCTTGCGTGCCAGCTCGCGGGTCAGCTCGGCGCGGATCTCCTCCCGGATTGCTTCGATATCCTCGCTGAACAGGCTGTAGACGGCCGCGCGCTTGCTCTCGGCGAACGCTTGCGCCGCTCCGCTGTTGTGGCGGGACAGGCGCCGGCCGCTGAGTGTGCCGGTCTGCAATGCCCAGCTGCCGAGCTCAAGCTGTTCGACCAGATCAAGCTGAACGCCCGCCAACGCCCGCCCGGAGCTGTCCCTGATAACGATGCCGGGGGCGAGTTGTCCCTCCGAATCGATCAGCAGCCCGTAACCGATCGTCGCGCCGGCCGGGATCTGCTCTGCGGTCGGTGCCGTGAAGTCGCGCTCATCATCCAAGCCGATCCAGCCGAGACGGCCTGGCCGGACGAAGTTTTTCTGGTCGTCCTCCAGGCGTAGGTGCTCGATCATCAGTCTGTCATCACTCATTGCTGTCACCATTGCCGGCTGATGCCTGCTGTTGGCCTGGCACGAAATCAAGCCAAGTCTGCATGGGATAGGTATTGACCGGGATACGCACCACGTCGCCGTCTTTCACGTCCGGCAGTCCGAGCCAATCTCTTGCTTCGTTCAACGTGACGGCGCCGGAGTTGACCAGTTTCGAAACGTAATCTGCCAACTCTTGACCCTGCCCGCGCGTCAACGCCCCCAGGTCCACGTCGACCCGCTGACCTGCCGCCCGCGCCTCTGGCGTCAACAGCGCGTGGGTGAGGGTGTCGGAGAACCTAGCAGCCCAGGGTGCGAGACCGTGTGCATAGAAGGCGCGAGTGAGCTCAACGCTCGTGCTGTAATTCAGGTTGCTCGACTCGCTAAGCAGTTGCTCAGGAACACCAAAGACCCTTGCAACCTCGCGGGTCGATACGGAGGCAATTTCGGCAAGCTGCATTTCTAGGGCTTTCCCGAGATCCAGCGTCGAGACCTTCATCCCTTCCATCGCTACGGCGGTACGACCAAGGCTCGGCCCCTGAAATTTTCCTTCCCAGGCGGTTTTCAGCCGCTCCATTGCGCCCTCGGACAGCCTCTTGTCGTGGGAGACTACGACCAGAGGCGCGCTAACGTTTCGATACAGCGTTGTCGTCGCCTTCTGTGTAACGGCCACGAACCCTAGGGACGGCGCGCACGTTGCAAGTGGCGAGATTCCCAGCATCTTGTGGCGCCCGTGCACTCGAAACCGCAAATGTAGGACATCCGCGACCGGCAGGGTCTCTTCGGGCAGTCCGAGCGACTGGTCCTCGGAGATCCGGTACCAAATCCGGTTCGTGCTCTCCTCGCGGACCAGGCCGACTCTCCATGCCGGTATCGCGTCCAGTGCCTCGGGTGCTCCGCGTCCGTTGCGGACGATGCGTGCAAAGCCGTTTCCCGAGACAAGCGCGTCCAACAGGAACAGTTCCTTGTCGCCATAATCCCAGCTCTCGATACAGCGCGCCGCATCCGTGCCCGTAACCCGTTGAGAGCCGCCGCCAGCCTCCCGCCGTACGACTCTGAGCTCGGGCGCGGCCAAGCTGTCGCTAAGAAGCGTACAGGCGCGGTAGACACTCCCGAGCGTCATACTCTCGGCAGGGGTCGGGTCCTTGTTCGCCGGGTCGTATGCGGCCGGATTCAAGCCAGCCGACGCCAGCCAGGAAGGCGTCCAAAGCTGCGACGCGAACGGTAGCGGCAGCCAGCTCTTGATGCGGGTCAGCAGTCCCACGGCGGCGGATCAGGCTAAGTTTGTAACCGTTTTGAGCACGCGCTTGGGATCGCCTACGAGGAAATCGTGAAGCAGGGAGACCCGAACCAGCGTTCCGCCCGCCGCAAACACGCTATCAGCGAAGGGGTTTACAACCACGCTCGCGGCCTGCCAGAACGCGTGCAGCAAATACTCGGGATCCGCTACGAGGAACGCCTCGGCCGTATCTGTTGCGCCAGGCGTCACGGGTAGGATCTGCGCCTCCACCATCGGCACGCGGAAGGCGCCTCCGGTGGTGATCGTCTGCGCGATTGACTGCGCGGCGCCGGTAAAGACAGGCACGGCCTCCAGTGCCGAGAGGAAGAGCGGATGATTGATGAAGCGCAGCCGTTCGGCAGCGTCGGCATCGACCTGCAAATACGCCAGCATCTGCGCCTTGAGCGCGTTCAGTTGTCCGATTGTTCCGGTGCTGGCGGTGCCGTCCACGGTAACTGTTGCCTGCGTTGCGGTGGTCGCTTGAACGCTCAAGCCGTCAGGCTCGGCGGGCGTCGTGGTGTTATCACCACTCAAAATTGCTCTGTTTATCTCCACGGTGAGCGCCCGCTGAAGCTCGGCCGAGATCCACTGCGGCGTACCTGCCTGTGGGTGTTGAGCGAAGACGCTCGAAAGCTTCAGCTCGGTCACTGCGCCGACCAGCTTCGGGGCGAGAGTGACGGTATCGAAAGTGGGGTCGGTGGCGGTCGGGAGATTCGCATCGAGCGCGACGTGGCCGGCCGTCATTTGGCCGGTTTGACGCGGAAACTGGACGGTCTTCTCAGTGAGTCCGGTCAGCATCCGCGCTCCGATTTTGTCCGTAATCGTGGCGCGGGTCACAGCCCCGTCGATCTGGATCAGCTCGTCCTGATAGTCTGTGCCAAGTAGGGGGACAAGGTTTCCGGCAGTCTCGGTGCTGCCGGCCTTGGTGCGGGACATGCCGAGCACGGCACCGAGCGGTACAAGCGTTCCTTCCAGCTTTGCCGATTCTGCCCAGGGCATCCGGCCGCGAAGCTCTTGAGCGATTTCTTTCTCAAAAGCGGCGTCCACGCTCGGGTCCAGGGCAGCGCGGATCAAGTTTCCCAGCGAATAGGAACGCTTGCCGCGAGTGTGGGCGGCGGGTGCGATGGGGTGCAAGGTGCCGGTGGGGACCTTCGGATCAGGTTTTGCGGACTTGCGCGCGGCTTCCAATTCCGCCTTGAAGTCGTCGCGGTCTTCCTCGCGAACCTGTGGCAGCATTTCCTCAGCGCGGGCTAGGAGCCATTCCACACGCTGCTCTTGCTGATCGGTCAGCTCTTCGTTGGCTTCCTTCACGCTGGCGAGGATGCTATCCACTTCGGCCAGCGCTTTTTCAAACTTTTCGCGAACGGTCATTGGTTTCTCCAGAGAATTTCGCAATTGCATAGTCATCGAATCACAGGCTCAGCTGTATGAAAAGTCTGGTGTACAAAACACCAGCTGGATGCGAATACAGCCTGTGGACAAAACCAGTCTAGGCGCTCTGCAATCTCTCGAAGGGGCAGAAGGCTATGGCCTATGCGCGGCTTTATCCAACGCCGACGAAAGGAGGCCGGGGGAAAAACTCTAAACTCAGTTTAACGTTTAGCAGTCAATATCTATCTCCTGCTATTCTGGTACATTATTTCCGTCGTTGTCTTGAGCGAGACCCATTGCGACTGTACGTCCCTATCGCCTTAGTGATCTTCACCCTATCCCCCCCCCTTCGGTGACTGCGCATCTCGATACTGGTTTTCCATACAGCGCTGATCGTTCGTTCAGTGGAGAGCGGCAGGTGGCTGGACGTTCATCTTTTCGGCGATCAGGTCGAGGACGCGTCGGGTCGCTGCTTCGATCTCCCATCGCTCCAGCTCGCCGGTGTCGAGGAGTGCTACCACCCATTGCGCGAGCACGAGCTGACCGTGGCGAGCGGCCGCGTCGGCACCGGCCTCTTCGTTGACCACCCGCATTTCATCGGCTGTCCGCGCCGCGAATGCCTGCAGCGTGGCCTCGAACTCGGCCCGAGCCTGGCTCGGGTCGGTCGATTGATCGAAGTCAATTATCGAGTTCATATTTTTTTCATGGGATGGGTGGGGTGGGGGGGGGTAGGGGGTGCCGCCCGCCATCAAAATAAAATTTCGTCGTTGAAGGGCGCGCCCGCATCTGCCGGCGCGGGTCGGCTCTTCGCCCGGTCGCGCTCATCGTCCGCGCGTCTTGGCTTGGGCCGCGCGCCTACGATCTGGTCTACGGTTATTTGCAATTCCCGACGCTCCTCGCCGGCCTTGGTCGTGTAGCTGTTCATGGCGAGCTTTCCGACCACTGCGAGACTGTCGCCGCTTCTGTACCTTCCCAGTGCTTCGGCCTGCCTTTCCCATGCGGTAACCTTCAGCCATAACGTTTCGTCCGTATTGCTGGCGTCCGTGACCGCAAGCGAGCCGTTACACACGACCTTCCCGCTCGCGGTGGTCCTGGTGGTCGGGTTGCTCCCTAGTCGGCCATTAGCAGTGATGAATGCGGCCATGCGGTCCTCCTTTCGCGTTCTCTTGTTTCTCGCCACGGAATCGGTGGCCTGGAAAGGGTGCGGCTGGCACTGGCAACCCCCTCTATAAAGAGGGGGGGGTGCCTGTTGCCAAGCTGGCAACCCCCTTTTTTCATGGCAAGGTTGCCAAAGAAATCCAGCAACGGCGCGGCCTTGCGGGCAGTGGCTTGAATTCTTGGCAACACCCGAGAGGGTGCAGAAAATAACCATTTTGGCAACTCGGAAATTATGCGGTTTCAGAGCAGTTTTTGAGCCTTCAAGATGCGCTGTATTCGCTGTATCTGAAACGGTTCCGAGCTCCACGATGACGCCCTTGAGCGCGGGTGTTGCCGTGCTCGAATCCGGCGCGGCGAGGGCACCATGACAACCATGACAAGCTGTTTACATATCCACGCACACACTCGCGGGTGTGTGCCCGCGCGTAAAAAAGCTTCTAGTGCGTCTATATGGGAACAGGTTGTCATGGTTGTCATGCGATGAACCTCGGATCGTTGGCGACGGCGACCTGAAGCACCCGAACGCCAGGGAAGTAGCGGCCTCGCGCGTAGTCCTTCAACTGGTAAAGCCCAGCGCGCCTTGGCTCCGGTTTTCCGTCAATCGCCAGAATCGGCAGGTCTTACAGTTCTCTCGCCTCTGGTCGGTCGGCTCGTCGAGAGTCTCCATCGTCTTGTCCTCAAATCGCCGCAATCGTCGGCTTGCGGTGTGCCTCTCCTTGGTCCGCGTAGTCCGCGTAGTCCGTGAAAATCTATTACCATTGCTGAGGGGTCTGTACGGGTCTTCTCACTTTCAAAAAGCGTACGCGCGAGGGCTACAGCAATGAAGATGTAAAATCACGGACTTCGCGGACATCACGGACGATTCAGTTTCTCCGTCGCACGTACTTTCTCAGCTGCCGAAAGCCGCTTTTTCGCGTAGACAGCGACGTTGCGGCCGCAGATTTTCCAACGTCCGTCAGCCTGACCGGTATTCCGAAACGGCTCATATCCAGCGCGGTCCATTCGGTGCGGTGTCTTGCGTGCCTGCCGGCGGTCGCGTAGGTCGTCCGCGAGGTCGTGCATGTTGTACTGCCGCGCTGCGTCCACAAGGTGGTTGACAGTCGTAACGTCGGGGAATCCGAGCCGTTCGAGTAGGTCGGTCAGCTCCAGACGTCCGGTGACGGTGACGACATCGCCTTGGCGGTAGCGTCCAAGACTCTCGGCCTGCTTGCCGAAGCCGATCAGGCGCAACCATAGCGTCTCTTCGCTGCCTACGCTTGCCGCCGTGACTGCCAAGCTGGCGGTAGTCATTTGCTTCCCATTTCGCGTCTCGCGGGTCAGCGGGTCTTTGCCGAGTCGGCCCCTTGCTACGATTTCCGCGCCCATGATTTACGGTCCCTCCTGATCGTGAACGAATTCAGCGCAATTTCTGTTGCCATAAAGAAATAGGATCTGCTTCTCTCCATGGTCACAATACCCATGGGTGCCCATGTCCCGGATCTCGCAGGCGTGTGCGCAGTGCGCGCAACGCACGGCTTTGAATGCTCCCCGCGCCCATGCACGCGGCCGGGTGGTCCAGTTCGTGCGGACAGGCGGGGTCTGGCGGTCTTGCGGGTTGGCGGTCTTAACTTGGCGGTCTTGGCGGCCTTGAGCTTTGGCGGCGTTGAATTGAATCACGGCGCCATTTTTTTCGTTGCTCCAGATCCAGCCGGCGGCGGTTTTCACCTTCGTGATGCCAATTTCGCGTGCCGCACGCTCGATTGTCCGCCATGAGTGCCCATGAATTTCCGCGTGCTGGCGGATTTCACTGGCGAGCAATGCCCCGGTGGACAATATGTCGCTCAAAAAGCAAGTTGCGCGGGCAAGTTTTGTTGGTTTCATCAAGGACTCCAGCTCTTTGCGTCTGTGCTTGTGGTTTTTGCGCGAGCGATTTTTCGCGCTCCCTGTTTTCGCTTCGCTTCGGGCAGAAAAAAAAGCCGGTGCATATGGCTATATAGAAAGGTGCTTCACGTCCTGGACAAGCAGAGGGTGAAAAAACACCATGACTTGTCTCACGTCCTGGACAAGGGAAGGCGCTCCCTTGCTTCACGTCCTGGACAAGTCCGCCTTTTGCTTGTCTCACGTCCTGGACAGGGAATTTTTTTTGCTCTGCGCCGTTCATGCTGCTTTGGCGCTTTTCTTCGTTGTTCTGGCGAACGCTGCGGCGAGGTTTCTTTCGTGCTCCTCGCACAAGTGACGCGTGCGCGTGCTTCGGTATTGCAGCATCCAGCATCGGAGCGGGACTGAAGATGCCTCTATTCCTTCATCGAACTTGTGCGCCGCGTCGTCGTCGAGCCCGAGCCAGGTGACGCCAAATAGCGACGGGCGGTTGAGTCCCCCTCTTCGGGTCTCGGCAACAAGCCCGAGATAGGCCAGCTCGGCTATGCCTCTGCGAGCGGTGGTCCGGCTCATTCCGTAATTCGCGCAAGTCGCCGGTGCGATGGTGAAATCGCCGTTGTTCCTGCCTCGGTATTGGCTCAACAACAACCAAAGCGTCCGCAGTGCCGACTTTGACAGGACATCAATTCCCGCCCTGCCGTCAAAATCAGGGTCCGGCCTGAATAGAAACTCAGGGAGTGCTAGATATCGTTTCGGCATCGACGCACGCGAATTACTTGGCGCCGGCTTGCGCGACATCAGCAAGCCCCCGAAGTTGTGCTAGAATTTGTTCTGCCGGACATCATCGGTTTCCGGTTTAGCGTTTCCTTTCGCGCCGCTTTGGGGTCGGTCTCCCTCAGCGGCGTTTTATTGGGTATCTTTATTTCATTTCGGATCGAGAGCGCAATTGCGGTGTACGCGGCGTATCACCATTCGGCTTGTCCCGCATGGCTCGACAAGCCCGTCCTTAACGTCCTGTTCGATTGTCTCGGCCCATACCTGATGACAGCATTCCAGGAAGGCGGCATTGATTGCGCTATTGATACTCATGCGGTGGCCCCCTGGTCGTCGTGAATCTCGGAGTTGTCAGGCCTAAAGGTGGTTTCCTTCTCGCGGTTGCGAAGGAATTCCTCCAAACTTTCGGCGCGAACAAAGCGACGCTTCCCAATCTTGTAGCTCGGCAGCTCGCCGGATGTGAGGAGGTCGTACAGCTTGCGGTGGCTTAGCTTGAGGACGCCCTCAAGCTCCGCGATGGAGTAGGTAAGTTCGGACATGTGTCACCTCGGTTCTGTAGGTGACGCCTATAGAAACACACAGCCTAGAGCGCGCCCGCAAAAGGTATCTTTTGCAGGCGCCTGTGCGCGTTCGCTCGCGGATTATGGGGGTTTACTCCCCGAAGAACCTTGCCAGCTCTTGGATCCAGTCTCTGTTGTTCTCTAAGACCTTGCCGAGGGTCCTTTGGTCTATTTTTATCCCTTTCTCTTTAACGGCGATATCGATCTCGGCGAGCATGTCGTCCCATTCGTGCTCGTTCTCCAATAACACCTCCGCAGCGAGCGCGGTTATTGCGTTTTCTCGCCCCTTGGCCTTCCCGCTCTTGCCGGCGTTCACTCTCTCTCGCTGCTTGCGTTCCTTCTCGCTGACCAGCTCTAGCAGCCAGCAGAACATGTAATTGATCGCTTCCTTATCTCCACGTAGCGCGCGGCCGTGGAGGCGGTACACAAGGCTTCGCTCCTTGCTCATAAGGCTCATGACGCCACCTCCAGAATCTCCCGCTCCAACGCCTCAGCGGCCGCGATACGCTCTTTCGCGTATTCGGCGCGGTTGTAGACGGCCATCACGCCCCCGAGAGTGTGGTTCAGCACGCGCTCGACGATGAACGGTTCAACGCCAGCATCAGCCATGCGGGTAGCTGCCGTGCGCCGGCAGTCATGAGGAGTAAATGCGGGATCGATCTCTTCTTGCTTGACGCACCAGCGGCGAAGCCAGGCTTGAATATTTGTCGGGGTGGAGGAGGGCAGGGGGAGCTGTTCCTTGGCCGCATCAGTCAAGTGCGCCCAGTGCTTCCTCCCGTTCTTGCTTATCGATGCCGGGACAATCCAGCGCCCGCCCTCACGGTGGCCTTTCTGCGCCTCGCTGATCCGTAACCCGGTCACGACAAGGAACCGCAGCACGCGGGCGTTGTGGTTCTTTTCCTGCCAGAGTGCGCGCAGCTCGGCATCGCTGAGAACGCGCTCACGCGGCCTCGGCCGATATCCCGCAACGCGCCTGGTGAGCCCAGCGGCCGGGTTATCTGGCCGGATGCCTGTCTCAATAGCGAACGTGAATAGGGCGCGGATCTGTGAACGCAACTGATCGGCGGTTCGGGCGCCGCGTGCTCGGTAGTCGTGAATGACTTTGGCGACTTCTACGGGTGAGATCTCCACCACGCGGCGGTTGCCCATGCCGGGAACGATGGCTCTGTCGATGTAGCCGCGAGCCAGCTCTGGGCGTTTGTGCTCAGCCTCAACGACTTCCTCATAGTATTTCTTGGATAGCTCCTCCACGGTCATGTTGGAGGGGACATCCTGTAGCGCGCGTGCCAGGGCCTCGGCACGCGCTTGCTTGGCGCTAACGGTCGGGTGCTTCCCCAGGGTGGCGACCTGCATCTTGCCGTTGTGGCGGCGGCGGATGATCCAGGTCTTCGAGGATTTGCGCAGGTTGAGAAAAAGTCCGTCGCCGACCGATATAAGCCGGTCTTTCCCTTCCCACTTCAGGGCCTTAACATCTCGCTCTGTGAATGCCATTTTTGCCGTTTTGTGTGTGCGTCTGTGTGCCTAACGTGAGTATACATCAGTACACAGTGATAAACACACCTACACACAAAACGGAGAGAAATCATAGAGATACGACGATGGAATCTAGCGTAAAAGTGCTATTTGTGTGCATGGGCAACATCTGCCGATCCCCGACCGCTCAGGGCGTCTTTCATAAGCTCTTGCAGCGCGAGGGGCTGGACCGGATCATCGAGATAGACTCCGCGGGAACCCACGCTTATCACGTCGGGGAGCCCCCAGATCAGCGGTCACGGGAGACGGCAGTGAGGCGGGGGATCGACCTCGGCAATCTGCGGGCTCGGCGCGTGGAGTCGGAGGACTTTTCATACTATGATTACGTTTTGGCCATGGATCAGGACAATCTGGCCAACCTGTTCGTTCTGTGTCCCCCGGAGTCGGAGCACAAACTGACGCTGTTCATGGACTTTGCGCCCCACCTGGGCATCCAGGAGGTTCCCGACCCCTACTATGGCGGCGCGAGCGGTTTCGAACGGGTGTTCGACATGGTGGAGGCGGCGTCAGAAGGCCTTTTGGACGACATCCGGCGCCGGTTCTTATGAATGCCGCGCCACGTCAAGCTTGGCGGCAGATCGGATCTGTCGTCTTGCAAACAGGTCGACCACGTGGACGCCGGAAACACGGCCGCCCGCTACGGGACTAGTCCGCATTGGAGTTGGTCGGCTTCGTCCCGCGTGCCTCCGATTCAGGACTGCTCTTGGTGTCTCCCGGCGAAGCAGGGTCCCGGCCCTGACCGCCCGGGGGCGCAGCGATTTCCGCCTTGGGGCTCTGTTGCGGCTCCGCTTCCCTTGTGGACGCCTCCATGTCCTTTGGCGTCCGCTTCGAGTCCGGCTTCTCGACCTGCGTCTCGGGCGCGGACGGCGCTTCGCTCCGGACGGGAACGCTTTGCGCGTTGCCCGCAGTCGGTTCCGCTGTATGCTCTACAGGTTTCCCGGCCCGGGCAGCAACCTTCTTTCTGCCTCGTCCGCCGCCACGGCGTCTGCGGGTAGATCGGGGTCTGGCTGTTTCTCCGCCGGTTCCCGGTCCGCCGGTCGCTTCCTGTTGCGCCTCGCCTGACTTTTCC
>JAYEJW010000327.1:0-2124 GCA_034716535.1 Pseudomonadota bacterium
CTCGGCAGTTGATCGCGATCGGACATGGACGAGAGCAGACAGCAGACTATGGCGAACTCTTGCTGAGAATTCTAACTTATCCACTTAGCCCATTGATATACCTGCCCCTACTTATTGAGAAGTTACAAATAACCGTAGTTTGACGCGGTAGCTCGTTGGCTGATAAATTCTTGTAGATTCCGTGAGTTATGAAGTTCCTCAACTTGAGGCGGTTCGGCACGCACTGGGGTGTTTCCGCATCCCACGAACCCTGTGCCGCGCGGAGATGGCCGTGGATGCGCGAAGATGCCATCCTGACGCCGATGGCGGTCTTGAGCGGTTCAGATGGAAGGAGCCGATACTGGTAGGATCATGGAAGTGTCGCCAGTCGACCGGAAATTAGTCGCTGATCCTGGCGGAAAATTCCACTTTGTCGTAGACGTCTGCAAGCGAGAGCGAGCAGTCGATGGATGCGAGGGGTACCGCGTTGTCGGCAACTCCGTGGTCGCCGAGCATCCAGTGCCCGTCCGCCTGGTGGACATAGAGCTCGGCGCGCATGACGTGCTGCGAGACCAGCAGATACTCCCGCAAGCTGGGAAGCGCCCGATAGAGTGCGAACTTGTCGCCCCGGTCGTAGGCCTCGGTCGAGTCGGACAGGACCTCGATGATCACGGACGGATTCAGCGGTACGTCTCTGCGCCCGTCGTAAAATCCACGCTCGCCGCAGATGGCTGTCACGTCGGGATAGGTGCCGGCATCCGAGGCGTCGACGCGCACCTTCATATCTTTGGCGTAGACACGGCAGGGGCGGCCGCGCATCTGCAGCGTCAGTGCCGTGATAATGTTCGCTACGATGATATTGTGGTTCTCGGTGGCGCCGGTCATCGCGAAGACGTCGCCGGCGACATACTCGTGGCGCGTTTCAAGCGCAGCGCGTTCGGCGGCCAGGTAATCGTCGAAGGTGTAACCGGTCTTGGGCTGTAAGGACATGGTTCGTTTCCCGGAGACTACCGCACAAGTATAGACGGGACGCGGCGGTCGTTGCGGCGTGCGACGGGGGCGAATACAGTTACCAGAAAATCCGGACTTCTTCGGTTTGCATAGCACGCGTGCCGGGAGAATCGTGCGGCGGGCGAAGCATGTGGGAGGGGATGGCAAGCAGGCAGGCTTAGAAGGTAAGTCTGATCCCGCGACTGCGTGGTAAAGGGCAGCTTGCGAACGCACTGCTTTCAGGGCTACGCAGATCCGCGGCTGCCCGTGCGGATGATTTTCGACGATTCGAGAAAGGCGGTGATCAAGCCATGAATGCACTGACGTTTGCGCTGGTGGTTACCGGCGTGCTGTTGAACGCGGCCGCCCAGTTGGCCCTAAAGGCCAGCGTCAAAGATACAGGAGAGATCGCGCTCAGCCTGACCGGCGCCGGCCCCACGGCCCTGCGGCTGGCAGCGGAGCCCTGGCTCTGGTTCGGCCTGACCTGCTATGTGGTGAGCGTGGTGGTCTGGATCCTGGCCCTCTCGCGGGTGGACGTGAGCGTCGCCTATCCGATGCTCTCTCTGGGGTACATCGTCAACGCAATCGCGGCCTGGGCCTGGTTGGGAGAGGCGATGAGCCTGGGTAAGGTTGCGGGGATCGGAATCATCATCCTGGGTGTTTTCGTCTTGGCGCGTGCTTGACAGACCACCGGACATCTTGAGAAAAAGCCGAGGTTTTCACCTCCAGGCTTGCGGGGCGGCGTGCGCGTTCCTGCGGCAAGGCGCCGCCGCAGAGCTCTGCCCGTGGATCGATCGAACGTTTGGACGGCCTGTCTTGGGCCGTCGGAGCGGCTGCTCCCGAGGCGCTGATGACCGAGACTGACCGACCATGAACATCCTGCCGTTCACCCGCCCTACGATTGGGGAGGAAGAACAAGCCGCGGTGCGGGAGGTCCTTGCTTCGGGCTGGATCACCACAGGTCCCAAGGCCCAGGCCTTCGAGGAGGCCCTGGCGGGCTATCTCGGCGGCGGCGTGCGCGTGCTCGCCTTCAACTCGGGCACCAGTGCCCTGGAGGCGTCTCTGCTGGCGGCGGACGTCGGCCCCGGGGATGAGGTGATCGTGCCGGCGATGAGCTTCGTGGCCAGCGCCAACGTGGTCCTGCGGGTGGGGGCT
>JAYEJW010000328.1:0-2118 GCA_034716535.1 Pseudomonadota bacterium
TCCTTGCCGCCCTGGCGATTCCCTTGAGCGCAGCGCGCCTGGCGACGGCACTGTCATTCCCCGCGATCTGGGCCGCCGTTCTCGCCATGCCGCTTGGCCTTTCCTGGTCCATGAACATGGGGTTCTTGCCTTATGTCCTCGGCGTTCCGCTTGCGTTTCTCGGGGTCGCCGCCACGGTCGATCTGTGCCTGAAGCCCTCCTGGCTTCGCGCGCTCGAGGCGTGCATGTGGTTGACGCTCACCTACCTCGCGCACGCCCTTGCCTTCGGGGTGGGCGCAGTGCTCGCAGCCCTGGCCTGGGTGGTGTACGGCCGCCGCAGCGGGAGAGCCACCCTGCTCCTCTTTTTATGTTTCCTCCCCTGCACGGTGTTCTTTTTCTTCGATCTGGTGCAGGACACGTTTTCACCAATTGCCGGGACCGAGGTGACCCTGCGGAGACAGCCCCTGACAATGTTGCCGATCGGCACCTCCGCCCAACGCCTGTTTTCCACAACCTATTCCCTCGCCGGCTGGCGTGACTGGGCCGCGTTCCTGCCGTTCATCGGAGCAATTCTGGTTGGTGCGGCGATCGGATTCTGGCAGAGCCGACCCGTCGTGAGGAGATCATCCACTTTTCTCATCGTCGCAGTCTTGCTCGTCACGATCGCGTTCGTGGCGCTGCCCGACGGGGTCGGACTACTGAACTATCTCACCCAGCGGATAGGGATCTTCAGCGTCGGATTCCTATCCCTGTTCGCTGCGTGGTTCTGGTACTCCAGAGAAAGCGCATGGCGCGCGCTTGCCGTATTTCTGACATTGATTGCCGTGGCCAGCAGTCTCATGGATATTGGCGCAAACGCCCGCAAGGTTCAGGAGATCGCCGGGCCCTCCTTAGAAGGACGACTGCGGGGACGTTACATCACCGCACACATCAGGCGGTGCGAACAAGGCCCTCAGTCGCCCTTTGGGCAATACGAACCGGAACGGCACCTATGGGCCTATGCGCTTGGTCCGGGGGCGGTGACGCCGTATCTTTTCTCCTGGAACCGATATCACCCGGTGCAGTACCGCGGTGAGATGTACGCGAAGACATTGACGGCACCCGACGAACGCATCAATGCTGCAGACGGTGATATCGGACTCGATTGCGCCCAATCGAATCAGGATCGCATCCACGCGACCTGCACCTGCGCCGGATACGACGGCAGCATCCTGGTCGGTGAGCCCGCGACGCTCGAGAAAGAGGTCGGACTCTCAAAGGTGAAAGTGGAGCGGCGGATCGCCCCGGGAATCGTCCTCGCGCGATGTGAGCAGGAGCGATCCCGCACGATAGTGGAGCCAGGAAAGCTATCTTCCTCGCACTACCTGGTGAGAGGGTGGAGCACGCCGGAGACGATCGACGATCGGTTGGCGATCTGGAGTGTCGGGAGGTCGTCCGAGCTCGCGTTCCGTCTGGTTGCGGCGGACACGCCTTACCAGCTGAGCTTCGTGGCGAAACCTTACCACAGGGCGTTGCCGCAGACCGTCTCGGTCAAAGTCAACGGGTCGCCCATAGGGAAGGTGGAGTTGACCTATGATTGGGGTCGTTACATGCTCCCGCTGGATCGGGCTTTGATTAGGGAAAATGTAGCTCGGCTACGGTTCGAATACTCTCAGGTGAATACACCCGCCGAGGCCGAGCCCGGCTCGCACGATGTCCGAGAGCTTGCTGTACTCTTTCACCGCATTGAGGTTGAACCGATCGAAGGTTTGTCCATAGCTTCGATGCCTCGCTCAACCACCACACCCAATATCACTGCTGCATCATCGACGGCGCGTTCGAGGACCTCGATGTAGGCCCCGGCCACTTAGCACCTACAACCTGGCCGGGGGGGTCGGCTAGATGCCTATCAGGTCTCGCATCATCGGGTCCGCCGAGTGATCAACTGAGGATGCTACGGTCGCGCGGTCGACCGGCCAGCACCAGTTGAAGGATTAGAGTTTTGCCGCCTGGATGTGCATCCAGTCGTAGTTCGTGTGGTTCCGGCAAGCGTGCGTGATCGGTTGACACCGGGCTGACTAGGATGCCGACGGTGCCAAGCAATCACCGGAGGCGACATGAACACACGCGACGAACCGACTTTGACACTGGAAGCAGTTG
>JAYEJW010000329.1:0-10637 GCA_034716535.1 Pseudomonadota bacterium
GGCGCGCCTTGGGGCGCGCCTGCTCTGCGACATGGGATACTCTCGGACGGTAGAACGCAGCTGTTCACGTCCTGCGTCGGGTGCAGAACCGTTAGCAGACTCGACGCTCCCATCGTCACAACCCCCGGCAGTGTGCCCGCTACTCCTCGTGCCAGCCCGTGATCATCATCTTGTAATGGGTGCTGACCTTCGCCCCGCAGCTACCCAGGTAGATGTGCGCGATGACGAAGACCACAATGACCAACCCCGTCAGGTAGTGAAGGACGGCAACCGGAATCAGGCCATCCATACCCAAGACCTGCCTCGGGGCAAAGTCAGGCCAGGTGAAGATCAAGCCCGTCAACAGCAGCAACGGCATGAGCAAGTACATGACGATCCAGTAGATGATCTGCTGCATAGCGTTGAAATTGGCCTGCGCCGAGGGCGCGTACGGCGGCTTCTCTCCCCGGAAGATGCCCCAGACGTAATAACGGGTCTGGCGCATCATCTTCTCACCGAATGCCCCTGGCTTGGGAACGTACTGCCACCAGTTGCCCGAAACGATATTGGCGATGACGAAGAAGACGTAGAGGGCGACCAGCGCCAGCCCGGCGGTGCTGTGGACCCGGGCGGAGAGCTCGAACGGAACGAGCGGCAGATCCGGGTCCGCGAAATGCAGGCTCGCTCCCGTGGCGGTGAGGACGATGATCAACAGCGCGTTGGTCCAATGCCAGATGCGAATCCACAGGGGCAGGATAAAGACGCGCTCGCTCATAACTCCCTCCCGCGCCGGAGCAGACCGGCAAGTATGCGAATACCCAAGTGTATGGCGATTCCGGCAAGCGTCACCCCGACCAGCCACAGCGCCAACCTGTCCAGATATACGTTACGGGTTGCGCCGATGACATACGCATCGCCGAGCACGGCGCTGTTCAGAAAGCCCATTTCGTTCGTCTCCTCCTGGGCAACATGGCGGTAGAGACGCGTGCGCAGCGCCGTGTCCTGGGAGTGGCAGCTCACGCAGTTGCGTTCCGCCTGCTCCTTGTCGAGGATCTCGTGGGAGAGTGCGAGCTTACTGTGGGTGGACACGGGCGTGTGGCACTCCACGCAGCGCACCGCCTGCCAATGGCGCTCGGTGTTGGGCAGCCACTCGTGGATCTTGTCGATGTCCGGCCGCGCCTTTTCTTTGGGCAAGGTGTCACCGAACTCGGCAAACTTCAGGTCCGAGTCGTGGCATTCGAGGCATTTTCCGTTGTCCTGCTCGACGATTTTTCGCGGGTCGCCCAACTCGGAGGCCACGCGGTCTACGTGCGGGTCGTGGCAGATGTTGCAGTTGAATCGTTCCGACAGGTTCCTGGCATGCACGCTCTTGTCGAATTGGGCCTTGACCCGGAACGCCTCCTGCGCGTGGCACTCGTCGCAATCGAGGATCTTCTCCTCCGAGCCCGCGACGTGGGGATACTCCGTGGAACCCTTGCCATGGCAGGTCTTGCAGGCCATGCCCGCGTGCTGGGATTTCTCGTAGAGGAACGGGTCCATCAAGGCGCTGGCCAGCTTTTCCAGGTCCATGCCGGGGCGCGGCGGGAACTTGACCGCCTGTTCGGTGTGGCAGGCAATGCACTCGCCGTTCCACTGGCGCACCATCATCTGCGCCTCCGGGTCCTTCGGCGGCGCTCCGAGGGTGCCCTCCGCGAGGGCCGCTCCAGGCATTGCCCCGCCAATCGGGAGCGCCACCGAGAGCAAAAAAGACCGAACCCCCATCCAGGTCCTCATGTCTCCACCCCCCTGTCGTCACCTACCCCCATCGGAGGGATAGGATTGGCCCCATAGCCCGAGTATCCGGTGCGCAGTTGCCGGGCATCCTCCGCGATCACTCGCCCTGTCACCTTGGCCAACGCCTGGTACAAGGGCTCCCGCGCCTGCTCGGCGAGTTGCGCGCAGTAGCCCGGCACCCAGACCGCCAGGTGCTCGTCGACGAACCGGGCCTGCCGCGCACGCGCCCACTCGGCCTCGTCCGTCGACCCCGCGCGACTGGATTCGTCTTCGGCATAGCAGAGGCTGGCTATGAAGCGCAGCTCGTAGGCGAGATGATCACAGGGTCCCCAGGGGCCCTTGTCATCGAAGCCGGCCTCGCTGTAGGCGGTTGCGACGGCTAACGTGCTGTCACCCGCGATCCGGCCTTCGCGCCAGAGAGACTCGTAGGGCGGCGGCGGGCCGTGTCCCTCTCGCAGGCCGAGGAAAAGCCGGGCATGCTCGGCGGCGAGACGCTCCGCGAGTTCCCCCCAATCGGCCTCGCTGTCCAGGGCGGTATGGATGTCCGCTGCAATCCCCGCTTCTTCGGACTGGACCCCGGCGTTGACGGAAGCAATCCGCTGCAGAGCATCTGCGTCCATCCGGTGACCAAATAGAGACGCGAGAAACCAATAGGCCTTGGCACGCTGCCCGCCGGACAAAGCGGAATCGGTCATCATGCTCACCGTGCTGGCATCGCGTAGAAAGGCGTGGCCAAGGCACCCTCGCCACGGTGGCAGCCGAGACAGATCCCCCGGTCGACGGCACCTGGGTAAGCGGCGATGGGGTACTCCTCACGCCGCAGAAACTGGAGGTCATCTGGAAACTTGACGTCCGCATGGCAGGAGACGCAGTTGATTGCCATGAACTTGGCGTGGACCCGGTGGAAACGCCCCCCGACTTCGATCGTGTACTCGTCGCCTGGAGAGAGGTCCCCCTCGCGGATCAGATCGGACAGGATGCCGGCGCCAATGGGCGATTTCTCGAACCATTTCCCCTCGGCCTCCTCCGCGGCCATTGCCGGCGGCAGGAAAGCCACGCAGACCAGCGCCGAGAAAATCGGACGTAGGAGCGCTTTCATCACTTCTCCCCCCCTTCGAGCACATAGTAGACCTGGGGCGCAGCGCCGTACTCACGCTTCAGCTGGGCGGCCCGTTTGGTGCCGATCTGCTTCGCGACTTCGGAACCGGGGTCGTCGAGATCGCCGAAAAAGCGGGCGTCTACCGGGCAAACCAGGTCGCAGGCGGGGGTATAGGCCGGGTCCTTCCCGATCCGATCGACCTTGCCGTCTTCGATGGCCTTCTCCAGCCGGTGCCAGCAGAAGGTGCACTTCTCGGCCACCTTGGCCTTCTTGCGGTGGGTCCAGTGCCGCTGGGTGTCCGGCAGGGCCTCGTAGGGCGTCGCCTGCCCGCCGGGATAGAGCCTTGCGGGCTCCTGCTGATTGAGCTGGGGGACGCCGTACGGGCAGACGGCGGCGCAATACCCGCACCCTATGCACTTGTCGTAGTCGATCAGCACGACGCCCAGCTCGTTCTTCGAGATGGCGAAGGCCTTGACCCCGTCGCAAGCCGTCTTGCAGGGCGGGTTCTCGCAGTGCATGCAGTTCATGGTCACAAAGGTGCGGTAGACGTTGGGATACTTGCCGCCCTCCGACTCGATCATGACGTTCCAAGGCGCCTCCGGGGTGAAGTGGTTTTCCACCGCGCAGGCGGCGACGCAGGAGCGGCAGCCCATGCAGCGTTTGGTGTCGATGACGCGAACCAGTTTCATGATTGCCGTCCCTCCCCAGCGGCCGGGTAGACCTTGCACTTGGTATCGTTGAACGAGTTCATGCCCGAGACCTTGTCGGGGTGCAGCTCGAGCACGTCGTTCACCGCCATGCCTTTGCGCGCATAATCCGGGAAGCCCGGCGACGCCTGCCCGTAGTGATAGGAGATGCCGACGGTGTCCGGACGGATCCCCTCGGTGAGCTGGACCTTGCCAGTAAGTTTGCCGATCCGTGTCTCCACGACCACCTGATCGCCCTCCCGGACACCCATCTCCGCACCCGTGGCGGCGTTCATGACGACATAGTTCTCGATGGTGTCCTTGCCGAGCGCGAAGTTGAGGATCGGGTTGGTGTTGTCGCACGCCATCTGGTTGCGGTACATCCGCTTGTAAGTGATCAGATAGAAGGGCAGGTGCCCTGCCTCCCGGTGCGGCGTGGGGAAGGCATGCTCCTTGATAGGAACAGGCGAGTAGGCAACCTCGTACTGGTCGAGATCGATGTTCTGTATCCCGTGCTCCGCAACAGTCTCGTGCACCTTCTCCAGGGTGCGGACCATGTGGTCGCCGTAGAACATCATCTTCGGCTTTCCGGGGCCCTTGAACTTGGCCTCGACGCCTTTTAGATAGGTGCTTTCAGGCCCCAGCTTCTTGCCGACGAAGCCGTCCCTGAGGGCAACCTCGAACGGCTTTCCCTTGGTCTTCTCGGCCCACAACAGCTCCACCGCCTCCCGCGGCGTATAGTCCCTCCCCTTCTCGAACGGATGCTTCTTCTGCTTCCAGTTCTTGTTGATGTTGTCGACGTAGGCGTCGCGCATGTCGAGGCGCTTCGCCAACTCCCATAGGACGCCGAAGGCGTCGTAGGGAATATCGTAGACATTCGTCATCGGCTGGCGGATAGCCGTGTGCTTGGTGGTGGGTGTCCAGCGGGTCGGCGACAGGTGCCAAGCCTCCAGGTAGTTGAGGTCCGGCAGCACAATGTCCGCCATCCAGGCCGTCTCGCTCATGTTGACCTCAATGACCACGTTGAAGGTCTTATCGAAGGAACGGAACTGGGTCGCGGTATCGGAAGTCGAGACAGGCCGGTTGGTGGCGTAGAAGATCTGCATCTCGGGCTCATAGGGCAGCCCATAGGCCTTGGGATCGAGGAGGGTCAAGGCCACCTGCTGGCAGACGTCGTGCTGCCCGTTGGGGAAGAATACGCTCTTGGCCAGATCGACCCGCTTCGGCGGGTACTCGCACTTCGACGGCTCGAAGTATGCAGGCTTCTTGTAGACGCTGTGTAGGTGCAGGCCGCCAACCGCGTCGGGGTTACCCAGCAGCATCTGCAGCATCAGTCCTGCGCGCCAGTTCTGCACGCCAAATTCCTTTGCCGCCAGGCCGCGCCAGGTGTGGATGGCCACGGGGCGATAGCGCTGAACCACGTCGCCAACCCGTGTGGTCGTGCCGAGACGGGCCGCCGCGGCGATGTCCTCGCCCAACTTCTGGATGACGTCCGCCGGGACGCCGGCGATCTCGGCTGCGGCCTCCGGAGTCATGCCCGCCAGGCTCTCGGCGAAGACGTCGAAGGCCGTCCGCACCGGGGCGTCCGCCACGGTGTAACTACCGCGCAGAGCCGGAACCACGCCCTCCACGTAGGCGGTAGCTGTTTCACTGACCGTGTCCCAAACCAGGGGCTCGCCCTTGTCGTCACGGAGCACCTTTCCGCCGGTGCCGACCAGTTGCGGTGCATTGGAATAGGTGATCAGGAAGTCCTCATCGATGTTGCCCGTCTCGATCAGATGACGGCTGATCGAGAGCAGGATCACGATGTCCTTTCCGGGCCGGACCGGGACCCATTGGTCCGCCTTGGCGGCCACGTGGGAGTACCTCGGCTCCACGGCGACGATCTTCATCCCCCGCTCTCTGGCATTGGTGACGGCATGGTCCATCCAGCGCGCGTATTGCTCCGCCTCGAAATAGTTCGAGCCGAACACCACGAGCAGATTGCAGTGGTCGATGTCGGGCAGGAAGCCGTGATAGCCCCAGGTGAGCTCGTCGGCGACGTGCCGGGCGGACTCGCAGGTGGTGGTGCGGTGGACCACATTGGGCGTCCCGAAGGCCTTGCAGAACGCCTTGGGGAACTTGTCGCCGATCAGATACTTGCCGTGGCCATGCTGCCAGATGAGCTTGGAGGGGTTGTCCTCCCGGATCTTCTTCAGCTTGGTGGCAATGGTGTCGAACGCCTCCTCCCAGGAGATCTCCAGCCACTGCGGATCCTGATCCAGCCCCTTCTTGGGATTGGTTCTCTTCAGCGGCACCTTTACTCGGTACGGGTTGTAGGCGGCGAATAGACCCGACGTGCCCTTTGGGCAAATGCCGTGATTGTAGTAGTCGCGGCGTCCCGGGTCGGGAAAGATGGAGCGGATCACACCGCCCACCTTGTGGACCTCGATGCCGCAGAAGTTGACGCACTGGACACAGGTCGATTTGACGATCTCCTCCGGCGTGCGTTGCCCGCCCAGAGCCGATCCAACCTTAGGAAAGGCAAAAAGACCGCCCGATGCCGCGGCATAGGCCGCCAGCGAGCCCATCCCCTTCAGAAAATCGCGCCTTGTAACGAGCATTCCCCGTTGCCTCCACTGGTTGGTCGATTCGGAGTGAGTTCAACTTCGATGAATGCAATCTAAGCATGACATTGAGAATTGTCATTGACATTCTCGGCAACTCTTGATCGAGGTCAGCACATTCTTTATATGGATTAACCGATGTATAGAATTCGCTGCTCTACGCCGATCAGGAGAGGGAGCCGGCATCAGCGGGCACGAGAACAAAACGCATCTCATGTTCAGGACATTCATATTCGAAGGTCGACTTGCACCTGGTCCAGTCGAACCGCCCGTGGGTCCGGCTCGAAAAACGGCCCCGGCTGGAATCTATACCAAAGCTCGGCGCGCAGCCTGACGGTCCCGCCACGGCGCAGCCCAGGCAGTTCGAGCACTGCGGGCCGGCCTGGCGGCAGGGTGCGATCCAGCCAGCCCCTGTCGGGATGGTGCTCCCAGCCAAAGCGCACAGTCTCCCGCCAAGCCTCCGCCCCGTCGGCCTTGATTCCCTGCACCAGCAGCCACACGGAACGGCCGGTGGTCCCCCCCGGCAGGGCGTGACCCGCCCTGTGCGTGATCTGGAAGACCGCGGTTGTGCCTCCGGATTCCTCCTCACGCAGGAAGGCGCGGACAGCGGCAACGCCGTCGAGGAATCCCGGGACCGAGGGTCCTTGGAAAGCGTGATCCCCGCCGGCTGAATCCTCGAGCAGGTGACAGTTCAGGCAGTCCTCGCCACGGTGGGCCGCTGGTCCTGCTAGAAAGCGGCGCACGGTGCTCTCTCCCGGCGCGTCGTGACAGCGGGCACAGGCGCCGGGTATCTGGACCTTGGGGTAAGGGTGCGGTCCCGAACCATGGCAGTCAGCGCAGGTAACGCCCCTTCCCCCGCTCGGGGCATGGCAATTCGCGCACCAATCCGGCCGCTCTTTCTGCTCCCACTCCTCAAGAAAATCACGCCCCGATGCGGCCTCGGCCATACGTGTCCCTGCAAACGCCTGGGTGATCGGCTCGTGACACTCGGCACAGGGTCTACCCTCTCGCTCTTGGGGAGATTCTGCCCCCACAGCAGGCCCTGTCTCGGCTGCGTCCGCAGCCAAGACCAGCATCCAGCAGAAGAACGTCAACAGAGTTCCGTTCACGGCTCAATCGAATGTATGCGAAGGCTCGTTGAGCTCGCAGAGCCCTTTGGGGATCACAAAGGGGACAGTGCCCGGTCGCGTGTAACTGACTTCCGGCCTCTCTTCAGGCAGACCCGCGGCGCGCCAGCCCGGCATGCCACCAGCAAGGACCTGGACGCGATAACCGTAGTCAGCAAGCCGTGCCCGCCAGGACTTGGCCGACGCGCCCTCGGGCAGAACGAGCACCACATCTCCGCCGCGGCTGTCCGGCAGGAAGCCTGCCGGGTCCTGGCCGGCGTCCAGGGCGTCCGCGATCGTGCCTTCCCGGTAGGCACCTCGGCCCCGCACGTCCAATATCAAGGGTGCATCCGCTCGGTCGAGCCACTCCGCCAGCTCCGTCGCGGCTATTTTCCCCGCGTCTTCCCCCCTCAGCGTGATCGAAGCAACGAACAACAGGATCAGCGCGCCAAGACTCCCCGGCTTCACCTGTTCAGCCTGCCCCGCAGTCTTCCCTTCTGCGGGGCTCGAAGTGAATCGGCGCCTCAGGTGGGGGCGGCGGCGCCAGGGCGTCCGCCATGACCTGCCCGTCCGCTTCCGCCAACAGACCGGGCTCGACCACTAGGACCGGGACACCTCCCGCCCGGGTCAGGTTCCTCAGATGGCGCAGGCCGGTAGCCCCGCCGGAAAGCCACAAGCCGTCGTGGAATACCCGTTTGGCCCGCTCCAGAAGGTCCAGGTCGAGCCCCCTTCCCTGCTCGGCGGCATGCTGGGCGTGTAGCCAAAGTGTACCGAAGCCCAACTCCCGGGCCCTTTGCAACGAGGCATACAATGGCAGGTCTCCATCGGACACGCGATAGCCGCGGATGGCGGCGGTATCCGGAGCATAGAACTTGAACCCCGCCTGCCCGTGGCTGGTAGACATCTGGTAGCGCACCTCCGGGCGGTAGGCGATCAGGCGCGGGGTCCAGGACAGCTCCGGACTGGCATCGCGCAACCGAGCGCAGGCATCCAGGCCGCCATCGACCACCCGCATCGGGTCTGACTCCCCACACCAATCGGCAGGCTCATCCCGTTCTCCGCCGGTCAGCGCAATCACAGGCACCTGCAGGTGCCGGCACTGCGCGGGGCCGACGCAGGTGCCGTCGACCACCAGTCCGGAAAACCCCGCCAGACCTTCGGGGGTCAGCTCGTCCGAAACGGGTCGGCTCAGCTCTAGAAACAGCTCGGTCATTGCTCAGTCCTCCATAAGCGGGCCGTCGAAAAGGGACTTTTCGACCGCACGCATGGGGCACATGGATGTGCCGCCAATTTCAACTTGTTGAAATTGAAGGAACCGGGAAACCGCGCTTTTCCGGTTCCGCGTTGAAAAATGCCAGGGATGGCATTTTTCAACTTTCAATTAGCCGTTCCCAGAAAGCCTCGTGAGCCTGCCGGGTACTGGGGTCGGCGTCGCGCAGGCTGGCCCGGCGCTCCTGCTCGAGGGCTTGACGCACCTGCATCGATGCTTTCAAGAAGGCTTCGGCGGCAGCACCCTCGGGGCTCGCCACGACCAGTGGATGCCCCTCATCCGCCAGGGATTGGCCAGTGGGGTCCATGGGTATGGCTCCGAGGAAGGGCACATGCCGGCGCCTGGCAAGGGCCTCCACATCGGCGTCCGGAAACAGGGGCTGCAGCTCCCCGCAGCAGTGGCAGACGTAGTGGCTCATGTTCTCCAGGATGCCGAACACCGGGATATCCAGCTCGTGAAACAGGGACACGCCCCGCTCCGCGTCCACCTGGGCCATGCGCTGGGGGGTGGTGACCAGTAGCGCACCGGTCACCGGAATCTGCTCCAGGATCGTCAGCTGCACGTCGCCGGTGCCCGGCGGCAGGTCCACCAGCAGCACGTCCAGATCCGGCCAGGCCACTTCCCGGAACATCTGCACCAGGGTCTGGGCCACCAGGGGCCCCTTCCACACCAGGGCCGCCTCCGGTGGCATCACGTTGGCCACCGAGACCGCGTGCACGCCGTGACCGACTGCGGGGATGGTCCTCCCCTGCTCGTCGTGCTCCAGCTCCTCGTCCGTTCCCAGCAAGCGGGCAACGGAGGGGCCGTAGAGGTCGGCGTCCAGGACCCCCACCTTCAACCCCTGCCGTTGCAGGGCGCAGGCCAGGTTGACCGTAACCGTGGACTTGCCCACACCCCCCTTGCCGCTGGCCACCAGGAGAACGTTCTTGACCCCCTCCAGGGGCTCTCCGGGCTCGGCGTACCAAGGGTCGGCGGAAGGGGTCTCCGCCACGACCGGGATGGGAAAAGGTCGATTGTCGCTCATTCCAAACTCCGATTCGTTTCCTACGGTCCGCGCCGCGGACCCTGCATTGTCCGCGCGGGCTCAAGCTCAAGGGTGCATGCCAGCTGCGCTGCCAAGGCATGGAACTGGGCCGACTGCGCCGAGTCCGGGTCATCCGTAACAGGAGGGCGACCCGTGTCGGAGGCGATGGCCAGGTCCGGATAGAAGGGCAGCCTCGCGAGCAGGGGCAGCCCGGTCTGATCCGCCAGATCGGAGCCTCCACCAGTACCGAACAGGGGACTCTCGGTACCGCAGCGGCGACAAACCACCCCGGCCATGTTCTCCACCAGTCCAAGGCAGGGCACGGCCAAGTCCGCGAACATCTCCATACCGCGGCGCACATCATCAACCGAAACCTGACCCGGCGCAGTCACCGTGACGACCCCGGACAGAGGCGCCTGGCGCGCTACGGCGAGGTGCACGTCCGAGGTCCCGGGCGGCAGGTCGACCAGCAGCAGATCCAACTCTCCCCAGTCCACGTCGGTGAACAATTGGGCCAGGCCCTCGTCCACCAGGGAGCCGCGCCAGATCAGGGCCTGACCGGCGGGGAGCAGAAAGCCCAGGGAAACCACCTTGATGCCGTGGGCCTCCAGTGGACTGACCTTGGCGCCGTCCTCGTTGCTCTCCAGCCTGCCGGAAAGACCCAGCAAGGTCGGTGCGGAGGGGCCGTAGACGTCGGCGTCCAGCAGTCCCACCCGCAGTCCCCTGGCCGTCATGGCCAGCGCGAGGTTCACCGAAACGGTGGACTTGCCCACCCCACCCTTGCCGCTGTGCACCCCGAGCACCCGGCGCACGCCGGGCAGCTCGGCGCGCAAGGCGGCCGATCTGGGGCGCGGCTTGACCACCACCCGATCCACGCCGGGGAGCTCCTCCACCAACGGGGTCAGGGTCTCCGCCAGGGCATGCTGGGATGCCTCGTCCGGGAAGCGATCCGGGTCCAGCAGCACCCGCACCGCACCGCCCGTGGCCACCACGGCGTAGACCTGGCCCCCCGTGACCACGTCGGTGCCTTCCTCCGCGTCCAGGACCTCGCTGAGCACTGCAAGCACCACATCTTCCAGTTGGTCCGCTTTCGC
>JAYEJW010000330.1:0-2115 GCA_034716535.1 Pseudomonadota bacterium
CTCGGTGGAGGAAATAAGGTAATGACTTACAGAATCAGGGAAAAGAAAATGTCGGCTTCGACAGGCTACAGCGTGATTGGAGTAGGTGGTGGGCGAAAGCATCTTGGACCGGACCAGCAAGGAGGTAAGGGTCATGGAAAGGGAGATGATGCTGGACATTCCTGGCTGCAATCGGTCGAGCCAGGCCATCTGGTGCTTTTTGGTCGAGATACATTGATTGCTATAGCCCAGGAAAACGGGCTCATTATCCTGCGCTTCAAAGACATCATGGAGCGAGAGAAGGAAAAGGAAATAGATGGACCGCAACCGGTAGCGGTACAAAAAGCTTCAGCCTGTATTACCCACATTGCGGCTCGAGGCACTCGTAAACCTTTCGAGATTCTTGCTGCGTTGGACGACGGGTCGATTTGGTCCTTTGATTTCGATTCCTCTCATGGCGTAGTGCCCTGTAGTCGCTTGATTGCAGAGAATATAGAGGGCCGCCTCAAGGCTATCTTCAGCACGCGCTCGCGCATACTGGTCCTTACAGACTCCTCATCGAACAAGGGCCACATGCTGCTCGAACTGGAACCACGATCAGCGCGTGTCAAACGTATCGCCGAACTGCCTTTTTCGAGTCTATTATCCCTTGCACCCCTGGACGCAGATGGCGCTGATACGCTTGTGGCGGTCGATGGCGCTGGGGTGGCACACCTGGTCACTCTTTCGGAGTCAACGAACTCTTCCATCCCGCTGGTGACGGAGCTTGGAGTTCCTCGCGTCAGTGCAGCAATGATGTTTAACAAGCGCTATCTGGTGGTAGCGCAAAAAGGAGGGCAGGTAACCAAAGTCAATATCGCGTCATCAGCTACACTGAGCGTGATCCCGCCCTACGATGCCCTGGCATGGGCCTGTAGAGTGCTTTGCACGCTGCTTCGGGTATGTCAGTGTAGACCCCCTTGCGATTGTCGCGACTCAGAAAAAATCCCGCCAGAGGCTGGTGCCGATGGCGTTCCGCCGGGTGGATTCGCAGATGATGAGCCCTGCGACGAACGTCAGGTCGCACAACTGCAGTGGACTCCCAGGACCATCGTACCGGTTGGGCAGCATCTGGTGGCCTTTTCCGGGGGGAATCAGCGGATGGCGCTTCTCGACCGGAATCTAAATGTCATGTTCGAGCGCTTTGTGGGACGGCGAGGAGCCATTGTCGCGACGGGCCAGACCTCGACCAATCGGATGTTGTTGTACCGGCAGCGCCCCCAGTCATTGGAGGCGTGGTCGCTGTCCGAATACGTACGCCATTTGCGGGGGTTCGATCCCAGGGATATCCAGGCAAGGCCGCTGTTACCCGAGTCTATGAGAAGAAGTGTCACCTACTATGGTCACAGGCGCGGTAGGGCATTGCCCAATCCGGATCTCCACGTAGCGGTATTTACGGTCATTGAGCCGGGGCAACGTTACGGCGATCCCGATCAGAGCAAGCTACACGCGCAGATAGAGCCCAACGTTTTTGACATCGTTACCGACTACTATGACGAAGCCAGCTTTGGCGAGTTGAACGTTCAGTTCTCTGTTTTTGGTGTCGACATCGGTGGTACGCGTATACCCCTGGTATTGCCGAGACCCGTAGCCTCCTACTTTAGGGACGAGTTCGCGCCAGGGGGCGTTGAGGCGGTGATGCCTGCCGACTGGACGAACCCGCTCGTGCTCGACGGGACGGAGTCGCTAACGATTCGCTCCAACCCGCGCGTCGGTGACGGCAAAGAGTACGCGATTCCCTTTGCGGCTCTCTGGACGACCCAGACGCACCCCACTTATCCGGTAGACGTGATCTTCGACGGAACAGAGACACTGGAGCTCACGGTTGAAGACCAGGAGGGTAACAGCCATACACTCGAACTCACGTTGGAGCCACTGGAGCGCAGGCATCATGAGGGCGACGACGAGGACGCTTTCCTCCAAGCAATCGGCGACCACCTGACTTCAGCCATTCGGGCGGCGGAGAGGGCGCTACTACCGGGCAGCCCAATCACGATCCAAGACGTCGTGTTCCGGAGGATTCGGACCTCAGACGACGACTCGGATTTTGGCCGCCTCCAGGGGCAATTCCGAGTCGCCCCGGCGGATCCCGCCGAT
>JAYEJW010000331.1:0-2110 GCA_034716535.1 Pseudomonadota bacterium
GTGTGCCGGTAGAGCAGCGACAGTCGGTCCTGGACGAACTCGAGGGTCGCATTCGCGCCGAGAAACACGGTGCGAAACCCGTGTACGATGAACTCCGCTACCTCCATCACCTCTGCACCCAGGTCAACGCTGGCGGTTTCCACCCCAACCTGGCGCTCAAGGTCCAGAGTGAACGAGCGCGACGTGCGCAGGAGGGCGAAAAACGCCGGCAGACGGCTCAGACACGGGAAGAAGTCCGTCACCGGCCGTGTGCGCGCACGGCCTCTGGCGAGAGTCCCTTCGCCGAAGCGCGCAAAGTGTTGGGTCTGCCGCCCTCCAATTACGCGTCGCAGCGCGCTTCCTGAGCGAGGGTCAGACGACACCCGAGAATGGCGGGTAAGGGAGTGACCTTAAGGCCACCCCCTCCCCTAAGAACCGTGCATGAGAGTTTCCCCTCACACGGCTCAAGCCTTTCTAAGGCCCACGAATGGACCCGGTGACACCGTCTGTCGGTTACCGTGGAAGATCATATCGAGCCTCCGCCACTGACCCGTCCCACACAAGTCGACTGCTTCGTCGTGAGCGCTTTCGGCTCGCGAGATAGTCGGCAAATGCAGGATCATAGGGCGTGGCCTCGGCGCGGATCTTGATATGTCGGGTGATGGGAATGCTCGCTGCCCGAAATAGATCGAGCGGCACCGATTCACCCTGCGCATTACGGATCAATGCAGAGAACACCCAATTTCGGTTACCATGTCGGCGAAAGTAGTGCTTCTGCCGCCAGGCAACCGATTTGTTGGGGTGACGCCGTCTGATCCATTTCCACAACGCGTGAGACACCTGATAGTCGACATGGTCAAAGGTTCTCTGAGCGACGACATGTCGGTAGTAGTTGGCCCAGCCTCTGATCTTAGGATTCAGTTGCCGGATTAACTCTGCCTTCTTGACCGTCGCACGGGATTTGATGAAGCCTCGGATCTCGGCTAAGAACGCTTTCACCGAACCCTTAGCGGGTTTGATGAGCAGCTTGCCGTCGTACTTGCGTACGTTAAAACCGAGGAAATCAAAGCCCACCTCGATGTGCGTGATCCTGGTTTTCTCCAGGGAGAATTCCAGGCCACGTTCCCGCAGAAAGGCGGCCACCGCGGGCTTCACTTTCTCCTCCAGCAGCTCTTTGGAAGCGCCGGTGATAATGAAGTCGTCCGCGTATTTGACGACATGGACCTTCTGACCCTTGGGAGCCGCATTCACCGCGACTGCTTCCAGGCCATCCAGTGTCATGTTCGCCAAGGTCGGCGACGCAATCCCGCCTTGTGGCGTACCTCTTGCGGTCGGGTAGAGGGTCCCTTCTTCCATGTAACCTGCCGCCAACCATTTCCTCAGGACCTGCTGATCCATCGGGATATTGGTTTTCAGCCACGAATGGCTGATCCGGTCAAAACACGCTTTAATGTCCCCTTCGAGAATCCACTGGGGAGAATGCCTTTTCGCCAAAACGATAAAGCATTGCCCAATGGCATCGGCAGCGGAACGCTTGGGCCGAAAGCCGTAAGCATTTCGGTCCGCTTGCATTTCCGACACCGGCTCTAGTGCCAGCAAGTGCAATGCTTGCATGGCCCTATCGCTCATGCAAGGAATGCCGAGCGGCCGCTGTTTGCCGTTCTTTTTGGGGATATAAATGCGACGCAACGGCAGGGCATGATAACCCCTTCGTTGCAATGACCGGGCGGCCTCGAGTTTCTGACGTGACGTTTTCCACAGGCAACCGTCTACCCCGGCCGTGTGTCGGCCACGGTTCCGGACGACTCGCCGCACGGCCATAAGCTTGGCCGAGAACGAGTGGGTGAGAAGCCATTGCAAGGCCTTGACCTTACCCCAGCGCCTCTCCCGTGCCGCCTTCGCGATACGCATCTGCAGCCGTCGTACGTTCGCTTCGATGGGTTGCCAATCGATGGCATCCCAGTTCGTGCGCGTTGAGGACGCACCAAGCGACAGCGTAGCCGTGCTCGTCATTTGCTTTTCCTCATTGTGACGGTTCTCCAGACTCTTTCGCGATGAAAGACCAGTCGGACGTGGGCCCACTTTCGTGTCGGGTAACGTTCAAACCCGTATCCGCCCCATTACAGGACGA
>JAYEJW010000332.1:0-2110 GCA_034716535.1 Pseudomonadota bacterium
CGGATATCAAACAGATGCGCATGTTCACCGCTGCCGGCGACCCGGAAATGGTCCAGATCTTTCGCCGCAATGGCTTCAGGCCGGTGGCGCTGGCAGCCGCGGACATCATGAGCGGCCTCCAGACCGGTATGTTCGAGGCTCTTCCCACAACTCCCTTGGCCGCCCTGGCGTTTCAGTGGTACCGAACCGCTGGTTACATGCACGAACAGGGACTGGGCCCGGTCATTGGGGCAACCGTGGTCTCCAAACGAGTATGGGAACAGATACCCGAACAACACCGATCCATCATCCTGAGGTCTGCCAAGAGCGCTGAGAACAGACTGCGAGAGGAGATTCCGGCCCAGGAAAGGGAGGCAGTCAACGAGATGAAGCGACGTGGGCTAAGAGTCACCACCAGCATAGACCCCTCAGAGTGGCAACTCGAGGCAGATCGACTCTCCCACTCGATGCGCGGCTCTGTGGTGCCTTCCGCCGTCCTCGGCCAGGCCTTGGCCGAACGAAAGGCCTACCGGCAGGGCGCCGTCACAGCCTTTATGCCGGCTGAAGAGAACAACCAGATCCCTCGGGTCTATTGGTGTCCCCAGTGAATCAGATAACTGCAACGGGAATGCCCTAGGATCGGTATGCTAGAGCGCTACCTGGGAATCGACGTGGGGGCGGAGACTGTCAAGGTCGCCGAGCTCACGGTGGACGGAGGTGATCTCCGCTGGACGGCTCGGCACCGGCTCGAGCACCATAGTCAGCCCGGGCCGCAACTGCTCTGCCAGCTCGGGGACCTCGACTGGGAGAACGTATCGGGTGCCTCGGTTACCGGCCGACTGGGTCGCCTGCTGACGCTGCCGCGGATCCCGATCAAGCAGGCGCAGTCCGTGGGCCACCGGCACCTGCACGGCGAGACCGAGGTGACAATCGTCTCCATCGGCAGCCACGGGTTCTCAGTGCTGGAAATCCTGCCCGAGGGTACCGACCAGTTCCGCCAAAACTCCCGCTGCTCCCAGGGCACCGGGAACTTCCTCCGCCAGCTCGTCGAGCGCTTTCAGCTGTCGGTGGAGGAGGCCAGCGAGCTTTGCGAGGATGTCGAGGATCCGGCGCCGCTCTCAGGTCGGTGCCCGGTCATCCTCAAGTCGGACATGACCCACCTCGCCAACCGCGGCGAGTGCCGGGCCGGGATCCTGGCCGGCTTGTACGACGCCGTCTGCGAGAACGTCTTCGTGCTCGTGAAGCCGACGTCCAGTCCCCCCCTTGTGCGGATGATCGGCGGCGTGGGACGGTCCCGTCGTATCCGGAGCACCTTCGGGCAACTGCTCGAGCGACGCGGTCTGGAGCTGGCGCCGCCCAACGAGGACGATGAGCTCTTCTACGAGGCGCTTGGTTGCGCCGTTCTAGCCTCCGAGGCGCAGCAGAGACCGCCTGTGCTCGCGTGCCTGCTGGGCGAGCCCGAGCAGAACTGCTTCGAGGAGGTTCCTGCGCTGGCGGAATTCCTGGCGATGGTGGACCGCAGGCCAGCGGCCCCCGTGGCGGCCGTCCGCGGCGACGACCAGCGCCTCGTCGTCGGCTATGACATCGGGTCCACGGGTTCGAAGGCGGTGGCGCTGGACGTCGAGAACCGAGAAATCGTCTGGCAGGGGTACGTGAATACCAACGGGGATCCCGTCGCCGCCGCCCACGGGCTCACGCGGGAGCTGCTAGCCGGCCCGGCGGGCGGCTGCGCGGTGATGGCGGTCGGCACCACGGGCAGCGGACGAGAGATCGCGGGCTCGCTCCTCGCGTCATGCTTCGGCGGGGAGAGCGTGTTCATCCTCAACGAGATCGCGGCGCACGCCGCGGGTGCCCTGCACTACGACCCCGACGTCGACACCATCTTCGAGATCGGCGGACAGGACGCTAAGTACGTGCGGCTCGAACAGGGGCGCGTCATCGACGCGGCGATGAACGAGGCCTGCAGTGCAGGCACGGGGTCGTTCATCGAGGAACAGGGCAAGAAGTTCGCTGATGTGGAGAACGTCGTCCAACTCGGCGAACAGGCCCTGTCCGCCTGCGGTGGAGCGTCGCTGGGGCAGCACTGCTCCGTCTTCATGGCGGAGGTCATCGACGAGTGCGTCGCGGCCGG
>JAYEJW010000333.1:0-2107 GCA_034716535.1 Pseudomonadota bacterium
CGCAGGCTGGAATCCAAGCGCCGGCGCGCTGGGACCAAGCGCCTACGCGGTCCTCTGCGCTCTGACGATTGAACCTGGAAACTGCCGAGTCCGTTCGGACACGTCCAAGAATAGTCCGGCCTTCGGGTCGTCCGCAACCGCGAAACCCATCGCGTTCGCAGGGCCTCTTCGCCCTGAACGGCCGCCGCTCCCCCTCAGCACCCCTATTCCCCTTTTCTGTCAAAAATGGCCGCGATCTTCTGCTCCAGCTGGCCGCCATCGATCGGCTTCGGCAAGTAATCAAAGACCTCCGGTAGAGTGTTGGTCCGGCAGATCTCCTCATGCGTGTAGGCCGAAATAAAGAGTATAGGTATCCGGTGACGCCGATAAATGATATCCGCTACCTGCGCTCCACTCATTTCACCTTTGAGACCCACGTCCATGATGACCAGGCTCGGCCCCAGCGTGCCTGCCTTCTCTATGGCCTCCTCTCCCGTAGTCGCCGTTCCTGCCACCTGATGTCCCATGTCCGTGACGCAATGCGAGAGGAACAAACAGGACACCTTTTCGTCCTCAACGATAAGAATGCTCTTGCCCATCATCATAGTCATCAAAAGGATATTCGAAACCGGGTTCCATTGTCTCCAGTCAGAGTGAAGGTCCCGTTCAACTGTTGCGCAAGGGCCTCTACGACCTGCAGGCCAAGCGAGTTGCTTTGCCGCCAATCGAACCCCTTTGGCATCCCAACCCCGTCATCTTCAACCCAAAGAACCACCCTTTCTCCCTCCCTGCAGAGGCCAATCCCAATGGTGCCTTCTCTCCCATGCGGGAATGCATGTTTCATCGAGTTCGACACCAACTCGCTAACGATTTGACTGCAGGGTATCGCCTGATCGATGTGTAAGGAAATCGGTTCCGTCGTCGCGTCCAGTCCAATACGCTTCGAATCCATCCGGTAGGAATAGACAATATCCTCGACCAGGGCTTTTAGAAACGTATCAAACTCGTCGCTTGCCAGGTTCTTTGAGCGGTACAGTTTATTGTGGATCTGCGCCATCAGCTGAATTCGTCGCCCGCTTTCCTTTAGGGCGTCGACGGTTTCCGGAACGGACGCATGCGCTGCTTGCAGAAATAAGAGACTGGCGACCACCTGCAGATTATTCTTCACTCTGTGATGAATCTCCCGCAGTAGAACCTCCTTTTCTTCCAACGACGCCCTCGTCTGCTGTTCCGTTAACTTGCGTGTGGTAACGTCTTGAAAAACCCCTGAAAGACGGACCGTTTTCCCTCCTTCGCCGAAGACCGGAGCACCCTTGCAGGCAACCCACCGAACCTCCCCACCAGGACGAACGACGCGATACTCCACATTGTGCTCTCGACCTTCGCCAAGGGCTGCGAGAAGCGAGTCGATCAAACCCGGCGAATCCTCTGGGTGGACGACTTTCCTCAACACATCGAGACTCGGGGTGACCGCAGGATCAAGCCCCAGAATCCGATAGATCTCGTCGGACCAGGAAATCGTCTGCCGGTCCGCCTCCAGCCTCCAATAACCGATGTGGGCGTAGGCCTGCGCCTGCCTGAGCAGACGCTCCCTCTCTTCCAGCGCATCCTCCGCCATCTTGCGTTGCGTTATGTCGCGGGAGATCACCAGCAATCGTTCGATTTCTTTGTTCTCTCCAACGACCGGGGTCACTATCACGTCCCACCATTTAGGTACACCACGCGCGGTGGGCGCATATCCCGTGAACCTTCCCTCGCGCCCTGATAGAGCGTCTGCGATGGCTTTTCTGCTTTCTTCTTTATCGCTTCCTCCCCAAAACTCATCATAAGAGCGGTAAAGATATTCACGGGCATCGGCGATCTGCAACAGAGCTTGCCCTCCCTCATTGATATACTCAAGGCGCCCGTCGAGATCCAGGACCTTGATGCAATCACGACTGCTTTCGATAATGCTCTTATTGAAGCGCTCGCTGGCCCTTAGCTTTTCCTCCGCCTTCTTACGCGTAAGCGTTCAGACCCCGGTGTCGATCTGCCCCCAAAGACATAGTGCACTTTTATCCGGCGGTAGCTGGCAGAACCGGAGCGGGATTACCCCTGCGGCGCTCACGTAAGGTCTCGGCGATGTACA
>JAYEJW010000334.1:0-2107 GCA_034716535.1 Pseudomonadota bacterium
CGAGGCCCTGTTGCGGCTCTCGGGACAGTCGGACCAGGCCGCCTTCGAGCTGGCCCAGGCCATGGGCGGCGGTAAGACACACCTCATGGTGGCCCTCGGTCTGCTGGCGAAACACCCGGAGCTGCGCCCGAGCGTGCTGACCGCCGACCTCGCAGAGCGGCTGAGTTTCGGCCATGCCCGCATCGCCGCCTTCAACGGCCGCAACGATCCCGATCATTACATCTGGGGTGAGATCGCCGAACAGTTGGGCCAGGCCGACCTGATACGCCCGCACTGGATCGACGGCCCCCGCGGCGTCGACGAGCAGAAGTGGATCGAGATCATCGGCGACGAGCCGACCCTGATCCTGCTCGACGAGCTTCCGCCCTACCTACTCAACGCCGACACCCGCTCCGTGGGGAAGGGCTCCCTGGCCGATCTGGTCACCCATACCATCAGCAACCTGTTGACAGCGGCCATCAAGCTGCCGCGTTGCTGTGTGGTCATCGCCAACCTGTCGGGCAGCTACGAGGCCCAGACCAAGGACCTGGCGCGGATCATGTCAAACCTGCAGCAGGAATCAAGGCGCCAGGCCCAGACCATCACCCCGGTGCAGCTCGCCGGCAACGAGATCTACCAGATCCTCAAGAAGCGCCTCTTTACCGAGCTGCCCGACGATGCGCTGGTGGACTCCGTCGCGGAGGCCTTCGCCGAGCAGGTCAAGGCCGCGGAAGACGGCGGCTATATCACCGCACGGGCCATGGAAGAGGTCGCCGAGGAGGTCCGCGAGACCTATCCCTTCCACCCCTCGTTCAAGAACCTGGTCGCGCTGTTCAAGGAGAACGAGGGTTTCCGCCAGACTCGTGGCCTGATGCAGTTCACCGCCCGGCTGCTGCGCAGCGTTTGGAACCGTGAGGTCAACGACGTCTTCCTTATCGGGACCCAACACCTGGATCTCAACGACGTGGAGGTCCGCGACGAAGTTCAGCGCGTCAACCCGGCGCTGCTCCCGGCGGTGGTCAACGACATCGCCGATCACGGCAACGCCCGCGCCGAGGAGATCGACGGCGATCTCGGCAGCGATGCCGCAACCCAGGTCGCCAAGCTTGTGCTCTCCGCGTCCCTGTCCCGCGCCGTTGGTGCCCACACCGGGCTGACCCAAGCCGAGATCATTGAGTTCCTGGCGGCGCCCTACCGCAAGGCCGACGAGTACCTGGCCGGGTTGGACCGACTGCGCGACCGCGCCTGGTATCTGCATCGCGAGGGCGAGGCCTTCTATTTCAAGGAGACCGAGAATCTCGGCCGGCGCATCGAGCGTGACGCCAAACAGATTCCTCTACCGAAACTGGAGCAGGCGCTGATCAACCGCCTCTCCGGGTTGTTCAAGGCCCAAAGCAAGTCCAAGGCGGCGTATCAGGAGGTCCAGATCATGCCGCGCCTGGATGACGTGCGCCTCACCGGCTCGCGCATCCTGCTGGTGGTGCAACCGGACGGCCGCACCCCGCCGGAGGCGATCCGTAACTTCTTCGAGTTCCAGCAGGAGAAGAACAATGTCCTGATCCTGTCGGGCCACGACAGCCATCTCGCAAACGAGGTGGAGGCGCGGCTGCGCGAGCTATACGCCGTGGAGAAGATCCACGGCAAGCTCAAACCTGGCGACAATCTGTATGAAGAGGCTCGCGACAAGCTCGAAGAGCTTTCTGAACGCTTCACCAAGGCCGTCTCCGGTGCCTACAACCGGCTGTTCTTCCCCGGCGGGGATAGCGAGTTGGTGATGGCCACCATCGACAACGGCCTCAGCTTCGGCGAAGGGGAGCACTCCGCAGAAGCGCAGATCGAGAAGCTGCTGGCCAGCGGGCGCTGTGACAACAAGCTCGCCCTCGACATGCTCGACGACCTGACGAACTACTGGGCCATGGCGGAGGCCTTCCTGTGGCCGGCCAAGGACCGCCGTGTCCCCTGGCGCGATCTGCTCATGCGCGCCAAGACCGATCCCACCTGGCCCTGGATGCCCGGTGCGCGCGGGCTGGAGGTGCTGCGCGACGAGGCCCTAAAGCAAGGCCGCTGGCGCCAGACCCCGGAAGGCCATATCGAGAAGGGGCCGTTCCCGGCCGAGAAAACCTCGGTG
>JAYEJW010000335.1:0-2099 GCA_034716535.1 Pseudomonadota bacterium
TCGCCACCCGCCGCATGCGAGTTGAAATCGCAATAGGGGCACTTGTGCACACACCACGGGATATGGATGTAGAGAGACAACGGCGGCAGGGCCATGAAGTGGAAGGTATCAGGGGTCATGCCATGCTTCCGGCCTAGTCATCCCGCCTGCTCTTCCGCCAGCCTGGCCGCCGTGACAAAATCGGTCTTGCCGGTCCCCAGCAGGGGGATCTTGTCCACCTTGACAAGGGTTTTGGGAATGGCGAGAGACGACAGGCCTTCTGCCCTGGCAAAGGCCGCCAGTTCGTCACGGCTGGCGTCCGGGTTTTCTGTCAGCAGCACCAGTTGCTCACCCTTCCTCTCATCGGGGATGTTCACCACCACCTGGCCGAAATCAGGCCACAGCCGTGCCACCACGCCCTCCACGGCCGCCAGGGAGATCATTTCACCGCCGACCTTGGCAAAGCGCTTGGCGCGCCCCTTGATGATGACAAAGCCCTTGTCATCCAGCTCCACGATATCGCCGGTATCGTACCAGCCGTCTGCAGGTGGCTGTAATTCGCCGGGCTTGTCCGCCAGCAGGTAGCCGGACATGATGTTGGGTCCAGCGACCCATAAGCGGCCCCCGTCCTCGATCCCCGGCATGGGTTCCAGCCGGTGTTCAATTCCGGGCATCAGGCGGCCAACCGAATCCGGGTGGTTCTGCATCGGGGTGTTCATGGCCAGAACCGGGGCGGTCTCGGTTGCGCCGTATCCCTCGAAGATGCGCACCCCGAACTGTTGCCCCCACACCCGGCGTGTCTCGTCCCTGAGCTTCTCGGCGCCGGCAAACACGTAACGGACGCTGTAGAAGTCGTAAGGATGGGCGAAGCGGGCATAGCCGGCGAGGAAGGTGTCGGTGCCGAACATGATGGTGGCGTTGCTGTCATAGACCAGTTCCGGGACGATGCGGTAGTGCAGGGGCGACGGGTAGAGAAAGGTCCGGATGCCGGACATCAGGGGCAACAGCGTGCCGCAGGTCAGGCCGAAGGAATGAAACAGGGGCAGGGCGTTGAAGACGATGTCCGTGGGGCCGAAGTCGATACAGGAACTCACCTGGTAACGGTTGGCCTGGATATTGACATGGCTCAGCACCACCCCCTTGGGGGTTCCCTCGGTCCCGGAGGTAAACAGGATGACGCAGGGTGCTTCCGGGTCACGTTTGCGGTCGGCGAAGCGGTAAGCCAGGCGCGGCATGCGGCTGGCAAGTAGCCCCAGCAGTTTACCGGCCAGGGAGATCTGATCACGCAGGTCTTCCAGGTAGATCAGCCGGGTGCCGGTCGCTTCAATGGCCTCGACCAGCGGTTCCAGTTTGCCCATTTCGATAAAGCGGCGCGAACTGTAGACGGTCCTGAGCCGGGCCGTGCGGCAGCCGCTGGCAACGTTGTTCGCGCCGGTGGAGAAATTGAGCATGGCCGGAACCCGGCCCCGGGCCTGTAGCCCAAAGAAGGTGACGACCGTGGCGATGGTGTTCGGCAGCAACACACCCACATATTCGCCGGGCCGGGTCTCTCTGGCGATCTCGCGGCCAAGGACAAAACAGCCGGTGATTAACCGCTGGAAGGTCATCGGTTTGCGTTCCACGTCTTCCAGGACCACCCGGTGTTTTCCCGTGGTATCTCTGGCATCCAGCAGGGAATAGAACAGGGTCTTGTGATAATGGCTGCTCTCGAACACCATGCCGCTCATCAGGTCGTAGAGCTGTTGCCCTGCAACCTGGCGGCGGGCGCGGCCCTTCAGCTCCTCCGGTACCTCGAAGCTGCGCGGAGGCAGGAAGGTCACGCGGATTTTCGGGAACCAGCGGATTCGCACCTTGCCCTTCATATGAGAAAAAACCGAATGCTGGGCACCCTCGATGCGCACCGGCAGGATGGTCGCCCCGGACTTGTCGGCAATCAGGCCGGCGCCCTCGTAGATCTTCATCAGGGAGCCGGTGACGGTAATGCGTCCTTCCGGGAACAGCACGACCTTGTCGTCGTCCTTGATGGATTTGATCAGCGCACGTGTGGACAGGGGGTTGGCCGGATCCAGGGAAAAGGTGGTGACCATGGACAGGAAGAATTTGACCAGGGGATGGCGGGC
>JAYEJW010000336.1:0-10553 GCA_034716535.1 Pseudomonadota bacterium
AATCGATGAATCGCTCACCGCATCGATATCCAGCGCCTGTAGTTGGTTGTTCAAAGGCACATTCACCGTAGCCGTAGGCAATTGGACGCCAAGCGCGTAAACAGCTGCTGCGAGAATCGTCAGCAGGCGGTCGACACCATCCAACTGCCAGAAGCTCAACAACGCCGCAATCGCCAACGCCACCACAGAGCCAACCCAGACCAACATGAATACAGGCTGATTGCGCTGGATCACCAGATCCATCACCTTGAATGCGCGGAGAAAGTCGCGATCGCCCAGACTTTGGATCCCCGGCATCGCGACAGTGGCGAAGGCGAACGCGAACCCCGCAACCAGGGAGCAGAGTAAGGCCGATAAAGCGGCGGCGAACTCGAATAAGCTCATAGGATGCCCTTCTACAGATTTCTATCCTGCACTATCGGTAACTATTCAGGAACCCTTGCCAAACAGTAGGCTATGGGCGTAACTTTATGCCATGCCTAAGGAACGCGCCCCAACCGACTGTGTAGGTACATCCAACACCGAGCTTGAACAGCTCCGTCTGCTGGTGGGCGAGCAGGCCTCCATCATCGAGCAATTGCGCGAGCGTATCCAAGAGTTGGAAGCGCGCTTGGCCAAGGACAGCCATAACTCCAGCAAGCCGCCCTCCTCGGATCCGCCGTTCAAGAAGCCGCCGCCGCGCTCGCAGCGCAAGCCGAGCGGGCGCAAGCCGGGAGGGCAGAAGGGCCGACGCGGCGTCACCCGTGCCTTGGTCGATGAGCCCGACCAGCGCGTCATCGTTCCGCTGACGGGCACGTGCGATTGCGGACGTTGCCGCGCTGAGATCGCCGCCGAGGTTCTGCCAGAACGTCGCCAGGTCGTCGAGCTGGTCATCCGCCGGGAGATTACCGAGTACCGCATCGTTGGCGGCACCTGTGCCTGCGGACGCGTGCAGCGCAGCGCCTTTCCCGAGGAAATGAAGGCACCGGTGCAGTACGGAGCGGGTGTGTCGGCGTTTGCGGTGTACATGACCCAATACCAGTTGCTGCCTTATCAGCGCACCGCCGAGGTGCTCAATGAGTTGGCCGACATTGCCATCTCCCCGGGCAGCATCCATCGCGCCGTGACGGTAGCGGCCATGCGCCTGGAGGCGCCGGTGGCGGCCATTCGCGGTGCGCTCGTCGAGGCACCTGTGGCTCATGCCGATGAGACCGGCATGCGCGTGGGCGGCGGGCTGCACTGGCTGCACGTGCTCAGCACCGCATGGCTGACGGCCTACTTCCCGCATGCCAAACGCGGCGTCGAGGCCCTGGAGGCATTCGGCCTGTTGGCGCAGTTCCTCGGCGTGCTCGTGCATGACCACTGGTCGGCCTACCAGCGCTACACATGCCTGCATGCCTTCTGCAACGCCCATCATCTGCGCGAGTTGATCGCCATCGCCGAGACCATCCCGAGCCAGACCTGGGCGGGCGATATGATCACGCTGTTGTGCGAGGCCAATGTCCTTGCCTGCGAAGCCCGCACGCAGGGCCTCGCGACACTGCCCGCCGCCGAGGTCGAGCGCCTGCAGACCCGCTACGACACCATCCTCACTGCAGCCGAAGCGCGCAATCCTCGCCGCCCCCGCCGCCCCGGCACCCGCGGGCGGGTCAAGCAGTCCCCTGCCTACAACCTCCTCGTGCGGCTGCGCGAGCATCACAACGAGGTCCTGCGCTTTCTCACCGATCTGCGCGTTCCCTTCGACAACAATCTCGCTGAACGCGACATCCGCATGCCGAAGTTAAAACAAAAGGTCTCCGGCTGCTTCCGCTCCGAAGCCGGCGTGGAAGCGTTCGCGATCATCCGATCCTATCTCTCGACCCTGCGCAAACAATCTGCCAACATCTTCGACTCCCTCGTCCTGACATTCCAGACTAACCCGCCGATGCCACGGCTGGGGTAGCTGAATAGTTACCACTATCGTGGCAACGTCTTTAGGATGGAGGCTGTCGGCGAACTCGCCGACAGCTACAGAGCCAACTGGGACACGCCCTCAGGCCACCCGTTCCCAGGCCCCTGATGCCGCGGCCGCCTGACAGAAGTCCAGAAAATCTCGTGGCTGCCGGCGCAAGGCCCTCTGGACGCCATCGCCCAGCCACGCATTCCGCCCGTCGAGGGTTTCACGGCAGATCCCGGAGAGGACGTCTGCGATAAGCTCGCCACCGATCGCCTTCATCTCGGCATGAAACGCCTCCAGGGTGATCGGCTGGTACCGGACCTTCGCACCCATTGCGATGGACAACGCCCGGGCGATCTCATCAAAGGTCATCAGCCGTGGACCCGTCAGCTCGTAAAGCTGCCCGTTGTGTCCTGCTTCGGTCAATGCGGCGACGGCAACGTCCGCGATGTCGTCCACATCGACGATGGGCTCACGAACGTTACCGGCCGGCAGCGCGACCACGCCCGCCAGGGCGGGTTCCCGCAAGTAGCCTTCACTGAAGTTCTGGGCGAACCAGGCCGCCCGAACGAGCGTGTACTGGGCGCGAATCTGCATCGCCGCTCACGCGGGCGGCGAGACGACGCCGAGCTGTGCGAACAGGGAGAGCTGGTCCAGGATCTCCCATTCCTCGATGATCTTCCCGTCCTCGAAACGACTGAGCACCATCCCGTTTGCCGTCACCTTCTTACCCGTCGCGTCGATTCCCATGAGAGCGCCCGCATGCGTCCCCGTGAGGGTGAAGGCGATGACGACCCTGTCACCCGCTGTTACCAGATCGTCGATGCCGATGTGCAGGTCGGGAAACGCCGTGCGGTAGGCCGCGAACAGCCCCTTGAGCTCTTCCGGTCCGCGCAGCTCCTGGCCTGGAGCGCGATAGACGTAGTCCGGATGAACGAGATCGTCCAGGATCGAGAAGTCGCCGTCATTGACCACGTCGTCGATGAACCGACGCATAGCCGTCTCGTGTCCCTCGGGGTTGAGCAAGCCCTTGGCATCTACAACAGGCGTGGACAGATTGGGGAGTTGCATGGCATGTGCCTCACGTATGGCGGAACGTGAGCTAAGCCTAGGCGCTCGATACCGGATCAACCATGCTAGTTTGTCGCCAATGATGTGCAGAACGTCTATTCTTGTGGATCTAAGGTGTATCTGACCTCCATGAGGGATTCGATGGCAAAACCGACCGCTGTCCTTCCGGAGCCCGCCGACCCGCTGGGCGAGACACTGCATATGCTGCGTCTGACCGGTACGCTCTATTGCCGGGGTGAGTTCACGGCCCCGTTCGCGATCGAGATCCCGGAGCTCGAAGGCGTCATGACGTTTCTGGTGGTCACGTCCGGGCGCTGTTGGCTCCAGGTCACGGACGCAGAACCCCGGCTGCTCGATCAGGGTAACCTCGTACTGATCCCGCACGGGGTACCTCATATCCTCAGCAGTGATCCCGCCGTGAAACCGGAGCCGCTTTTCGACCTGCCCATCGAGAAGGTCAGCGACCGCTACGAGTGCATGCGTTACGGCGGCGGGGGCGAACTGACCAGGACCATGTACGGTGTCGTCCGCTTTGACGATGTCGCGGCGCAGCACCTGTTGCGCCTGCTGCCCCAGACCATTTACATCGACGGCTGGCACGACGATGCCGGAGGTTGGCTGCAGAGCACGCTGCGATTCATCGCCAATGAGGCAGCCTCGCTGAAACCCGGGGGAGAAACCGTTATCACGCGCCTGGCAGACGTCGTGGTGATCCAGGCCATACGTTCCTGGCTGGAAAGCTCACCCGATGCCGACCAGGGCTGGTTGGCTGCGCTTCGTGACCGCCAGATCGGGCGGGCGCTTGCGTTGATTCACAAGGATCCGGCCAACGACTGGGGCGTAGCGTCCCTGGCCGACGCTGTGGCGATGTCAAGGTCCGCCTTCTCAGCAAGGTTCACGCAACTGGTCGGTGTATCACCGGGCCGTTACCTGACCGATTGGCGGATGCAGGTCGCGAGAACGCGTTTGCTGGACTCCACCGACCCGGTGGCGACAATCGCCGAGGGGCTCGGCTATCAGTCGGAAGCCGCTTTTTGCAGGGCATTCAAGCGGACCTTCGAGGTCTCGCCGGGTAACCTGCGCCGTCGTGCAGAAAAGCGATTATCATGATTACCCTCGCGGTACGTTGGCCAACTGCGGCCCTAACGAGAATGCAAGGCAAACAAGGTTCGCTGAGCCTCCCGGGAGGACCGGTGAGGCGAGTCCGAAGACTAAGGCGATTTCTGTCAAATCATGTACCACCTGGCTTGTCTTTTCGCCCGCCTTCTTTGTCGTGCCGACAGTCACATAGCCCGGCTATGCTCCTATCGGCACTCCGCGAAGGCGGGCGAAAATCCGGCGCCACCTGGTACATGATTCTTCGGCAATCGCCTAAGTTCCAGTCAGAATCGAAGTCCCAAGAGATTCCAGTAGTGCAGCGACCCGAGAAACGCCGCTCCGGCCAGAGCGACGAGCGGGTAATGAAGCCGGCCTGCGCGCCCCCAGTAACCCTGTCGAAGTGCGATCAGGGCGAGGACGAGGGTTGAGACCGTTAGCACCGCCGACACAGCGGGCAGGACCAGCACGGCCCGGGCAAAGGTCGTGATTCCGAACAGTAGCTCGCGCCCGCGTGCGATCAACGCCAGCATGCCCGCGAGGAAGAGCAGGTTCGCCAGGCACATCGCTCCCGCGGCCCATCGAGCCAGTCCAGCAAGCCGGACGCCGGGGGCGGGGTGGCGCAATGCCCGGATCGCGCAGGCGATCGGCGTCAGGAGGAAGATCGGCACGCAGACCCCCAGCAGGGCGTAGTGGATCTCCGGTGCACCGTACCAGGGCAGACGTGTGTAACCGGCCGTCGGAAAGTTGCCCTCGAACAGATGGGTCACGCGCCCGGATCCGTCCTCGCGGAAGGCGATGATCTCCGGGCTCGATTGATCGGGAAAGACGCCCGGCTCAATCTGGATCCACCGTGATTCAGGCACGACGGCGAGTCCCGATACCCCAAGTGTGCCAAGCCCGACCGCCCGGACGCGCACCGGCGAGAAGAACTCCTGGAGCTTCTCCAGGGTCGTCTCATTGCGTCTTGTGCTGCGGTAACTGCCCGCAAAGCGGCCGATGTCTCCGTCGGAGACTGGCGTCGGGTAGGAGGCGAAGGAGGGTGCGGCAGGGGAGAACCGGGCCAGAAAGGCCCGCAACAGCTCCATCGGGGCGCCGGCGGCGCGGCCCCGGTTGTAGGTGACGAAGAGCCCCAGATCCCGCTCGGGGACCAGGAACAGGGCGGCGGTGAAGTGAAGCATGTCGCCGGGCTGGGCCAGAACGCGCTGACCGGCGATGGAAAGCTCCTGAAACCCGTAGGTCAACCCGCTCACCGCTGGATGGTTGGTGAACCGGCGCTGCTGCATCGCCTCCACCGTCTCCGGTTCTAGAATGCGCGTCGTACCAAGGCGTCCGCCGTTGAGATGGGCAATCATGAAGCGCGCTATGTCCGCCGCGGTACTCGAGAAAGCGCCAGCGGGGACGGCCAGGTCCCACTCGAACGCACCGGGCTTCAGGGAGGACCGGTAGCCAGTTGCCAGACGAGGCGCGAGCGCCGGCGGCAGCGGTTGGCGGAAGCTGCTGGCCGACATGCCCAGCGGAGCCAGGACTCGGGCCTCGACGTAATCCTCAAAGGACAATCCCGAGATCCGCTCGACCAGATAGCCGGCCAGCGCCGCACCATAGTTCGAGTAGGCCGAGACCTCGCCCGGCGCGAAGATCCTGGCCGGCATCCTCGCAGCGACAAAGTCGCCTAGCGGCACAAAGTCGGCTTCCGATCTCGCGTAAAAACCGAAGCCCCGGTCCTCGAAGCCCGCCGTGTGGGTGAGCAGGTGCGCCAGGGTGACGGGCTCGGGGTTGCCGGAATCTGAAAGGCATCCAGGTAACGATTGACGTCGGCGTGCAGATCGAGTTTGCCCTGCTCGACGTGCTGCATCACCGCGGTCCAGGTGACGAGCTTGGAGACTGAGCCGGTCCGGAACAACGTCTCCCGCGCCGACGTCGGCTCGTCGCTGGCTAGATCCGCCTTGCCGAGACCTCCGAGGTACAGAGTCCTGTCCCCCTGAACGACGGCGACGGCGGCTCCCGGGATTCCGAAGAGCGCAAGCTGCATCGTCAGGGTGGGCTCGAGAAACGCGCCGAGCTCCTCAACCGTCAACGCAGACTGCGCCGCGGATGATCCTTGGGCTGGAAGCGCTTTGGTACCTTCTTGATTGCCGGTAAATAGGGCAGGCGACGCGAGGAGAAGGATCACGGCCAAAGCAGCGCGTGCAGTAGCCCAACGACGATCGCCCCGAGGCATGCCGCCGTAACCTCGCAGCCTGTCACATAGCGAGGAAGCCATCAGGCGCCAGGCTCGTGGCCAGCATGACGGCGTTGATGTCTTCGTGTTCCTTCCAGGTCCGGATACCCCGATTCTCGGGTTCCAGCCAGTAGCGCTGGATCGCATCGATCAAGGGGAGATAGGGTCGCAACCGTTCGATGCGCGGACCGAGAGCGGGCAGTGAGTCGAAAGCCCCGGGATTTCTTTCCATAAGCTCTTGCGTACGCTTGACCGCGCGCAGCCCGATAGACAGCCCAAGCTCACGGAATGCCAGACGGGACTCCGCCGGCATGGACAGGACATCTCTGTCTTTCATCTGGTAGGCGAGACCAGGCCGGGCCTCGTTCAGCACGGACACAAGGAGATCACCATAGCCCGCATGACCCGCTTGGGTGAGCTGCGCCAGCGTATGCGCGGCGGTCAGCAGACCGCCGATTCCGAGGGGGTCGGCAGTTGCCAGGGGTTGGTCGGCACACGTCGCCGCCAGCCCGGCGATGTGTCGATCGAGGTCGGCAGTAGCGGGCTCACCCATGACGTTGGCCATGTGACGCAGCTCGAGGCAGGTAACCAGGCCGTCCAAGGGGTCGTGCTGGCCCTGGGAGTCGACGAGCGGCCGCGAGAGGTCGATGCTCATCTTCCAGACCATGCGGCGCGAGCCGCCGGAACTGGGGCCGTAGCTGAAGCGCTCGACGGCTGTATCGGCGAGCTCAATCGCCCAGCGGACGTAGCCTGGGTCACCGGTGACTCCGCCGACGCGCGCCAGGGCGTGCATCCATTTGGTCAGGTAGTGGAAGTACTGCCCATCCCGGTCCCATTCGAGGCGCTCGTCGAATGGTTCGTCCGGTCCGCGCTCATTGAGGGCCTTGCCGATCCTCAAACCCCCTTTGGTGGGGTGGTGTTCGCCCTCCGCGTCACCGAGACCGCTGATCCATCCCTGCCTCGGGTCGTCGTCTCGGTACCGCCCGAGTACATGGTGCACCTGATCGACGAGGCGCCGTGCAAGCTCGCAATAGGTCTTATCGCTGGTCAGCCCGTCGAGCTCCAGGAAGTTGCAGACGGCGAAGGCGTCGGTCCACAGGTATCGGTTTGGTGCTCGTTCGCCAACCAGGCCGGTGCGCTCGGCGAAGTCCGTCATGAGGTCACGGACGAAGGTCGTTGTTTCCTGGTCAGACATCGCCATCGGTTACCTCCCACGTCACTTGGATTCGAATACCGCCGCCAGGCCATCACGTTCCGGCAGCGGGTACGGTTCCCAGCCCGATCGGGTCCGTTGCAGGACCCGCGGGGGACCTTCGGTGACCTCGCCGATCTCTGTGCAGGGGATGCCTTCTTGCTCAAGCGCGGTGCGGATGCGACCCGCGCCCGGCGCCGACGCGGTTAGAAGCAAAGCTCCAGAGGCGATGGCGGTGAGGGGGTCGATGGCGAAGGCGGCGCACACCTGCGCCGAGAGCAGCGTGACCGACACCGCGGCCGGATCGAACCGCAAACCTCTTCCCGAAGCCTGGGCGAGCTCCCACAGGGCGGCGGCGAGCCCGCCCTCGGTGGGGTCGTGCATGGCGGTGACGCGGCCGGCATCCAGGGCGAGTCGGGCCTCCCTGGTCACCCCGATCCCCGGGTCGTTCAGGTACCCCTGGGCCTTGGCGATGTCGGCGTCGGTCAGGAGATCCACCAGCCGTTCCGACCGCTCCCGGGCCAGGATGGCGGTGGCCTCGATGGGGACGGATTTCGTCAGCAGCAAGCGGTCTCCCGGCTGGGCGCCCCGCGGGGTAACCAAGCGGTCCCGGTCCACCAGGCCGAGCAGGGATCCCACCGCCACCGGGCGGTCCAGCCCGTAGGTGATCTCCGTGTGGCCTCCGATGAGGGAGATGTCCAGCCCCCTGCAAGCGTCGCCGATCTGCCCCATGAGCCGCTCGGCCATGGCCTCATCGGCGGTGTTCTCGGGCAGGAGCAGGGTGACCAGAAGCCAGCTGGGTGTGGCACCGGTGGTGGCAAGGTCGTTGGCGTTGACCTTCACAAGGTAGTCACCGAGCTGGTCGGTGGCGAACGTGATCGGGTCGGACTTGCACACCAGGAGCTGCTGGCCCAGGTCGATCACCGCGCAGTCGAGACCCACACCCGGCCCCACTAGCACCCGCGGATCGTCCACCGGCGCCGCCGCAAGGAGTCGTTCAAGCATCTCCGGCGGCAGCTTGCCCACGGGGAGCAGTGGTGTGTCGCGATCGCACATAGAGTAACTGTGCCAGTGCTATGGCGGGCTGTCACGATCGATCGTTTCCGACCTCGGGAGGTATCTCGGACGGGTGCCCCGCATAGCCGGTTCCCGTTTGAGGCGCACGGACACCATTACGGGCGAGGGCGTTGGCCACCTGGTTGAACCGCCGGGGAACGAGCCGCAGCTGAAGCCGCCGCAGGGGTCTGGCCGTCTCACGCAAACCGGCGAGTGAATCGTCATCGTGCCGACCCTGCCAGAGGTGAACGAGCGCCAGGCAATCGGTGTGCACACGCAGGTAGCCTGCACCCCGGGCGACCGCCATCTTCACCGTCGCCGCAAGGGCCGCCAGCTCGGCGTCCAGGGGCGATAGCGCTCCGGCTGGCTCGCCGAGGGCGGCAATCACCTCGTGCTGCGCGTCCATCAGCACAAGGCCGATACCGGCGCACCTCCCACCGGCGTCGGTGGTGCTGGAACCGTCGCACCAGGCGCTGAACCAGCCCTTTGGCGCACGGTGTGCGTAGATCTCCAGCACACGGCGGTTGCGTGCTGCGATAACGGCCGCCGTTTCCGTTCGATCCCGCCGAGCCAATCGCGTCGCACGGCGAAAGACGCGATCGCACAAGGGGATCGTCGCCTCGTCAGCGGCGAGTGTTAACAGGGCCAACAGAGCCTCCGCATCCGAGCTTTGGAGCGCCTCATCGACGGCCCGGTTGATGCGCTGTGTCTGCGCGCGACGGATGCCGGTACGGGGATCTGCGGAGTGCATACCTGGCGAGAAGGTTTCTTATAGACTTTGCAGGGAGACCCCCGCGGGCAATTTGGGCAGGTCGGCGATGACCATTCCATGCGAAAGCCAGCCCTTAAGAGCGCCCCACCACCGAGGAGGCTGCGTCAAGGGGGTCGAAGCTAAGCAACCAAGGTTTCTCGAAAGCAATTGTGGCGCAAGCGGCGTAACAGCGAATCTTCGAGCGGCGTCCTCATGAAGGCCGCGCTCGACTATGGCCGTCTGGGTTGGTCGGTGATCCCGATCGAGTCCCGCGGTAAGCGCCCGCTGGTCCGCTGGCAGGTCTACCAGCACCGCCACCCGGAGGCGACGGAGGTCGCCGTGTGGTACCAAAGCTGGCCCGACGCCAATATCGCCGTCGTCACGGGTATCGTCTCCGGTGCGGTGGTGCTGGATCTGGATCCGCGCCACGGCGCGGATGCCAGTCTCCAGGCGTTGGAGCGCAAGCATGGGTCCATCGCCGAGACCGCCGAGGCCCGGACCGGCGGGGGCGGTCGCCATCTCTACTTCGCCCATCCCGGCGAGATGCTGCACAACCGGGTCGGTCTCGCCCCGGGTATCGACCTGCGCGGCGACGGCGGCTACGTGATCGCGCCGCCCTCGGTCCACGCCGGCGGCGAGTCCTATCGATGGGAACGCTCCCCCGATGTCTGCCCCCTGGCGCCGCTGCCGGACTGGCTGAATGAGGCGTTTGAGGAGCAGGGCCGTCGCGGGCACCCGATCTCTCACTGGCGGCGCCTGCTGCGGGAAGGCGTCGACGAGGGAGAGCGCAACAACAGCATCGCCTCCCTGGCCGGACACCTGCTGTGGCACGGCGTCGATCCGGAGGTCGCAACGGAGCTGCTGCTCGCATGGAATGCGACCCACTGCCGACCTCCACTCGAGCCGGAGGAGGTCGTACGCACCGTCGCGTCCATTACCCGTCTCCATCGGCAGGGAGACGACAGCGTTACCTGACGCTGAACGGTACTTGATGCAGAAGGGTCCTTCAGACTCAAGCCGGCGCGAGCAGCTCCGGTCGAAGCACCCAGGCCAACACCCACCGACCCTCCGCGTCCTTTTCCAGGCAGGCCATGCTCCCGGGCTGGAAGGCGAGCAGTGGCCGGTCGGGGTCCGAGGCGAGCAGTAACGAGGCCAGCCGCCCGAGGTAGGGCAGGTGGCCCACGATCAGGGTGTCGACGGACCAGAAGGCGATTTCCGGGGAGACCTTCTCGAGGGGATCCTTTGGTCCGAG
>JAYEJW010000337.1:0-10527 GCA_034716535.1 Pseudomonadota bacterium
GCCCAGGTTTTGGTGCTCCGTTAGGAATTCATTCTTACTAGCAGCGACAACAAAACCTGGGCTTCGGTATATTGCTCACGATCATTGGAATATCTATCTTTGCTTACGTTCTTTTTCAGAGGATTCAGAAGGAGAAGAGCAAAGCGGAAGCGGCAAGCAGGGCCAAGAGTGAATTTCTTGCCCGAATGAGCCACGAGATTCGCACGCCTCTGAACGGCATCATCGGTGTCAGCGACTTGCTCAAGGCAAGCGGTCTCGGCAAGGAGGCAGGGGAATATGTCGACACGATCTCCGTCTCGGGACAGACATTGCTGCGCCTGATCGAGGACATACTCGATATTTCCAAGATTGAGGCCGGCAAGGTCGAGATAGAAACCGCGGATTTCGATCTGCATTCGCTCATCCATACGACAACCAAGATGCTAGCCCTCGAAGCGGAGTCGAAGAGGCTGACGCTTACGACCCATATCAGTCCGGCTACGCCATACTTGCTGTTGGGAGACCCTCTGCACCTGCGCCAGATACTCATCAATCTGTTGGGCAATGCAGTCAAGTTCACGGAGCATGGCTCCGTGGACGTTCGCGTTCACCCCATCAGGGACTCGGGTGACCGTGCGCTCCTTCGTTTCGAGATCGTCGACACCGGCATCGGGATTCCTGAGAAGGCGCAGGCGCGCATCTTCGATAAGTTCGCTCAAGCCGACGAGACCACGACGCGGCGTTTTGGCGGGACTGGGCTTGGCACATCGATCTCCAAGCAGTTGGTGGAGTTGATGGGCGGGCGGATCGGATTCCGGAGCACGCCATCGGTGGGAACAACCTTTTGGTTCGACATCGAGTTCGAGAAGCAATCGGAGCCGACGGACGAGTCAGGCAAGGGTGCCCTCAATGCCTGCCGAGTGCTGCGCTTGAGCGGAACACCAAGGGCGCGGAGCGAGGCGGCCCGCTACATGAAGGGCTGGGAGGTTTCGTATCGGGAGGTGGCGACGCCGGAAGCAGCAGTCCAACAGCTGGTGGAAGCCAGCGAGCGTGCGTCACCCTTCGGTGTTTTGGTCGTGGATGGCGTCGGCGGTACGGATGGCGTCTGGGATCGGTTGCGCTCCTCTCTGCAGGAGGCGTCCATAGACGGTTTGAGCATCCTGCTCGTTCAGTCCGAGGATGAACTGGCATTATCGCCCGGAGAACCGCAGGACGGAGTCCACATGCTGACTTGGCCGCTGGACAAGAGGCAGTTCTTCAACGCCTTGCACGCGTCACAAGTGACATCCTACCGGGACGATGGCGTTATCAATCTTGCAGACCATTTCGGCAAGGGGCGCGCCGATCGGCGCAAGCTCAACGTGCTGGTGGGAGAGGATAGCCCGATCAATCAGATGGTTGTCCAGCGGTTGCTGGAGAACGCCGGACATCAGTGCAGAATAGTCGGCAACGGCCAAGAGGTCCTTGAAGCCCTCGAGGCGGAACCCTTCGATGTGGTGGTCGTCGACATGCACATGCCCGTCATGGGTGGATTGGAAGCGTTCAAGGTGTACCGGTTTGCGAATGCCGACGAACAGGCCGTGCCGTTCGTCGTATTGACGGCAAACGCGACGGTGGAGGCGAAGCGAGATTGTGAAGAGGCGGGCATCAAGTTCTTTCTCACTAAGCCGTTTTCGTCGCTCCGACTTTTGGAGACGCTTGCAGAGGCCACCGGAGACATTGCCGCTTCTCTAGCCGTCAAAGCGAGCCATAGTGCCAGGTCGGGAGCGTCGAAGGACACGATCGACAAAGCGATTGTGCGGCAGATCGCCGAGCTTGGAGGCGATCAGGCCTTCTTGAGAAGGCTGCGGGACGGCTTCGAGATCGATTCCTCACGGACACTGCTCGCCATGACCACGGCCCTCGCGGACAAGGACTTTGTGCGATTTAAAGAGCATGCTCACGCACTCAAGGGCACCGCCGCGCAGCTCGGGTTGCTGCGTTTGTCGCAGAGGGCGGCGGACGTGGAACGCTTGCCAGTCGATGAGTTGGACCACCGTGGCCAAGCCTGGCTGGGTGAGATAACAAGCGACGTCACTGACGCGAAATCCGCGTTGGACAGCGAGCTACTCGGATCCAGCGCCACCTCACCGTCGCTGCACTAGTACTCCCGCGCGCCGCTCAACGATTGGAAGTCGAGGCTCCGCGGACGAATCACCGAATAGGGGGCGTCGTTGGTCAGACCACCCCCTGTATTGGTGCCGACTGCCGATCTTCGCGGATATCGGGCTGCCCGCCAAGTGCTACGACTCCTTTGGCGGGCAGCAGCGGATTGCGCCAGTCCGACGGGCTACCCGGCCAGCTGCTGCGCCACTTGGGGTAATGGTTGGCCTCCCCAGCGCCGTTCCTGGGCGCGGAGAAGGTACTCCATCCGCCGCAGGTTGGTGTCGGTCAGCTGCATGGCGGTGTCGACCCAGATATTGGTTATGTCGAGGAGCTCCTCGTAGGAGATGGGGTGCACCCGGTCGATGGCTTGCTGGAACCCGTGATGGCCGGCGATACGGTAATTCTGTTGTTTGACGTAGTCCAGCACGGCACGCCGCCCCTCCCCATCCGGGGCCAAAACATCGATGAGGCCCAGCTCGTAAAGCTCCTCCGCAGCATACACCTTTCCACTGGTGATGATTCGCTTGGCTTGTCCTGGAGACAGCCTCCTGGCGAGAAAACTGTATGCGCCCATGCCGGGAAACATCCCGAAGAGGGACTCGGGGAAGCCGAACGTGGCTTGGCGCTCCGCAATCAGCACGTTGCCGCAGAGGGCGGCCTCGAATCCACCCCCAAGGGCTTGGCCCTGGACCAAAGAAATGGTGGTGAAGGGTAGGCCGTAGGCGATGGAGGAGGGATACAGGGTGTCGATGCAGGCCTTTGCATACTCGTAAAGCGTTGCCCGGTCCCTTCTGCGGATGACGTCGAGGAAGTGGGCCAGGTCTCCCCCGAGATTGAAGACCCCGGGAAGATCCGAAGCCAGCACCTGAAAGAGCAGACGATCGGGTCGTTCCCGTTCGAGCTCACTACGCGCCCTGTCTTCGATCGTTTTTTGTACGCGTGTAAGCTCACGAATGAGCTCCGGTGTCATACAGGGCCGCTCGGGATGGCCCATACTCGCCCATACGAGCTGATGCTCTCGATCGTATTGGACGCGCACGTAAGGGCTGCGGGGGAACCGTAGCTCGTTGGAAACAGGGGCATTGGTGCTTAGCGTTTTCATTGGATTCTCCTTTGTTGCGGCTGTGCCGCTGACTTGCCGTACGTGACGTAGGTTGAATTTGCCCGTTGAGCGCAGAAACTCGTCAGATATCGACGTTCTTTTTTCGAATTGGCAATCTGTGCCGTTTCTTGTGTCAAAGAGCGTTAGCTCTCTACCTTTTACTGTATTTCGCTGGTGCCCTTTGGGCGCTTGGAAAATGTGCATTTTTGAGTTCAGTCAGCTCCCTCAGTCGCGTTTTGCAAACGGGTTCTCGTTTTAAACCTTGAAAGTGAAAAAACGACCCATCGTCGGCGTTAACGCCGACACCGGCCGTTTCTTCTTGACGGGATCCGTTGACAGCTTCCGGGAGCGTACAACCCGCTCGACTGTTGCTAACGAGGGAGGCCGGTATCGGGGTTCGAGATTGTGAGACTGGGGCGGCCGGGGGCTCGAGTGAGCTATAAGGCTTCTTGGAAACGCGCAACGGTTCCGGAACACTGCAGTGGTGTTTTAAACGGCTTCCAGGCACCTCGCGGACAGTCGCGCGGTGCCTGCGCGGGTTTCTCTAGAAACGCAAACCGTTTTTGGTTGGTATCCGAAAAACGCGGTTTCCCGATCCGATGCCCTCATTTTCAGCCGCTTGGCGTGGCTGAAAACGGCGGCGCATCCCTGCGCCGCGGAAACGCCGAATGAATCAACGTCCCGCTCATGGATATTATTGGCGAGGCGACATCATGCCTCGAAACGGTTGTCCGGGGTGCGGACCATGGGCCGGCGGGTAGCCGTATACTGGAGGCCGGGCAAAGGCGGGTGGCGTCGGAGGCTGCATCATGGCAGCGGCCTGCCAGCGGGAGAAGGCGAAACAGGCGTCCTGTTGCTCTGGCGTCATCTGCTCGACGATATCGAAGATGCGCTTCTGCTCCTCTGGGCTTCCGGCGGGCATGGGCGGTGATGATGGCGGCTGCTTGATCTCCCGCGCCGGGTAGGGCGGCGGAGGCATCTCGACGCCGTGGATCTTCATCACCTCCTGCATCTCATCGTAGCTCAACCACTTGGGGGCTGCCGCCCAGGGGGGCGCCGCGGGCATGTCGAGGCCGTGGCTCGTCGCTTGTGCGCGCAGCTCCTCATAGCGTTTATTGAGTTCGGCAAGGCGGGCGGCTCTACGCTCCTCCAACGCCGCGAGGGCGGTCTGCGCCCGGTGGGCGGCAGCTTCGGCGGGCTGCGTGGCCGGCGGGACGTCGGCGGCCGACGTTTCCGCCGCTGTTTGACTCTCCTCGCCGAGTACCGGCCCATGCAGCAGCACGGCGATTGCTGCGGCGGCTATCTGCGTTGCGATTTTTGGCGCTGCGGTCGCGGTCATTGCATCTCTCCTCTTGTTGGTGGTGATAGTCGGGCGCACGCGGATTCTCTTTCTAGCTCCCTGGACTATGGTGGATCAGGCGTGGGTATTTTCGCTCTTCGCGTTGTCCCGAACAAAGCGTTCGGACAGATGTTTCTGCGACCATCGGATTAGGGTGCCTCAGAAAGTCCGTAGCGGCGGATTAGGCGGTAGATGTTGCGCTCGCTCACGTCGAGTACCTCGGCGACCTTTGCGCGGTGGCCGGAGTGCTTGCTCAATTGCAGCCGAAGGTATTCCGCCTGAAGCTCTTCCAAGGTCGGGTCGTGATCGAAGCTGACGTTGACCTTGATGTTACTCTTGCTGCCGCTCGTGCCGAAGGCGAGGTGCTCGGGCCGGATACTGTTGGTGTCCCGGGAGAGGATGATGGCCCGCTCGACCACGTTCTTCAGCTCGCGCACATTGCCCGGCCAGTCGTAGGCGGTCAGGCGGCGAATGGTTTCACTGGATATCCGCTTGTTGATGCGACGGGAAAAGTTGTGGTTCTGGATGAAGTGGGTCGCGAGGTAAGGGATGTCGTCCCGCCGCTCCCGCAATGGCGGCGTTTCGATGACGAAGGCGCTCAAGCGGTAGAAGAGGTCGGATCGGAACTCCCCGACCCCGCTCATCGCCTCCAGATTCCGGTTGGTGGCGGCGACGACACGGATGTTGGCCTGCAGGTCCTTCGTTCCGCCCAGACGGCGAAAGACCCCGGTCTCCAGGACTCGTAGGAGCTTGGATTGAATGGTTGCATCGATCTCGCCGATCTCGTCCAGAAACAGGGTTCCCCCTTCAGCGCCCTCGATCAAGCCCCGCTTTTGTTTGTCTGCCCCGGTGAACGCGCCCCTCTCGTGGCCGAAGAGCTCGGATTCGAAGAGCTTCTCCTGCAGCGTGCAGCAGTCCACCGCGACGAAATTGCGCTTCACACGATCGCTGCTGTCGTGAATGGCCCGGGCGACGAGCTCCTTGCCTGACCCGCTCTCGCCCTGAATCAGGACCGTGATGTCGGACGGAGCCACGGCGGCGATGGTCTCCTTGACTCTAAGGAGCGGGGCGCTCACGCCGATCATGAAGTTGCCGGTACCCTCTTTCTCCTGCAGTCGCCGGCGGCAGAAGCGATGGTCATGGCGTAGAGCGGCATCCTCCAGCGCTCGTTGTACGACGAGTGACAGCTCTTCCGGGCTGGCGGGCTTGAGCAGGTATTCGAAGGCGCCGGCCTTCATGGCAGAGACGGCGTTTCTCACGGAGCCGAAGGCGGTCAGCACGATCACCGGCTGGACCTTGACCAGCTCGGGGAGGCGTTCCAGGCTATCGCCATCCGGCAGTCTGACGTCGGTGATGATCAAGTGGGGCTCGCGGGTCGAGAGAAAGTCGTCCGCCTGCTCCCATCCCATCACGCCTGTTACATCGTACCCAACGCCCTGCAGCTGTCTAACCATCAGCCGGTTGAGTACCGGGTCGTCCTCGATGATGAGGATCTGTTGTTGCACGGATCAGCCCTCCGCCTCTTCTGAGTCGGCATCGGGGAATGTCACAGTGATACGGCTGCCGTGTCCCGGCTCGCTATCTACCAAGATGCTTCCGTCGTGCTTCTCTACGATACTCTTGGTGATGGACAGACCCAGTCCCGTGCCGCGGATACCGTCGGCGCGCCGGCTGAAGAAGGGCTCGAACATGCGCAGCCGGTCGTTGGCGTTGATACCTACCCCGGTATCTTCGAAAGAGATCGCCACCCCGCCGCCCTCGCGTCCGCAACGCACCGTCAAGGACCCTCCCCGCGGCATGGCGTGCAAAGCGTTCTGGACCAGGTTCAGGGTGACCATCCGCAGCTCACTGTCGCTGGCGAGGACGCGCAGAGGCGTTCCTTCGGTAACGAGCCTGATGTCCACCGACCGAGTCTGGGCTTCCCACTGAAGGAGCTTCAGGGTGTCGTCGATGACACGCTCGACGACGACGAGCTCCTGTTGCTCAGGTGGGGGTACGCTGAGCTTGAGCAGTCGTTCGGTGACCTCCCTGCACTTTTCCACCTCCTGGTCCACCAGGCCCAAATACTCCGATACCTGTGCGTGGTCAGGCGGTGCCTCGGCGTTGGCCTGTTCGGCCGCGTGCAGGGCCAGTCTGACCGCCGCGAGCGGATTGTGGATCTCATGGGCCACGCCCGCTGCGAGACGGCCGAGCTCGGAAAGCTTTTGCTCGTGAGAGAATTTCACCTCCTGCTGCAGGTCGCGGATGGATTCCACCACCAACAGCCTCGGTTCGCCTTTGCTGATCACTCGCATGGGGGCCGCGTACAGCTCGACGTCCAGTTTGCCCCCATCGGTTCGGTGATGCCGATGGACGACCCGCAACGGCTTCCCGCTCCTCGCGATCTCCTTCAAGGGGCAGGTGATCAGGGTTTCGGGGCAGGGGCTCTCACGGGCGTGCGCGACGGAATAACAGAGGTCAGGGCCGGTGACGTCTCCCTCGAGGCCGAGTTGATCCCGGTAGGTGGCGTTTGCCAGTACGACCCGGTAATCCGGGTCGATGACCCTTATCCCGTCGGGGACGGCATCCACCAACTCTTGCAGGAAATACTCCTTGTCCCGGAGCTCCTCCATTTTCTCCTCCAGGGTTGCCGCCATGTGATTGAAGCGTCCCCCCAGGACCGCCAGCTCGTCCTTGCCCGTGAGGGCCGTGCGCGCGCCGAGATCGCCGTTTGACAGCCGCAGGCTCACGTTCGAGAGGTGCTCAACCGGTCGAATCACGTAGCGGCGGATGAACCACCATCCGCCGGCAAGGTTAATGAGGACGATGATCGACCCGGAGCCCATGAGTGCAAAAGTGGTTTTCCTTGCCTGTGCCAGGATCGGACCCGAGTCGAAGTCGACGTAAAGGATGCCGTTAACCGGATTCTGCTCGATCGGCCCATGACATTCCTGGCAAGGTGGTTTGTTGCCAACGGGATTGACGCTGCGCAGCAGGTTCTGGCCGTCGGCATCATCAAGGAACTGGGTGACGGGCTGGGCACGAATGTCCAGATCAGGCGGTATGTACTCCCCCAATCGCTCGGGATCGCTGGCGAATCGGATCTCACCCTGCGGATTGCTGATCATGACGCCGTAGATCCCCGCTTCGTTCCCGAGGCGGCCTACGATGCCCTTGAGACCTTCCAGATCGCGCTTAAGCATGGCGTTCTCCAGTGAGGTCTGAAGCAGGCGGGTTACCTGTGCGGCGGCGACGGAGCGCTCTCGTTCGAGCTGTTCGCGATAGAGGCCGACGAACAAGACGAGAAAGGCGAGGGAGCTGACCAGCAGGCCAGCCGCGGTACCAACGGCAAATTTCTTGTTCAGGCTCTCTTCAAGCCATCGCATGGGATGATCCTGCGAAACCAACTCGACGGGCGATTCGAAGGGATGCCTCCGCACCGACGGAGGGTTCCCGTCTGGAGCTCATAACTTGTACCGGTGCGAAATCGAACTGCCATTCTGGCAGATTTGAGCGCCCGCGTCAGGGGTGTGAGCAGCCCTCAGCTCGCCATACTTGCTCTTCGATGACGGGGTGGTCCCGCGGAACTCGTTGCTGCCGGTTTCTGTAGAAGATCCACTCGCGGGGCCGTTTCGATGCCAAAACGAAGACGGCGAGAGCTGGAGCACTACATATTCAACGGCTTGTGGCTCGGGGAAACCTCGGCCTTCCGTTGGTGCCTGTCGAATTTCGCGTTCATTGAAGGACCTCGTCGAGAGCCTGGCCTAGCCTCGGGCACGGGGCTTGCACCTCCTGGGCAAGTTGCGAGCGAGGACATTTTTTGGGGGGCGGATGCATGAGACGAGAAATTTCGAACATCGCTACCGGGTTGGCTCTGACGCTGACGGTGCTTGCCGGTTATGCGCACGCCGCCGAGTCAGTCGGCATAGGGGCGGCGTTGGAAAAAGCGCTGCAGGAAGCGGGCTGGTTGGCGGAGACGCAGGCAGACGGTAGCGTCGAATTGCGCAGGGCGCCGCTGCCGGCTCCTAAGGGGAGAGCTGACACCGCACCGGATACATCAAAGGCCGAACCGGAGGTGCTGTTGCCGGACGCAGCCGCCTGGGAGCGCCTGCGTGAGAGTGGCTGGCGGGTGGAAAAGACACCGGATGGCTCTACGCGGCTTTACCCCCCGACGCGGGAGGCCGCAGTCGTCGAGGCGACCGAGGTGTCAGAGGAATCGGACGTCAAGAGTCTGGACGACTATCTTCGAGAAAGGGGATGGGGGGTCAAGAGGTCTGGAGACGGTTCGCTGTTGCTGAAACCGCAGCGCGCGAAGTCTGACTCCGAAAAAAGGGTGTTTGCGGCACCCTGTCGGGGGGACTCGGGGGCTTCGGTCCGGGATGCGGGGATCGAGGTTCCCGTGGACCGCTGGGGTGAGGCGAGAGCGATCGCTTCATTCTGGCTGGACTCGGTCAGTGACGGGGAGTTTTCGGTGGGAAGGATTCGTAGAATCTTCCGCGTCTACGTCGTTAGTATTGTGGATTCGCGGCCTCCTCACCGATTGCAGCACCAGATCGCCATCAACGTCGGTGACGGGCGTGTGGTCGTCCTGAACTAGGGAAGCGGAAAACGAGGCCTGGTTGTTCGGTGCGGTCCAGATGATCCCGCTAGGGTTACTCCTAATGACAGCCTGTCAGGGCGCACTACAGCCTGCAGATTCCGCCTCAACCACAATCCCAATTAGGGCTAGCTTTCTCCGTTAACTTACGGAAAGGACGCAAATACTCTTCTCTCTTATGCACGGAAGTCACAGGTGCTGATCCTTCCCCGTGATCGCGTTGTGGCTTTTATTAGAGGACGCTGCTGACAATCGGTCAGGTCGTCGGTCCCGCAGGCCACTTTCGGATTCCCTGTGTCCACCAGAATTCCTTAAGTAAACAGATGGATTCAAACACTTGCGGAAATTTGGCATAGAGAGTGCTTTGTTGTGGGGGCGCCGACAGTCGACGGCAGTTCTGACGAGTGCCGAATGACGGTAACGTGCCTACGAATGCAGTTCTGAGGTTATCCGAGTTGGAGGTCATCCAAATGAGAGCAAAGTCCATAGCGATAGCCATGCTCATCGGCGTTGCCGGTTCCACAGGTTCGTTTGCGTCAGCAGGAGGTGGGTATCCCATTGCGGGTACTCAGCCGTCGGAGCGGCCGCAGGGGGCTCCAGAAATACAACGGGTAAGCAAGGATGCGGTTTGGTACGAGACGGCATTAACCGGGATTTCCCAGCCGTACCCAAACAGCCTGAAGTTCTTGGAAGACCAAGGGAACTGGTATACCCCCTTCAACCACCCGGGAGCGCCCAGTCCATACGATATCCGCGGATGGTATAGCCACTGACTGCGCGTCACCCGTTAATCGATGACTGCATTGGAGGAATCCAAGTGAAGAAAGCTATGACGAGGTTCAAGAAAGCTGCCGTTGCTGCTGTGGTCGGCCTAACCCTGGCCGGCGGTAGTGCGGCGGCGTACAGCATGGGCGGCATGTCCGGAATGCAGGGCATGGGCGGCATGGGCGGCATGTCCGGAATGCAGGGCATGGGCGGCATGTCCGGAATGCAGGGCATGGGCGGCATGGGCGGCATGTCCGGAATGCAGGGCATGGGCGGCATGTCCGGAATGGGCGGAATGAGCGGCATGGGCGGCATGTCCGGAATGGGCGGTATGTCCGGCATGTCTGGGTATTTCCAGATCACGCCTGACGGGCAGATCTTCTTCTATCCCGCCACCGGCATGAGCGGTATGTCCGGCATGGGCGGTATGTCCGGCATGGGCGGTATGTCCGGCATGGGCGGTATGTCCGGCATGGGCGGTATGTCCGGCATGGGCGGTATGTCCGGCATGGGCGGCATGGGCGGCATGTCCGGAATGCAGGGCATGGGCGGCATGGGCGGTATGTCCGGCATGGGCGGCATGGGCGGCATGTCCGGAATGCAGGGCATGGGCGGCATGGG
>JAYEJW010000338.1:0-2090 GCA_034716535.1 Pseudomonadota bacterium
CGCCTGAAAGCGGGCTGGGACGAGCGCTACCTCGCCAAGTTGCTGTTCGAGTCGCCCGTTTCCGTCGAGAAAACAACACCATCAGATTCTCCGAATATTAGGCCGGATTGATGCGTTTGCCCTGGGGGACTACGCGCCTCGTGCTTCGCACTTCCTTGGCGCGCAGCGGCTGAGGATCTCGGCAGCTCGTTCGTCGCATTTTTCTTTTTGCGCAGTCGCCCTTGCGACACAACGCGAGTAGGGGTTCCCTTGTACATAGTAGCCATCGCCGGGCGGCGGCGGGATGATATGAACGGGATTGTCCTTTCCCGGCCGATCACTGCCAGCGCCAACCTCGTCTGGGTTGCCGGTGTTCATATAAGAAACACAAGTGCACAAGAAACTGGTGTGGGACTGCGGATTTGAGGTTGGCTCCTCAGTATCGTCCTCCTCGCCACCCATGACGACGACCTCGTTCTGGAAAGTCATCTGACAGACGTAGACCTGGCCAGCCATCGCATTTTGATTCAATTGATCTTGATGTTGAGCACAGACCGTTTCGCATTGCTCGGCGCTGGAACAGCTGACATCGGCCCCAGCCTCGAAGATGTAGATCGCGGTGATGAGGCCCGCAATACAGATGACGGATTTAGTGGTTCTTGAGCGACCGAACATGGAACGCATTTTGTCCCCCTTTCCCCTTAGTTGATTAAGGACCTTAGTTTCGTGATATGAGTGGACCAGCAAGCGGACCAGCGGACCAGTGTCAGGTCTTCCCTTTTGCCTTTGCTCTCACCCGACTGGCCGCTTGGACAATCTTGCTGACGCGGGAGTAGTGTAGGCGGAAGTAGTCGCCGATTTCCTGCATGGTGTAGCCGCCGCTCGCGTAGGCCGCAGCGATCGCGCCGTTTCGGTCGGGGTGCTTGCGGGCATAGTGCGCGAGCGGCTTTGCGATCGGCCGCACCTTGGCCTGGGGGATCTCGCGAAGATCTCTGCCCGTGGGGACCTTACGCCGCATCGCGTCGACGAAGGCGTCGGATCCGAGGAACACCTGCTGCTTGAGTTGCCCCCAGGGTGAGGGCTGACCGGTACCCTCGGCAACGAAGCGGACGTAGCGCTCGACCGCTTCTGCCTCCGTCTCGCCGAAGGCCGCCAGGATCGGGCGAGTCTCCAGCCACTCGGGCGCGGCCTGCTCGCCGATCATGGCCCGATAGCTGCTCCAGGGCCAGTCCCCCGGCGCGCGAACCATCCCGGCGCGCACCGGGTTGAGCACCAGGTAACGCGCCAAATCCAGCAGGTTGGTCTCCTTCTGCGCCAGGATCGCCTTGTATCGTCCTTGAAAGACATGGCCGACACGATCGTGTGCGCGATCTACTCGAAACCCTAGGTTGTTCCTCGCGCGAGGCTACCCGATCTTGCGGGCCAGCAGAAACACGGAAAGACCGAAACTAGGGGCACGACCGCTGCAAATCAAACGGAGTTCCTGCCGCGTTACCCAGTAGAAGAATCGGTCGGCAATTCCAGGGACACGGGCACTTTGTCTCCGCTCTGGGCTATTCCGGTCAGCGTGGTGTTGCCTCCGGAAGCGCAAGATTGACGGAATTCTTGTCGCTACCGCCAGCGGAAAGAGCGTGCAGATGAAATATCCACCGTTCACACGTTCCCAGCCATCACCGAATACGGACCATAGTTGTGGGAGCGTATATCGTCGGTGATGATGAAGTGCAACATCGTGTTCGGAGAACATCCAGTTGTGGGCAGGCACTGTGATGACCGCGCATCCTCCGGGCCGCAATGCCCCATGGATCCAACGCGTAGCGGCCTGATCATCCACCAAATGTTCAAGAACATCGAACGCACCCACAACGTCGTATGCCGTGTGTTCCGTCTTTCCCTCCCGTAGGCATCCGCGGTTGGTATATCCCAAGGTCCGTCAGGGTCGATCCGGGAATATTCCCTCTTAGATTCCGACACAGCAGCGGCAAAAGGAAGGCCGGTGCACCTCTGTTATCGTGGGAAGTTGCAACACAAACCATGATGACAGGAGCGCCCGGCCTATGGGTCGTATCGTGCCAGGAATTTGTTCGCTGAACCAACATCAGCAGTCTCTA
>JAYEJW010000339.1:0-10521 GCA_034716535.1 Pseudomonadota bacterium
GAAAACGTGGTCTGTCCCTGAGGAGGTGATAGGGAGGTGATAGTGGTACGGCTTGGTGTTTAGGTAATAAGGTTACGCCTGCTCTTCAAAACCCGCAAAACCCGGCGCAAAACCCGGGACAGACCACGATAGCTCGCCGCCGATATACGGCGCGGTGAAGGAAAATTTCCCAAGAGAAAAAGCGGGAGTTCATTCCTCCGGAAGCGAGATCCACTCCGGCTTAATTGCCTCTAAGGAGTTGAAATGGGGGTCGGTTGTGACGAACCGCCCGCATCCGTGGTGCGTGGCAATCGCACAATGAACGGCGTCCATCGCCTTCAGGCCCTCGCGATTAGCCGAGCTCAGCGCATCTTCAAACACCGTTTGGGGGACGTTCAAGTTGCGATTCCCATCGAGCAGCGCCCGATAAATGCCGGAAAGCCTCTCGTCCTTGAGTCGCAACGGTCTGATCAGCACCTCCAGCCGCACTGCGTCCGACGTGCAGAGCTCCCAGCCATCCTGAGTCAGCGACGTGAGTACCGCGCGAATCGGCGGGCGATACTCGTCCAAGCCCTCGACCAGGGTAATCCATACACAGGCGTCGACATAAGCAAGCTTCATTCAGACTCGCGGAATTCCCGAAGCGAGCTCAGGATGTCCCGATGACTGCGGCGCGGAATGTCCTGCGCCTCGATCCCATCGAGAATCTCGGATAACACCGCCCACTGCGAGCGCGAGCGCTCGTCGTCGTCCACAATGCTGATACGAACATGTTTTCCGCGATACCGGTCCGGCAGCTTCGCCGTGAGCACACCATCCTTAGAGACATCGGCTTCGATTTGCATGGGAGACCTCGCATCTTGCCAACGTGCGGTCGATTCTGTCAGGGGCGAGCGGTCAAAGCAATCTCTCCGCTTACAGCACCTCTGCAGAGCGAAGGCGTGAATGGGAGCCCCGGCTGCGACGCCCACGTCCGCTTCGGGATTCACTCCCGCAGTTCGGCGGGCTCTGGTCAATGACCGTTTGGCCGATTGCGGACCGTCGCTTCCTCGGCCTGCCCTAGTGTCCGAACTTCTTCCGCCGTGCCAAAAGGCCCAATCTGGCCACCGTCCCCTTCTGGCCGCAATGTAACGTCCGACCCCACAACAGCCCCCTTCTCTTCCGAAACGAAGTTTCGCAGTAATTATTTTGCGCGAGCAAAATAATTAGAGCCCCATCTTCTCAAAGAAGCTCTTCACCCCGTCCAGCCAAGACGTGGACTGGGGGCTGTGCCTCTCCCCGCCCGCCTGTACCGTCTCGTCGAGTTCCCGCAGCAATTCTTTCTGGCGTTCTGTGAGATTCACCGGCGTCTCCACGATGATGCGGCAGATGAGGTCGCCCACGGCGCCGCCTCGCACCGGCCGCACTCCTTTGCCACGCATACGGAACATCTTCCCGGTCTGGGTGCCCGGCGGGATCTTGAGCATCACCTTGCCGTTCAGGGTCGGCACCTGCAGCTCACCGCCCAGGGCCGCCGTAACGAAGCCGATCGGGACCTCGCAGAACAGATGGCTCTCCTCTCGGGTGAAGATCCGGTGCTCCTTGACCTGCACCTGCACGTAGAGGTCCCCGGGCGGCCCCCCCTGCTCCCCGAGCTCCCCTTCGCCCGCCAGGCGGATACGATCTCCCGTGTCCACGCCCGCCGGCACCTTCACCGACAGGGTCTTGTGCTCCTGCACGCGGCCGTGGCCATGACAATAGCCGCAGGCCTCCTCGATGACCGTGCCGGCGCCGCGGCATTGGGGGCAGGTCTGCTGGATCGAGAAGAAACCCTGCTGCATGCGCACTTGACCTGCGCCGTTGCAGGTGGGACAGGTCTTCGCCTTGGTCCCCGGCTTGGCGCCGGAGCCACCGCAGAACTGGCACTCGACCAGCGTGGGGATGCGGATCTTGACTTCCTTGCCGGAGACCGCCTCCTCCAGGGTGAGCGCAAGGTCATAGCGCAGATCGGCCCCGCGGTGCGCGCGCCGGCCACCGGCCCGTCCGCCGCCGCCGAAGATGTCGCCGAATACGTCGCCGAAGATGTCGGAGAAGGAGCCGCCACCGCCGAAGTCCCCAGCGCCGCCGAATCCGGCGCCTGCATCCACACCGGCGTGACCGAACTGGTCATAGGCCGAACGCTTCTTGGGGTCGTTCAGGACCTCATAGGCCTCTTTGGCCTCCTTGAACTTCCGCTCCGACTCCTCGCCCGGGTTGCGGTCGGGGTGGAACTTCATGGCGAGCCGCCGATAGGCCTTCTTGACGTCCGCCTCGCTGGCGTTCCGGCTGACCCCCAAGACCTCGTAGTAATCGCGTTTGGACATGTTCTAGCTCTTAGCTGTCAGCTGTTAGCTGTTAGCTGTTCGCCATCGGCGTTGCGCCTTCGGCCGGCGCGTTTAGCGTTCGCTGCCAGCAATGACAAAAGCGCGCAGGCGCCTGTCGAGACGCCTGCACGCTTCGCGCTAACAGCTAATCGCTAACCGCTTACTTCTTGTCGTCCTTGACCTCTTCGAACTCGGCATCCACCACGTCGTCCTTGGCGCCCCCGCCGGTGGCTTCGCCCTCACCGGCAGGGCCCGCGGCTCCAGCCACGTCGGCCGCCTCACCCTGCTGTTGGGCATAGAGGCGTTCGGCCATCTTGGCGGAGGCGTCTCCGAGGGCTTTGGTGAGGCTCTCGATGCGATCCTTATCCTCTCCCTTCATGGCCTCTTCCAGGTCCTTGATGGCGGACTCGATGTTCTCCTTCTCACCGGACTCCATCTTGTCGCCCAGCTGCTCCATGGATTTGCGGGTTGCATGGATCATGCTGTCCGCCTGGTTGCGGGCCGCTACCAGCTCGTGGAAGCGGCGGTCGTCCTCGACGTGCGCCTCGGCGTCCTTGACCATGCTGTCGACCTCGTCGTCCGAGAGGCCCGACGAGGCCTTGATGACGATGGACTGGGCCTTCCCCGTGGCCTTGTCTTTGGCGTGAACGTTGAGGATGCCGTTGGCGTCGATGTCGAACTTGACCTCGATCTGGGGGATGCCGCGCGCGGCCGGCGGGATGTCCGTGAGGTCGAAGCGGCCCAGGGACTTGTTGTTGCCGGCGCGCTCGCGCTCACCCTGCAGCACGTGCACCGTGACCGCTGTCTGGTTGTCGTCTGCGGTGGAAAAGACCTGCTGGGCCGAGGTCGGGATGGTGGTGTTCTTCTCGATGAGCTTGGTCATCACGCCGCCCAGCGTCTCGATCCCCAGCGACAGCGGCGTGACGTCCAGCAGCAACACGTCCTTGACTTGGCCGCCAAGCACGCCGCCCTGGATGGCGGCACCGATGGCCACCGCTTCGTCGGGGTTGACGTCTTTACGCGGGGCCTTTCCGAAGAAGGACTGGACCTTCTCCTGCACCATGGGCATGCGGGTCTGGCCACCGACCAGGATGACCTCGTCGATGTCCGAGGCAGTCACGCCGGCGTCCTTGAGCGCGATGCGGCAGGGCTCGATGGTGCGCTCGACCAGGTCCTCCACCAGCGACTCCAGCTTGGCCCGGGTGAGCTTCACGTTCAGGTGCTTCGGCCCGGTGGCATCGGCGGTGATGTATGGCAGATTGATGTCGGTCTGCTGGCTGGAGCTGAGCTCGATCTTGGCCTTCTCCGCCGCCTCCTTGAGGCGCTGCAGGGCCAGGGGGTCGTTGTGCAGGTCGACGCCCTGCTCCTTCTTGAACACGCCCGCCAGGAACTCGATGATGCGCAGGTCGAAGTCCTCGCCACCCAGGAAGGTGTCGCCGTTGGTGGAAAGCACCTCGAACTGGTGCTCACCCTCGATCTCTGCGATCTCGATGATGGAGATGTCGAAGGTACCGCCGCCGAGGTCGTAGACCGCGAGCTTCTGGTCCCCCCGCCTCTTGTCCATACCGTAGGCCAGGGACGCGGCGGTGGGCTCGTTGATGATGCGCTTGACGTCAAGCCCCGCGATACGGCCGGCATCCTTGGTGGCCTGGCGTTGGGAATCGTTGAAGTAGGCGGGGACCGTGATCACCGCCTCCTTGATCTCCTCACCGAGATAATCCTCGGCGGTCTTCCGCATCTTCTGGAGGACCTTGGCCGAGATCTCCGGAGGGGCCATCTTCTTGCCGTTGACATCGACCCAGGCATCGCCGTTGTCCGCGCGCACGATCTGGTACGGCACCATGTCCACGTCCTTCTTCACCACGGCATCGTCATAGCGGCGGCCGATCAGGCGCTTGATGGCAAACAGGGTGTTCTGCGGGTTGGTCACCGCCTGACGCTTGGCGGACTGGCCGACCAGGACCTCGCCATCGCCCGAAAAGGCCACGATGGATGGCGTGGTGCGGTCGCCCTCCGCATTCTCGATGACCTTGACCTTGTCGCCCTCCATCACGGCGACGCAGGAGTTGGTGGTACCAACGTCAATGCCGATGATTTTTCCCATGATTCTTTATCTCCGCGTTGAATTCTTTGCGATCCCGGCGCGTTCTCTGCCGACTCAGTTGGGGGAAAACCCTGTTGTTTTCAAGACTGTTTCCCCTCGCCGGATTGCGAGACGATGACCATTGCCGGACGTACCAGCCGACCGTTGAGCAGATAACCTTTCTGGACCACGGTGACTACCCTGTTGGCGGGGACGTCATTGCGCGGCTGTGTGGTCATCGCCTGGTGGAGCTCGGGGTTGAAAGGCTCGCCCTGGGGATCGATCTGCTCGACGCCGAACCTGGTCATGACGTCGTTAAGCAACTTAAGAGTCAGCTCGGTCCCCTCGCGCAGCTTCTCCACGTCTGCGCTGCCGTCCTGGGCCGCGTCGTGACCCAACTCGAGGCTATCGCGCACCTGGAGCAGCTCACGCACGAAGCCGTCCAGGGAGAACTTGTGGGCGTTCTCCAGATCGCGGGCGTGGCGCCGCGTCAGGTTCTCGATCTCGGCACGCGCCCGCAACAACTGGTCCCAGTGCTCGTCCGCCTTGGCGCGAGCGTCCTCCAACAGGGCGGTCATTTGAGCCGGAGACGAGGGAGCCTCTTGCTGGTCCTGATCCGACGCCTGGCTGTCCGGCGAACCCGGCGTGACCCGCCCTGCCGTGTCGTCGGTCTCCACCGGCTGTTCGGGTTTGTCTGTCTGCTGCTCATTGATCATTTGAGCCTCCAAAACATGCTCAGGCCGCACCCTCGACCGCGTACCCAACCGGGTCGACACAGCCAATGCGGCTTTTTCTAATAGAGATGCTGACTATTGGCCATCCTGGCCAAAATCAGCACGGAACCGGAAAAGCGCGGTTTCCCGGTTCCGTCATTTTCAGTCGCTAACGCGCCGGAAAATGGCGGGGCATCCTGCCCCGCAAAAAACGCCGACTGGATCGGCGTTTCGCTATTGTTTCTTCAGCGCCGCGCCTAAGAGACGCGCCGTTACATCGACGATCGGAATCACCCGCGGGTAGTCCATCCGCGTCGGTCCGATCACCCCCAGGACGCCGATAATCTGGTCATCGATGCGATAGGGGGCGGTGACCAGACTGCAATCATCCAGCAACTGATAGCCCGACTCCTCGCCGACAAAGATCTGCACCCCCTCGGCCTCGATACAGCGATCGAGCAGGTGCAGGATCTCGCTCTTCTTGGTAAACGCCTCGAACAACTGCTTGAGACGTTCCATGCTCGCCAGCTCGTTGAACTCCATCAGATTGGTCTGGCCGGCGATAAAACAATCATCCGTCGTTTCCGCGGCCTCCACGACCCGCTGGGCCATCTCCACCGCGCGCATCATGATCTGGTCCATGTGCTCATGGGTGGTCTTGAGGTCCGCGAGCAGACGCTTGCGCACTTCCCCCATATCCTGGCCGGTGAACATCGCGTTAAGAAAGTTGGCGGCCTCTTCGAGCTGGGCGGGCGAGTAGCCGCGTTCGCTGTTGATAATGCGGTTGTGCACCTCCCCGTCACTGGTCACCAGGATCGCCACTACCCGATGACCGGACAGCGGCAGGAACTCGATCTGGCGAAAGACGTTGCGCTCGTGGCGCGGCAGCATGACGACACCCGCCATGTGCGTAACGCCGGAGAGCACGACGGAGGCGCTTTCGACGAGTCGGCTGGCATCGCCCAGGTTTTCCAAGCGGCGGCGCATGGCCTCCACCTCCTGCTCCTCCAGGGGCTTGACCGTGAGCAGCGAATCGATGAACAGGCGATAGCCCGAGACGGTGGGCACCCGCCCCGCAGAGGTATGGGGGGAAACCACAAGGCCCATCTCCTCCAGGTCGGCCATGACGTTGCGCACCGTGGCCGGACTGAGGTCCAAACCCGTCTCCTTCGCAAGCGTGCGCGACCCCACGGGCTGCCCATCCCTGATGTAGCGCTCGATCAAGGCCTTCAGGAAATGCAGGGCGCGCTCGCTGACCTGGTTTTCGCCGCTCGCGGTGTAGGTTGCCAAGGCTCTCTCGCGGGGAAGAAAAGACCGACCAAAGGAGAAGGATTAGCACTCGATTCGAGGGAGTGCTAACACCGGCAATTTAGGGTTTGAGGGACAGACTGTCAAGATGTCCCGCTCCCTTTGCAAATCAATTCTCGAACATTCCCGTTTCGCGGTTGGCTGCGCACCGCACCCGTGCTACTTTGGGCCCGCACTCGACAGGGGGCGCCCAATTCTCCGCAATCCTCGGCCCATGTCCCAGTTCCAAGCAGTCGGCATCATCGGCAAACAGGGCGAGACCGCAAAGGTCAAGGCTACCCTCGTGCGGTTGGTGGCCCACCTGCGCTCACGCCGCCGGGAGGTCTTCTTCGACGCCGTCAGCGGCTCCATGCTCGAGCAGCCCGAAACGCGGGTGCTCAGCACGGCTGACCTCGGCAGGCGTTGCTCCTTGGCGGTGGTCGTCGGGGGCGACGGCACCCTGCTCCACGCCGCCCGTTCCATAGCCGAATCCGGCCTGCCCCTGGTCGGCATCAATTTGGGCCGGCTCGGCTTTCTCGTCGACGTCTCTCCGGAGGAGATAGAGACCTGCCTCGATCAGATCCTTGCCGGAGAGTATGACGAAGAGGCCCGCTGCATGCTCGCCGCGCGAGCAAATGGCGAGACGTTCAGCGCCCTCAACGACGTGGTCATCCACAAGTGGAACACGGCGCGCATGATCGAGTTCGAGACCTACATCGACGGAGTCTTCGTCAATGCGCAACGCTCGGACGGGATCATCGTCTCCACTCCGACCGGCTCCACTGCGTATGCCCTCTCCGGCGGTGGTCCCCTGCTGCACCCGGCACTGGACGCCGTGGTGCTGGTGTCCATCTGCCCTCACACCCTGAGCAACCGTCCCCTGGTGGTGGCAGGCGGGAGCCACATCGAGATCCGTATCTGCGGATACGAGCAGGGCCAGGTGCAGATCACCTGCGATGGGCAGACAAACCTCGCCCTCGAGCCCCACGCCCATGTGCTCGTGGAGAAAATGCCTCACCCCACCCGCCTGCTTCACCCCAAGGGCCACGATCACTATAAGATCCTCCGCGCCAAGCTCGGTTGGGGTGGTCATCCACCTACCTCCGGCCCATGCTGAGCCACATCTTCGTCAAGGACCTGGCGATCGTCAGCAGTCTGGACCTCGACTTCGACCCGGGTATGAGCGCACTGACCGGTGAAACGGGAGCGGGCAAGTCGATCCTCATCGACGCCCTGGGATTGGCCCTGGGCGACAAGGCGGATCCGGACATGATCCGAGCGGACTGCGAGCGGGCGGAGGTCATCGCCAGCTTCGATCTGGATGCCTGCCCGAGCGCCAGGGACTGGCTGGCGCAACGGGCGCTCGATGAGTGCGACGACTGTATCGTGCGCCGGTTGCTCGTGCGCGGAGGTCGCTCCCGCGCCTATGTCAACGGCCGCACGGCTACCGGGGCACAGCTCCAGGAGCTCGGCCAGCGCTTGGTGGACATCCACGGTCAGCACGCCCATCAGTCCCTGCTGCGGCCAGCCTCCCAGCGGGCCCTGCTCGACGGTTACGGCGGACACACCGACCAGGTCACCAAGGTCGGCGGGCTCTACCGCGACTTTCGCGAGCGCGACGAACGGTTGTGCCGCCTGGCGGCGGAGGGCGCAGACCGCACGGCGCGCCTCGACCTGCTTCGTTATCAGGTCGACGAGCTGAGTGCCCTCGGGCTGAGCCTGGAGGAGATCCGGGAACTGGATAGGGAGCAGAAGCGGCTCGCCAACCTGAGCGAGCTCCAGGAGACGTCGGGCCGTCTGCTGTCGCAGCTCTTCGACGCCGAGCCCAGCCTGCACGCCGAGCTCAGCCGCGCCGCTGCCGATCTGGAGACCCTGATGGGCTTCGACCGGCGCCTCGCGGAGACGCGGGAGCTGGTGGAAGGGGCCGCCATTCAGGTCGAGGAGGCCGCCGGCAATCTGCGCCAGTACCTGGACGAGCTCGACCTGGACACTGGCCTCATGGAGCAGGTTGAGGCCCGGCTCGCGCAGGTTCACGACCTGGCCCGCAAACATCGGATCTTTCCCGACCAGATCCCGGAGACCCTGGAGCGGCTGCAGACCGAGCTGGACGGGCTGGAGCGGGACGACGTGACCCTGGAGACCCTCGCACGGGAGCGGGATGCGGCGCGCGACAGCTTTCTTGCTGCGGCCGAGGACCTCAGTGGGCTGCGTCGCGAGACCGCCGGCCGGCTGGGGGACACCGTCACCCTGGCCATGCAGGAGCTCGGCATGGCGGGCGGGCGCTTCGCCGTCGAGGTGACGGGGGTCGAGCCCGAATCGGGGGGCGCCTACGGACTCGACCTCGTGGACTTCCTGGTCAGCGCCAACCCCGGCCAACCCCTGCAACCGCTGGCCAAGGTCGCCTCCGGCGGCGAGCTCTCCCGCATCAGCCTGGGCATCCAGGTGGCGACCGCGGAATGCGGGAGCATCCCCACCCTCGTTTTCGACGAGGTGGACGTGGGAATCGGCGGCGGCGTGGCGGAGATCGTCGGGCGGCTGTTGCGCACCCTGGGCGGGGCGCGCCAAGTGCTCTGCGTCACCCACCTCCCCCAGGTGGCGGCCCAGGCCCATCACCATCTGCAGGTACGAAAGTACACCAGCGATGGCCAAACCTATACGGCGATCACTACCCTCCCTGAAGAGGAACGGGTCGGCGAAATCGCCCGCATGCTCGGCGGCAGAGAGATCACGCAGAAAACCCTGGACCACGCCAGGGAAATGATCGAACGCTCTCTGGTGCAGGGCATGGAGCCGGCGTGAACGGGACCGTACGCACGCGGACGTGCCCCTTGGCCGGCAGGATCAACCCGACCATGGGACCGAGCTCCTGTTGGTGCCCGGCGTTCGCCGCCTATTGCTGGCAGTCGGGGCACAACCCGTAGATCACCAAGGAGTGGTCTACCAGGGCGAAGCCGTGCTCCTGAGCGATGGTCGACTGGCGCTCCTCGATGGTTTCCTCCAGGAACTCGACCACCTTGCCGCACTTCACGCACACCAGGTGGTCATGATGGCCACCGCGGTTGAGCTCGAAGACCGATTGTCCGCCCTCGAAGTGGTGGCGGCAAACCAGCCCCGCCCCCTCGAACTGGGTGAGCACTCGGTAGACGGTGGCGAGCCCGATCTCCTCGCCTTTCTCGAGCAGCGACTTGTACACGTCCTCGGCACTCTGGTGCCGCTTGTCGCTGGTCTCGAGCAGGTTGAGTATCTTGACCCGCGGCAAGGTGACCTTGAGACCCGCCTGCTTTATCTGATCATTCTCCAAGCTACTCCTCCTTATCCAAGTATCCTGTGGTGGTCGCCCGGTGGTCGCACCGGACTCCGCCAAGGGTTATTCGCGGACCTTCCGCCGCCCCGCTACGACTTTGTTCGACAACGCACCGAAGCTGTGCGATATCATGCGCAACGGTTCAGCAGTCTCGGTTTTGACAACAAGATGCAAAAGGTTCTCATTTATCTGGTCCTCGGCGCAACCCTTGCAACCATTGGTTGCTCAGGTACGAAGGAGACGCCGGAGTACCGCTCTTCCTTGCTCGAGCGTCTGCCCTTCGTCTACAAGATGACCGTGCAGCAGGGAAACATCATCACCGAGGAGATGGTGGACCGCTTAGAACCAGGAATGACCAAGAGCCAGGTACGCTTCCTGCTCGGCACGCCGATGCTCACGGACATGTTCCATTCGGACCGCTGGGACTATACGTACACGATACGCAGGGGTCGCAAACAGATGAAAGACACGCGGCTCACCGTATTCTTCCAAGATGACGCATTGGTGAGAGTCGAAGGTGACCTCCGCCCCGATCCTCAGCGTGCCGCCGCGAGGGAACCCGGCGAGATGCTGGTCACGGTGCCCGACTGGAAGGACGACCGCGGCTTCTTCTCCAGAACCTTCAGCAAGGTGGGCGTCGCGCCGGCAGAGTAGGCCCCAAGGGCGTTGGGGAGTACAGGCGCGCCTAACCCATCTTTGTCACCGCATCTGATAATATCCAATAATAACATTGGGTTATGAATGTTTGTCTCTCGTTATGGCACTACGGTTTGTGATTTACGGTGCGACAATGGTCTTCTGTGTCTTGCCTGG
>JAYEJW010000340.1:0-10521 GCA_034716535.1 Pseudomonadota bacterium
GAGATTCGCTCTCATTAATGTCGCCCATTCCCGTCAACTGATTCGTTATTGAGTGAAAACGTGTCGCGGCGGCCATTCGGGGATGCCGGTGCTGGCGAATAAAACCGAGTTTCCATTCAGACACTACCTACAAACAGCGAAGAGACAACGAAAGGAGAAAAGGGGTCAGATCCTGAGGTATCCCCAGATTATTGCTCTCTAATATAGTAGGTTGCGGCGCACTTTTAGAGAATAGGGGTCAGATTCCTTTTCTCATGCCTTCAACGCGACCAGCGAGATCTGTCGTGTAGCGCTTTGACTTGATACTAGGAAGAAAATGAGAATCCGGATGTCGGAAATTCAACCCACCACGCTGTCCGCAAATCTACCTACAAACAGAGAAGGGAAAACGAAGTCGAGGATTCGGGCCCCGATCGCAACGGGACAGAGATCGGAGTGAACGGGGGCCGCTTCCGGCCGGAGCTCAGGAAACCATCCCCGTGCGAACCGCGTACCGCACGACGTCTGCGAGAGTATGCAGCCCGAGCTTATCCATCAGCCGGTTGCGGTAGGTGTCCACCGTGCGGGGGCTGATGTTCATGATCCGCGCGGCCTCCTTGCTGCTGTTGCCGAGCGCGATCAGCCTGAGGACCTCGCGTTCCTGATTCGACAGCGTCGGAGTTGTGTATCCGTTCCGTCGCAGCTCCCGCAGCCTGGCTCGGACGGCGGGGGTCACGAAGGTGCCGCCGGCGGCGACGGTCTTCACCGCGGCGACCAGCTCCTCGAAGGAGTTGTCCTTGAGCACGTAGCCGACAGCACCGGCCTCTTGCGCCTGTAGGACGGCACAAGGGTCCTCATGCATGGTCAAGAGCACCACGCGGGTATCCAGGCCCGCTTCTTCGGTCCTGCTGGCGACCTCGATCCCGGTCATCTCCGGCATGCTGATGTCGAGAATGGCCACGTCCGGGCGCAACTCCGCAATAAGCCGCCATGCCTCGCGGCCGTTCGCGGCCTGGGCGAGCAGCTCAAGATCATCCCCGGCGCTCAGCAAAGGCGCCAGTCCCTGGCGAATAATTGCGTGGTCATCGGCCAGTATCACGCTGATCGGCATCGGGAAGCCTCCGTTCGGACAGGAATCCTGATGGTGACTGTCGTTCCCTCCCCCGGCGCGCTCTGGATCTCGGCATGGCCGCCAACGCTCTCCGCCCGCTCGCGGATCATGGAGAGGCCGAGACCGGCGGGGCGATCGAACGCCCTTCCCATGTCGAATCCCTCTCCGTCATCTGAGATTCGGAGAGTCAGCAGGCCGCGCCTCGGAGATCCCAGCGACACGTCGACCCGCCTGGCCCCGGCATGTTTGAGGGCGTTACCCATTGCTTCGTGGAAGCAGAGGTAGCCCTGCTCTTTCACGCGATCCTCAAGCGGGAAGGGCCCCTCCTCCGCCGATACCCGAATATCCGCCCCAGCGCGCCCGACGATGCCGCTGCAGTGACATCGGATCGCCTCGCCCAGATCCATGCGTTCGAGATAGAGTGGTCTGAGCTCGTGGCTGATCTCCCGGACCTCGCCGATGACGCCCGCAACTTCAGTAATCACCTGATCGAGCAGCTCCTTCGGCAATTGGTGCTCTGTGCCCAACAACGCGCGGAGCCTTTTCAGACCCAGATTGACCGACTGCACGGACTGTCCGACTCGGTCGTGCAGCGTTGCCGCAATGCGTCTGCGCTCTTCCTGCTCCGCTTCTTCTCTGAGCCGGCGGACCTCTAGCGCATGGGTCGCGTGTGCTCGGGCTGTCTCGATCCCGAATGCGAGGTCCTCCGAGAGCTGCGTGAGCAGCTTGACCTCCTGCTCATTGAACGCCTCCGGTTCCGTCGCAAAGATACTGAAATTGCCGAAGGCCTGTCCGCCTGCCTTGAGCGGGAGGGCAATCATCGAACGGTAGCCCAGGCTCAAAGCAGCCTCGCGCCAAGGGAGCAGATCAGAAGCCGCCTCAATACTACGCAAGATCACGGGACGAGCGGCCCGGATGGCCACCCGGCAGGCGCTGGGACTGTTCTCGTCATTGGCCCAGGCCATCGCGGCGGCAGAGAACTCTGCGTCCTGGTGGCCGGCATGGGCCACCATGCGTATCCGCTTGGGTCCGTCATCAGACGCATAGCCTACCCAGGCGAAACAGTACCCGCCCACGTCCACCAGGTTTCGGCAGAATGCGTCGAGCAGGTCGTTCTCTTGCGCTGTCCGGGCCAGGCTGTTGTTGCAGCGGGAAAGGACCGCGTAGGTCCGGTTGAGACGCCGCAGCTCGGTTTCCGATTTCTTGCACTCGGAGATATCCGCGGAAATGCCGATCAGCCTTTCGACCGCATCGTACGCATTGCGGCAGGGAATGAAACAGGAGGTGAAGTGCCGCGGTTTTGCGGTTCCGGCCGCTGCGAACTCGAACTCGGAAGCCTGTCCTTCGAAGGCGTCGGCCATCAGGCGCCTTACCCTGTCCTTGTGGGCGGGACTCACGAAATCCAGGTACGCAAGCCCGCGTATGTCCTCCTCGTAGCGGACGCCTAGGAGATCGAGCCCCGCGCGGTTCATCGACAGCAGGCGCCCGTCCGCATCGATTTCGTGGATACAGAGAGGTGCATGCTCAAAGAGGACGCGGAAGCGATCGAGCGTGCCGAGGGATCCGTCCATGTTCTTTGCTCTTTTTTCGTCAGTGGTTGTCGTCAGCGGGGCGAGACTGCACCCGTTCCCAAGATCCGATTCCGAGTGGCTTCGCGAAGAAACGCGCGGCGAACCCGATAGAAGGCCAGATTAACCTACTTGTTTAGTCAATAATAGACGCAAACCGAGAGAAACGAAGCGTCGTAGGCCGGGCGGCCGGAGGTTGCCCGCCATGTTGCAGGCACCCTCAATTGTTCTCAAAAAATTGCTCGAAATCACGCTCACTCAGGTGAATGTCAACAGACCCGAGTAGGCCATTCCACCTGATCTTCCATGTCGCGGATTGCCGCGTAGCCATCCATGGCCCTGGATCCCGGCATCCAAGCCGGGATGACGGGACCCCGAGAACCCATCATTTTAAATGGAGCGAGGTATGAGATTGGTCTGGTCCGGGAGGGAAATCCGTGGAAGGTGGGGGTTGCTCGCCAAGCCGGCGGTGTCTGAGCTTGATCTCACCCGGGAAAGTCCTATCGTCAGCCCCCATATCCGGTAGGAAACCTCACCTTTAGCCTCTGACGGCACGAAGATGCTCCGACAAACCTGGCGCCTGCTGATGATCGCCTGCGGGGTTCTGGCCCTGGCACTCGGCATTCTGGGCATCTTTCTGCCCCTGCTGCCGACGACCCCCTTCGTCCTGCTCGCCGCCTTCTTCTTCTCGCGGGGCTCGGCGCGTCTGCACCGCTGGCTCGTGGAGCATCCGAGGTTCGGGCGCTACATCCGGGACTGGGAGGCGGAGCAGGTCATCCCGCCGGTGGGCAAGTACGCGGCAAGCCTGATGATGGTGCCCTCGGTGAGCTGGGTGATCGCCACCCGCGAGATCCCCTGGATGCTCGAAGCCCTGATGGCGGCGACGGTGGCCGGGGTGCTCTGGTTCATCTGGTCGCGCCCGTCGCGGCGATCGGAGGACTCCGTAAAGACCGAAACCGAGACCGCAACCACCCGAACTTGACCGCCATCAAGACGCGGCCCCCGGGGACCGCGTCTGAATAAACCTGACTTCCTTACTCAGCCTCTCGTTGGTTCACGCGAAGCCGCGAAGACGCGAAATCTTGATGGTGATTGACGACTCCTTCTTCGCGCCTTCGCGTGACACCCCCACGATGCCTGAGCGTACCATCCGCGTTGTGGCTGCTTGATGTTGGTAGCATTTGGACGCATCGGTATTAGCGTGCTGGCGATGACGCCGCTCCCGTGCCGGGGAACAGAAAACCGACCCCCTGGTTGTGGAATCCCGCCGCAGGCGTTACTGTTGCGCGTTCTGATGGGGGCCGGCCCTCCGGAAAGGGCCGGATCGCTTCCAACACTCGCATCGACCTTCGCGGGGCCCAAGGTCCCGCGATACCACGCAATAGCCATCTCGATTCATGCTTGAGGTTGTAGATCTGGCGTGCAGACGGGGGGATCGCCAGCTGTTCTCGGGACTGAGCTTCGATCTCGACCCGGGAACGCTCCTCCATGTGCGCGGCCGTAACGGCAGCGGCAAGACGACGCTGTTGCGCGCACTCTGCGGGCTGCTCACCCAGGACGACGGAAAGATTCTCTGGAACGGCGAGAACACCCGAGCCCTTGCTGAGGACTTTCACGCCGACACGCTTTACTTCGGACATCTCAACGGCATCAAGAGCGACCTGACCGGGATCGAGAACCTGCGCGTCTCCTCAACCCTGGACGGTGACCGCGTCGAAGAGGAGCAGCTCTGGTCGGCACTGGAGCAGATGGGCCTTGCCGGCTTCGAGGACCTGCCCACCAAGGTGCTTTCCCAGGGCCAGAAGAAGCGCGTCGCCCTCGCCCGCCTGCTGCTGAGCAACGCGCCCCTGTGGATACTGGATGAGCCCTTCACCGCCCTCGACGTGGACGCCGTGGACCTGCTGCAGATGCTGATCGCCCAGCACATCGCCGACGACGGCCTGGTGATCCTGACGACCCACCAGGAGGTCCCGCTCACCTCCGGCCAGATCCGGCGGCTTCACCTGGGAGACTGAGCGGCGAGACCATGTGGCGGGTATTTCTCTGCATCCTGGGACGCGACATCACGCTGGCCATGCGCCGGCGCACGGACGTCTTGACCACGCTGTTCTTCTTCGTCATCGTGGTGAGTCTGTTCCCCCTGGGCGTGGGCACGGAGAAGGAAATCCTGCGGATTCTGGGGCCTGGCGTGGTCTGGGTGGCGGCCCTGCTCGCATCCATGTTGGCGCTGGAGCGGTTGTTCGCGGCCGACTACGAGGACGGCACCCTCGAGCAGATGCTGATGACGCCCCAGCCGCTGTCGATCCTGGTTCTGGCCAAGGTGGCGGCGCACTGGCTGTTGACCGGCCTGCCGCTGGTGGTCATCGCCCCCCTGATCGGGCTGCAATATCACTTGCCGGATACGTCCCTGGTGGCGATGATGCTGTCGCTGCTGGTGGGCACGCCGGTGCTGAGCCTGATCGGGGCCATCGGCGCCGCCCTGACCCTGGGCCTGCGCGGCGGCGGCATCCTGTTGTCGTTGCTGATCCTGCCCCTTTACATCCCGGTGCTGGTTTACGGCGCCGGCGCGGTGACGGTAAGCGCGATCGACTTCGCGGACACGCAGCCCTATTTCTCGCTGCTCGGGGCCTTTCTGCTGCTGGCCCTGATCTTCTCGCCTCTGGCCGCGGCGGCGGCGCTGCGGATCTCTTCAGAATGAAGGAAGAGGGATCCGCAGAAGCAGCGCTCATGGGTCTTGGCTCAAGGCTTAGGACGTTCTTGGTTTATCGGACGGTTAGATGAAGCTCTTCAGACTCTCTTCCCCCGCCACCTTCTACCCGGTGGCCGGAAAAATCATCCCCTGGTTCGCCGTTATCGCGGCGGTAACCATCCTGATCGGTCTCTACTGGGGATTCGCCGAGACGCCGGATCGCCTTGGCGGCACCAATCCGCAGAAGGAGTACTACCGGATCATCTTCGTGCACGTACCGGCCGCCTGGATGTCCATGTGGCTCTATCTGGTGCTGGCGGCCTGGTCCGCGATCGGCCTCGTGTTCAACACGAGACTCAGCTTCATGATGGCCAATGCCACCGCCCCCACCGGCGCCATCTTCACTTTCGTCGCTCTCTGGACCGGCGCCTTCTGGGGGCGCCCGAGCTGGGGCACCTGGTGGGACTGGGACCCGCGGCTGACCTCCGAGCTGATTCTGTTCTTTCTGTACATCGGCTACATTGCCCTGCACTCGGCCATCGATGATCCGCGCCGGGCCGACAAGGCCTCGGCCTTGCTGGCCATCGTCGGCCTGGTGATGCTCCCGGTGATATTCTGGTCCATTAATTGCCCGGACCCGAACCAGTGCGCGGCGCTCCATCAACGCTCGTCCATGTCCGAGATGGAGCCGAATATCCTTGCCGCCATGCTGATCATGACCTTCGGATTCTGGATGTACTCGTTCGCCGCGATTTTCATGCGGGTCCGGAGCACCATCCTGAACCGGGAGGCCGATTCCACCTGGGTCCGGGAGATTTTGGAGAAAGAGACGTGAGCTTGACCGACTTCTTCTCGCAAGGGGGTTACGCGTTCTTCGTGTGGAGCTCCTACGGCATGGCGCTGCTGCTGATGCTGCTCGAGTTGACGCAATTGCGGCGCCGGCATCGAACCATTTTGGCGCGCCTCGGTCGATTAATGCGGATACAGGCCCAGAGAGGTACGCAATGAAAGCCAGACAGAAACGTTTCCTGTACGTCGCGCTCGCCGTCGTCGGCGTCGGGGTGGCGGCGATGATGGCCGTCAACGCACTGCGAAGCAATATCTCCTACTTCTTCAGCCCGTCGCAGGTGCTGGCCGACGAAGCGCCGGCGGATGCGGTGTTCCGCTTGGGGGGGCTGGTGACAAAAGGTAGCCTCCAGCGGCAGGAAGACGGCCTGACCGTGATGTTCGACGTCACCGACAACGCAAAGACCGTGAAGGTGAGTTACACCGGCATTCTGCCGGACCTCTTCGGCGAGGGTCAGGGCGTGGTGACCAAGGGCCGCCTGGGGCCTGACGGCGTATTCATGGCCGAAGAAGTGCTGGCCAAGCACGACGAGTCTTACATGCCGCCCGAGGTGGCGGACACTCTTCAGACCGCCCATGCCGAGGGCGTCACCGAAATGGCGGCGGGCCAATGATCCCCGAGGTCGGACATTTCGCCCTGATCCTGGCGTTGGGTATCGCCATTATCCAGTCCATCTTCCCCCTGCTGGGCTCGTTCAACCGCAACCCGTCCTGGATGGCCATGGCGCGGCCCCTGGCCTGGGGCCAGTTCACCTTTCTCGCCATCTCCTTCGCCTGTCTGGTGCAGGCGTTCCTGAGCGACGACTTCTCGGTGGCCTATGTAGCGCACAACTCGAACAGCCTCATGCCCTCTGTCTACAAGGTCTCGGCAGTGTGGGGCGCCCACGAGGGCTCGCTCCTGCTGTGGGCCCTGTTTCTGGGGGCCTGGGGCGCGGCCGTGGCGACCTACAGCCACAACCTGCCGCACCAGATGGTTGCAAGGGTGATCGCGGTGTTGGGTATGATCGGCATCGGTTTCCTGCTCTTCATGCTGCTGACGTCGAATCCCTTCGAGCGCCTGTTCCCGGTGCCGCCGGAGGGGCGCGACCTCAATCCCCTGCTCCAGGACCCGGGGCTCGCCATCCACCCGCCCATGCTGTACATGGGTTACGTGGGCTTCTCGGTGGCCTTCGCCTTCGCCATTGCGGCCCTGATCGGCGGCAAGCTGGATTCCGCCTGGGCGCGTTGGTCCCGCCCCTGGACGACCGCCGCCTGGGTGTTCCTCACCATCGGGATCGCGCTGGGGAGCTGGTGGGCCTACTACGAGCTGGGCTGGGGCGGCTGGTGGTTCTGGGACCCGGTTGAAAACGCCTCCTTCATGCCCTGGCTGGTGGGCACAGCCCTCTTGCACTCCCTTGCCGTGACGGAAAAGCGGGGCGCATTCAAGAGTTGGACCGTCCTGCTGGCGTTGTTCACCTTCTCCCTGAGCCTGCTCGGCACCTTTTTGGTGCGCTCCGGCGTGCTCACCTCGGTGCACGCCTTCGCCACGGACCCGACCCGGGGCACCTTCATTCTGGTGTTCCTGTGCATCGTCATCGGCGGCTCCCTGGCCCTCTATGCCTGGCGGGCGCCGGAGGTCTCCACCGGCGGGCGCTTCGACCTGCTCTCGAGGGAGAGCTTCCTGCTGTCCAACAACCTGCTGCTGACCGCCTTCGCCATCCTGGTCCTGTTCGGCACCCTGGCCCCCCTGATCTACGAGGCCATGGGCTGGGGAAAGATCTCGGTGGGCTTTCCCTGGTTCAATAAGATGTTCCTGGCCCTAACGCCTTTCCTGGCCCTGTTCATGGGCATCGGCCCCATGACCCGTTGGAAGCACGACGACCCCATGCGCCTGGTGAAAGAGCTCTGGATCGCCTTCCTGCTCGCCGTCGCCGTGGCGATCGCGGCCATCCTGTCCATGCCCATGGTTTCGGATGGCTCGCTGCTGGTCCCGCTGGGCATCGGTCTTGCCAGCTGGCTGCTCTTCTCTCACCTGGCGGGACTGCGGGAGCGCTACAAGAACAAGCAGAGCCTGAAGGCAATGCTCGCTGACATGGGCGGCAACGGGCGCAGCTACTACGGCATGGTCCTCGCCCACCTTGGCATCGCCATGTTCATCGTCGGCGCCACCATGGTGTCCAACTTCGGCAGCGAGAAGGACGTGCGCATGTCCCCCGGGGACGTACAGGAGACCGCCGGCTTCCGCTTCCAGTTCGAGGGAGTGAAGACGGTACCGGGCCCGAACTACCGGGCGGACCGCGGCCGGTTCCTGGTCTTCGAGGGCGAGAAGCAGATCACTGTGCTGGAGCCGGAGAAGAGGACCTATTTCACCAGCTCCAAACCGATGACCGAGGCGGCCATCGACGCCGGCTTCCTGCGCGACATCTACGTCTCCCTCGGCGAGCCGGTCGGTGGCGGTGACTGGGCCCTGCGTATCTACTACAAGCCCTACGTGCGATGGATCTGGCTCGGCGGCGTGCTCATGGCCCTAGGCGGAATCCTGGCAGTCACGGACCGCCGATACCGCACCCGGACCCGCAAGGCCAAGGCGCCGACCGGCTCCACCGCCGCTACGGCGAGGGGTTGAGCCATGGGCAAGTCGCTGAAGTTCCTGACGCCTTTGGTCCTGTTTCTCGCCCTGGCCGCGCTGCTGTTCAATGGTCTGATGCGCGACCCCAGCGCTATTCCGTCCACCATGATCGACAAGCCCACGCCCGAGTTTTCCCGGCCGGACCTTCTCGACCCGACCAAGATGGTCACTCAAGAGTCGCTCCGCGGTGGCATCACCCTGGTCAACGTGTGGGGCACGTGGTGCGTCAGCTGCCGCCAGGAGCATCCCGAGCTGATCCGGCTCTCCAAGAGCGAAGGCGTTAAGATCATCGGCTTCAACTGGCGCGACGACCGCGCGCAAGCCGTCAACTACTTGCGCGTCCATGGCAATCCCTACGCGGTGAACGCCATGGTGGGAGACAAGGACCCGCTGATCGTCAACTGGGGCGTGGTCGGCGCACCCGAGACCTTCTTCGTCGACCGCAAGGGGACCATCCGCTACAAGCACACAGGCCCCATTACCCGTGGCGTTTGGGACAACCAGTTGAGCGAGATCTATGAGACCCTGGAGGCGGAGAGTTGAGCATGAAACGCGGCCTAACCCTGGTCTGCCTGTTGGGTGCCCTAGTGCCTTTCACGGCGGGCGGTTACACGCTCGAGCAGTTCAAGTTCGACGACGCGGAAGAGGCGACCGAGTTCCGGGAGCTGCTTGCGGAACTGCGGTGTGTCGTTTGTCAGAACGAGACCCTGGCGGGCTCCCAGGCAGACGTCGCACAGATCATGCGCGAGGAGGTATACCGGCTGGTTCGAGAGGGCAAAAACGAGGAGCAGGTCAAGGCCCACTTGGTGGACCGCTACACGGACTTCGTGCTCTACGACCCGCCGCTGAAGCCCACCACCTACCTCCTTTGGTTCGGGCCCCTGCTGCTGGTGGGCGTGGGCGGCGTCGTTCTCATCCGCGCCTTGTTGCAAAAAAGGAAGGCCGCGGATAGGGACCTCTCGGAAGATGAGCGCCAGCGCCTGCAGCAATTACTCGCGCGGGCCGAAGCCGATTCCCCTGACCACGGCCCTCTCCCAGAGGGTGGGGCGGACAAGAAGCCCCGCGGGCAAAATTCTGTTTAGGGGGATTCCCGAATGATCATCTTCTGGATTATGGCCGCCGGGCTCACGGGCCTGGCGCTGCTGTTTGTCATCACTCCCCTGCTCTCCCCGCAGAAACAGACGGACGACGTCGATCAAGACGAGCTCAATCTGGCCGTCTTCCGCCAGCAGCTCGAAGAACTGGATTCGGACCTTGCCGCAGGCGAGCTCGACCAGCAGCAGTACAACGCATCCCGTCGAGACCTGGAGCGAGAGCTGCTCTACGACGTGAAAGGTACCGACGGTGACTCGAAGGCCGGCAATAGCGGCGGACGCTGGGCCGCCGCCCTGCTTGGCGTTGCCGTCCCCGCAGCGGCAGTGTCTCTTTACCTGTATCTGGGGGACAGCGCGATCATCCCCCGCCTGGAGGCAGTCGCGAGCAGTCAACCACCCGCGGCGCATCCCGGCCAGGGCCAGGGCCAGGGCGAGATGCCGCCTCTCGAGGTGATGGTGCAGCGCCTCGCTGAGAAGATGGAGCAGAACCCCGAGAACCTGGAAGGCTGGCTGATGCTCGGACGCACCTATTTTGCTATCAGCCAGCCGGAGCGCGCCCTCTACGCCCTGGAGAAGGCCTACGGCCTGGCCCCGCAGCAACCGGACGTGCTGGTGGCCTACGCCGA
>JAYEJW010000341.1:0-2083 GCA_034716535.1 Pseudomonadota bacterium
GCCTCCTCTTCCTTACAGGTGCAGCGGGAGTTTCTTCGGGCACCCTTGCCTTCGCCTACATGTTCCCTTCTCCCAAGGGCCATGGCTGGACTTGCACCAGCTAGCCGGCGAGCATGCCGGTCACACGTTCTTGACGCTCTCACTTAGAACGTACGACCTGGCCGAGGGGTCGGCTAGATGCTTATCAGGTCTTGATGTTTTCCTTTTCTGAGCTAGACTCAGTGGCATGGCAAGACCGCTTCGTTGCCGAGGGTACCGGTCAGCCCTCACCCTGGGGGCAACTCAAGCAGCAGGTGTTCCTCGGATCCGACGCCTTCGTCGAATCGATGCGGCGCAAGGTCCCCAAGGGCAGAGATCTTCGCGAGATCCCCCAGGCCAAGGTGCGGCCGATCGCAAAGCCGCTCGCGCATTATGCCCGCAAGCACCCCGACCGAAACCGCGCGATCGCTGCGGCCTACGCGAGCGGCGGCTACACCATGCAGGAAATCGGCGACTTCTTCGGCCTACACTACTCCCGCATCAGCAAGATTGTCCAAGCGGCCAGTGGGGCGAGAGCGAAGGCAAGAGGAAAGACCGGACCCTGATCCGCTCGGGACCCTGATCCGCTCGGACCCTGATACGCTGGGCAGGCAAAAGCAAAGACCTGGCCCGATGACTCCGAACTCCCCATCGCCCTGGTCAACCAGTACTTCGCCATCAAACGGGCGGGATCTCTGTGACCCGGGGAGCGGGACGCGTACCTAGCCCACCTCCGGATGGCGGTGGGCCACCAGAGTGTACCAATCCTCGTTCTCGCGCAGGAAGAAGGCGATCACCTCCCCAAGCAAAAACTCCTTGGCCTGATCTGCATCCTCGATCGCAGACAAGCGCTTGCGGAAACCGCCGATCACCTCGGCTGCCCGCGCGGACCGCAGGGCGATCTTCTTGAGCTCCAGGCCATTATTCATCGCGTTGATGGCCGCCGAGACCGCGGGAAGCAGGAGGGCCAGAAAGGCTAGCGCATGACCGAAAGTCGGCCGGCGCGCGCCGGCGTGATCCCGGGGGGAGACGTTCGTAACGGGAGGAACGGCGTCCGACCTCGTCTCTGCATTCGCTTCGCAAACCAGGCAGGGTGCGCCCGCGCCGGCGAAACGGCCCAGGGGCGTGTCATGCCCTACGCCAAGAGCATGGGTGAACGCGATCACCAGCGTCAGCGCAAGGATCAGGCCGCACAGCAACTCCCTGCGGTGCAGGCGCCGCTCGTAGGTCACCTTCTTCTTCCGGTGGTAGTTCTCTTGCCGCCCCAGCCAATGGCGGTCGATGTAGTCCCGGACGTCCCCGTTGAGCTCGACCGACGGCCTCCCGGGCGCCTCTGCCCGTACCAGGAGGTCGACCTCATCGTCCGCGCTCTCATCCGAGAGCAGCGGAAAGTACCTGTCCCTGAGCCGCATGTCCTTTTGCTCGCAAACCGCCAAAGCGAAGATCGCGCACCGCAGCTTTTCCGCCAGCACGCGATCGCGAAGCCACAGGGAGTGGTAGCCCCGCCGCGGGAGGACCACAGACTGGGCCTCCAGCGGGACCTCCTCGTCCTTGTCGTGAAACCAGAACCACAACATGGCGAGCAAGCCGATAACCTCCAGCCAGATCAACCAGTTCAGGTGGGGAAAGAAGAGCGCTTGAAGGCTCACCAGGGCAACGATCAGCGCAGAGCCCACATAGATGACCCTCAGGCAACGCTGGTGCATGCGCTGGAACCACATCGCACTTCGGTCCCATGCGACATATCTGGGGAGCAGATGGTCCTGGACCCACTCGAAATAACGGTATACCGCTGAGCCAGGCTCGAGGCCTTCAACCCACCACTCGAACTCCTTCTGTACCTCGTTCTGTTTCGCAGCCACAAGCTGGGGAGGGGCTACGGTTGCGATCGTGCTCATGGGAACCTCCTCTCGATCGGATTCACCGCCATCCCTCGCGTTTCAGGCTATTGTTGCACCGCGCTTGCTCTCGATGTTCCTAAGGACAACAATAGATCGCGACCCGTTACCGGCAATGTCCGGAGCCCCAGCTGTGCTGTAAGAATCTGCTTAAAAACGCATGCGAA
>JAYEJW010000342.1:0-2083 GCA_034716535.1 Pseudomonadota bacterium
GGGGACTCGCCCCCGCGCGCGACGGAGATCGGCTTCCGCCTCGGTCAGATGAGCGAGTTCTCGATGCTCGTCGGGGCCCTGGCGCTGGAGCACTCCCTGATCGGGGAGAACGCCTCCCACACGATCTATCTCGCGACCGTCCTGACGTTTCTGGTCTCCTCGTACCTTGTGGTGCTGCGCTTTCCGACCCCCATCGCGATCTCCGACGAGCTCCGCAGGGACTGAGACCGACCGGTCTCAAGGCCCAGGCGGATGGTCGATCAGCAGCAGGGCCTGACCCGAGAAGCTGAACGGGTTCGCTGCGGCCACCGACCGGCTGCTTTTCAGCGCCCGACGCGCCCGCTCGGCGAGATCGGCGTCCGCTCCTTTCAAGGTCAGGGCGAGGAGGACGGCAGCGGGCGACGGCAGAGGACTGTCCGAGAACGCCGTCTGTGCCGGCGTTTGGGGCAGGAGCGCCGCCTCGGAAAGCCGCCAGCCGTCTCCGTCGTGGAAACGCTCCCAGGCCAGACGAACCAAGCGCCGCGACAGATCAAGGTCCTCTGCCGAACCGCTGAGCTCCGACCAGTCGCGCAGCCCTTGGGCGACAAAGGCGTAGTCCTCCAGGCTCGCCTCCCCGATCCAGCCACGGTCCGATACGGCGCGATGCAGGCGCTCGCCGTCCCAGAGCCGCTGGACCAGGAAGTCCCGAAGCCGACGGGCGGCGCTGTGATAGCCGTCGTCGTCAAAGGCCCGGGCGCCGGCCGACAAGGCGGACAAGACGAGCCCATTCCAGCCGGCGAGCTGTTTACCGTCCCGAGGCAAATTCCGCTGGACGCGGGCGGCCAGGAGCTTGGCCCGAGCCTGCCGCAACAATCGCACGCCCTCCTCCGGGGTCAGGTCGAGCTTTTCCGCCGCCTGCTGCGGGGAGAGCTTTGCGAGGGGCAGCAGCCCCGCCTCGTGTCGAGCCGGACCATCGAGTCCCCAGGTCAGGGCCAGCAGCTTACGCTCAAGAGGGTCCAGCAGCCGCTCCAGCTCCTCGGGACGCCACAGGTAGTAGCCGCCCTCCACCCCCTGTGCATCCACCGCTGAAAGACTGGCGATGTAGCCTCCCTCACGCCCCTGCATCTCCCCCACGAGGAAGGACAGCGTCTCGCGCGCGACCTCGCGATATTCCGGCCTCTCCAGCACCGTCGCTGCGCGCAGATAGAGCGGAACCAGCAGGGCCTGGGTGTAGAGCATCTTCTCGAAGTGGGGCGTCTGCCAGTCCGGGTCTACTGTGTAGCGGTAAAAACCGCCCCCCAGATGGTCGCGCAGTCCCTGGCGCATCATCGCGTCCAGGGTCAGGCGCAGAAAGGCGCCCAGATCCTGGTCCGGAGCACGGGCCTGAAGCTCCAGCAGCGCCGAGAGGTTGGGCGCCATGGGAAAGCGGGTCTGGCGGCCGAAGCCCCCTGCCAGATCATCGCCAAACGACAGGGCATGCCGCTTCAAGAGCCTCGCCAAGTCCGCTGACGACAGAGACGGGGCCGGCGACGGCCGACTTGCCCGCTGCTGCACAGCGCGCTCCTCCGCCGCCCGGCGGGCAAGTTCGTTGAGCTTCTCGGGCTGCTCCGTCCACGCCTTCTCCACCCGCTTCAGCAAGGCCTTGAAGTCATCCGGCGGTGCGTAGGTGAGCCCGAGCAGAGGATAGCCCTCGGGCGTAAGAAAGACGTTAAGCGGCCAGCCCGCATGGCCGGCGGTGCGCTCCACGAATTCGATGAGATCGGCATCCAGCGCGGGATGCAGCTCCCGGTCGAGCTTGACCGGCACGAACCAGCGGTTGAGCAACGCGGCGATATCGGGATTCTGATAACTTTCCCGCTGCATCACGTGGCACCAGTGGCAGGCGAAGTAGCCGCTGGAGACGAACAGCGGCTTGTTCTGCTTGCGGGCCTCCGCGAGGGCCTCTGGCCCCCACTCCCGCCAGTCCACGGGGTCCTGCCCATGCATGGCGAGATAGGGCGAGGGATTACCGGCCAGTGCGTTGGCTGCCAGGAGCTCGGCCTGGAACAGACAGCTGGCGGCAAGCAGTGCGATCCCGGCCGCTATAGGGGGGCGCGAGTGCGAG
>JAYEJW010000343.1:0-10480 GCA_034716535.1 Pseudomonadota bacterium
TCTTTCGCCGAAGCCACCCCCAAGGGCGCTCCACCAAAGCCTTTCCCGTAATTACCTTTCAGCTGGATACGATCGATACTTGTAGTCAATTCTAGACTATGTTTTGCAATGTTGTAGGGGGGGTCACCAGCCCGTTGTTGGCGAACCTCTTCCTCCACTATGCCTTCGACAAATGGATGGTACGGGAGTACCCCGGCATTGCGTTTGAAAGGTACGCGGACGATGCGGTGTGCCACTGCAAGAGCGAAGCCCAGGCCGAGGCATTGAAGCAGGCGCTTCAGGCACGGATGAAAGAAGTTGGGTTGGAGCTCCACCCGGAGAAGACCCGGATTGTCTACTGTCAGGACGACGACCGGCGGGAGAGCCATCCCCACATCGCCTTTGACTTCCTCGGATACACATTTCGTCCGCGGCGCTCGAAGAACCGGTGGGGGAAGCACTTCATCAACTTCAGTCCGGCGATCAGCAACAAAGCCGCCAAGGGCATTCGCCAGCGGACGCGGCGATGGCGCTGGCCTCTGCGTAGTGACAAGAGCCTGGAAGAACTCTCGCGGATGTTCAATCCGATCATCCAAGGGTGGATCAACTACTACGGACGTTACTACAAATCCGCGCTGTACCCGACCCTACGCCAACTGGACCGTCGCCTCGTGCGGTGGGCCACGCGGAAATACAAACGCCTGCGGGGACACCGAAGGCGGGCAGAGCACTGGCTGCAGCGCATTGCGAAAAGGCAGCCGGAGCTGTTTGCTCACTGGAGGCTCCTGCATGCGACGGCTGGACGATAGGAGCCGGATGAGCGGAGACGTTCACGTCCGGATCTGTGAGCGCCTGGAGGGGAGGTTCCTCCGGGCGACTCGACTTGTTGTGTGTTTCCAATACCGGGAAGATGCCCTGCGCGTCCAAGAGGCCCTGCGCAAGCGGTTGGGGAAGTATGGCCTGACCCTGGAACCGAGCAAGACCAAGCTCGTCGAGTTCGGTCGCTTTGCCCAACGGCACGCGTGCAAACGAGGGAGGAATCGCCCGGAGACGATCTATTTCCTGGGCTTTACCCTCTACTGCACGCGCAACCGCAAGGGCAATTTCAAGGTGGGCATGCGCACCGAGAAGTCTCGACTTCAGCGCAGCATGTCCCATCTGCGCGACCTGATGCGGCGCATGCGGCACTTGCCGCTTCGGGAGCAGATGATCAACCTCAATCGTGTATTGCGGGGCCACTATGCCTACTACGGCATTGCCGGGAACATCCGGGCCTTGCAGCAATTGCATGCGTTCGTGGTGCAGTACTGGCGCAAGATGCTGAGCAGCCGGAGCCGCAAGGGCTACGTCCCGTGGGAGGTTTTCCACCGGATTATGGCGCGCTTTCCGTTGCAGCGGCCAAAGCTTTATCTTCCTTTTCCGAAATTAAAAGCTATCGCTGTGCTGTGAATCCTTCACGCTTCGAAGAGCGCAGTGCGGGAAATCCGCACGCTGCGTTCTGTGGGAGCCGGAGGCGGGTGACCGCCTCTGGCGACCCGGTGGATGTGGAAACGGAGTGATGGTCCGGCTAGTGAGGCACCGCCAGACGAAAGAGGCGGAAACAGATAGGCTGCACCTTAGACCACCGCGACACATCCTTACTCTACCGATTCCGGACCTTTCCACCGGCTCTTTGGCAGTGTCGCAGTGTGGGAGAATAGGCCGGTGGCGTGGTGGGCGAATCTTAGAAGTTCGTGACGAAATACTGTTGGAAACTACAGGGGGGGAGCCGATGAGGTCGGCACATCTACTGTTTCTCATCATTGGTTATGCATGGTCGGCACTGCTGAGCGCCGATAACGCCTCGCCCGAGTACGTCGGGCGAGCCCAATGCATTCCCTGTCACGCAGAGCAGAACGCCCGCTGGACGGGATCCCATCACGATCTGGCCATGCAAGAGGCCACGGAGAGCGCCGTGCTTGCAGACTTCGCGGACGCGCAGTTCGAGCAATTCGGCGTCGTCTCCCGTTTCTATCGCGAAGACGGCAGGTTCATGGTTCGCACCGACGGGCCGGACGGCGAGCTACAAGACTATCCGATCAAGTACAGCTTCGGTGTCTACCCCCTGCAGCAGTATCTCATCGAGCTCCCCGGCGGGCGTCTGCAGGCCCTCGACATCGGTTGGGACAGCCGTCCCGAGGACCAGGGTGGTCAGCGCTGGTTTCATCTGCACCCGGAAGAGCCCGTGCGCCACGACGACGTGCTGCATTGGACCGGGCCCAACCTCAACTGGAACTACATGTGCGCCGACTGCCACTCCACCAATCTCAGGAAGGGCTACGACGTGCGCAGCGATACCTACCACACGACTTGGTCCGAGATCGACGTCTCCTGCGAGGCCTGCCACGGCCCTGGTTCCAAGCATCTCCAATGGGCCGAGGCGCAGGCCAAGGGCGCGTCGTCGGCCCTGCCCGATATGGGGTTGACGGTGCGCCTCAACGAGCGCGCGGGCGTCGCCTGGCCGATCGACCCGGCCACCGGTAAGGCAAAGCGCTCCACACCCCGGACGACGAGCCGCGAGATCCAGGTCTGCGGCCGCTGCCACAGCCGGCGGGGCCAGATGAGCGACCAGGTGATTGCCGGACAGCCCCTCCTGGATGGCTTCCGCCCGGCCTTGCTCACCGCGGGGCTGTACCACCCGGACGGTCAGATTCAGGACGAGGTCTACGTCTGGGGCTCCCTGTTGCAGAGCAAGATGTACCAGGCAGGTATCACCTGCTCCGACTGCCACGACCCCCATAGCGCCGATGTCCGATTACCGGGCGATACGGTCTGTGCCCAGTGCCACCCCTTGGACCGTTACGCGACCGAGAAGCACCACTTCCATCCCGAGGGATCGACCGGCGCGAGTTGCGTGGAGTGCCACATGCCGCCGACCGACTACATGGTCGTCGATGCCCGCCACGACCACAGCTTCCGCGTCCCGCGCCCCGACCAGTCCGTCACCATGGGCACCCCCAACGCCTGCAACAACTGCCATGCCGACAAAACCCCGCAGTGGGCGGCGGAACAGGTTACGGGCTGGTACGGCACGCCGCCCGAGGGATTTCAGCGCTACGCGCCGGCCTTGTATGCGGCCCGTGCGCGGCTGCCCGGGGCCGCACAATTGCTGCAGCAGATCGCCTCCGATGCCGGCCAACCGGCCATCGCCCGGGCCACGGCCTTGCAGGAGCTCGGCGCCTATCCCGACCGCAAGATGCTTGCCCTGATTCGCCAGGGTCTCGCTGCGGCAGACCCGCTTGAGCGTCTCGGCGCGCTCACCGCCCTGGAATCCCTCGGGCCGGCCCAGCGCGCCCTCGCCGTTCCTCTTCTGTGGGACGACCTCAAGGCAGTGCGGATCGCGGCCGCCCGACTCTTGGCCGCTGTTCCCTCCGAGCAGCTACCGGAGGCCGTCCGGGGGCAACTGGCGCAGGGCATCGAAGAGTACATCGCGGTACAAGAGTTCAATGCCGAGCGTCCTGAGTCCCAGCTCAACCTCGGGACCCTCTATGCAGAGCAGGGCCGCTACCTGGACGCCGAGCAGGCGTACCGCAAGGCTCTGCAGCGACAGCCTCGCTTCATCCCCGCCTACGTGAACATGGCGGATCTCCTCAGCGGCCTGAAACGCGAGCAGGAGGCCGACGGCTTCTTGCGGCGGGGCCTTGAGCTCAGTGGGCAAAGCGCCGATCTGGCTCATGCCCTCGGCCTTTCACTCGTCCGTCAGAAGAAACAGGAAAAGGCCTTGGACCTGTTTGCAGAGGCCGCTGAGCTCGCGCCCGACAATGCCCGCTACAGCTATGTCTATGCAGTGGCCCTGAGCTCCGGCGGCGCGCTGGGCGAGGCCATCCGGGTGCTGGAGTCCGCCCACCGGGGGCACCCCGGCGACCAAGAGATCCTCTATGCCTTGGTGACCTTCAACCGCGATGGCGGTCACCTGCGGGCGGCGCTCCAGTACGCGCGCAAGCTGCAGGAGCTGATTCCGGACAACCCCGCGGTCGATCGGTTGGTGCGGGAGCTGGATGCCCCCGGGGGGTGATGAGTCGCCGGTACGGACGCCTGTGCTTCCTTGCCGGAGTCGCTCGCGTTTCTATTGGCCTTGACCGATGAAAGGATTCCTAGTCTGAAAGCCAACCTTCTTTGACCGAACAACGAACGCGCCGATCATCAGGAGCACAATCGGCAATTGCGTCAGGAAAAACAGGGTCGCGAACAGCACGAATTCCACACGCCCGAGCACAATGATCCCGATGACCGCAGTAACCGCAAGATTGCGGGCGGCAAACTCCAGAAGCAGGGTGAAGCAATCCTCCCTGCTAAACCCCGCAAGTCGCCCCACGCCCCAGCCGGCGGCCATGGCGATCAGGGAGTAAAGCACTGCCGCGAGGACGACCGGACCGATCTCTCCCGCGAGGTTCCGCCGCTGATCGAGCAGGATCACGCCAACGAGGGCTGCCAGCGCGACCAGACTTAATCGGCGCAACCCTTGCGCATAACGTTCGACGGTAGAGGGACACCAGCGCCGCAACGCCATGCCGACGGCCACGGGCGTTACGAGCATGATCGCCAATTGGACCACGAGGCGCGTGATGGGGACATCGACCGCCTCGCCGTGATCGAGAAACAGGGCGAGACCGGCGGATGTGAGGGCCGGCATGGTGCCCAGCGCGACAAGGCTGGAGGTTGCGGTGAGCGTCACGGAAAGCGCGACGTTAGCGCGGGCGAGGTACGCGTAGAAGTTCGAGATCGCACCGCCGGGACAGGCGGCCAGCAGGACCATGCCGGCAACGACATAGGGCTCCGGGTCCAACGTCCAAATCAAGAGTGCCGCAGTCAGTGGGAGCAGCAGGAGCTGCCCGAAGGTGGCAACCGCAACCGCCTTTGGGTAGACCAGGACACGGCGGAAATCCGCTACCGTCAGGTCCAGACCGACGACCAGCATCAACAGCCAGACGACGGCCGGGACCGCGACATCCGAGATCAGGCTCAAATCGCTCACGACCGGGTGCGCGCCTAAACGGATGGGCTGGCGCCCGTCGGGCGCTCAATACCCAGCTTCTTCATCCGCGACCTTAGGGTGTTGGGCTTAAGACCCAGTCTCTCAGCGGCGCCTTGCTTGCCGTTGATCCTCCATCCGCAGCGCTCGCACACCGCACGGATGTAATCGCGTTCCACCTCCGCGAGAGTCGGAACCGGCGGTGTCTCGGAATCGGAAACTCCCGGAGCCGTCTCCTGGTGCTTTCGCATGCTGCTCGGGAGCCCGTCCACCTCCAGTTCCGGGCCGGGAGAAACGATCATTGAGCGCTCGACGATGTTCTCGAGCTCCCGGACGTTGCCGGGCCAATCGTACGCCGCAAGCTCGACGTTCACCCGGTCGGGAACCCGCATCACCTTCCGTCCCAGCTTTGCGCGAAGCTTCTCGACGAAGTAGGCCGCCAGCAGTGGGATGTCCTCCCTGCGCTCGCGCAGTGCAGGGACCTGGATCGGAAAGACGCTGAGGCGATAGTACAGGTCCGAGCGGAAGGTTCCCTCGCCAACCATCGTCTCGAGATCCCGGTTGGTCGAGGTAACGACCCGTGCATCTGCATGGCGGGTCTTCGAGGAACCCAGCCGCTCGAACTCGCCGCTTTGGAGCACACGCAACAGCTTGGCCTGCAGCTCAAAGGGCAGCTCACCAATCTCGTCCAGCAGGATGGTACCCCCGTCGGCGAGCTCGAAACGACCTGGCCTGCGCGCCACGGCTCCGCTGAACGCACCCTTCTCATGACCGAAGAGCTCGCTCTCGATTAAGGTCGCCGGTAGTGCGGCGCAATTGACCCGCACCAGTGGCCGCTGGGCGCGGCGGCTGCTCCGGTGAATTGCGGTCGCGATCAGGTCCTTGCCGGTTCCGGTTTCGCCCAGCAGCAGGACCGTGCTGTCGGTCTTTGCCACCTGCTCGACCTGCAGCATCACGCGGCTCAGCCGGGGGCTCTCGCCGACAATCTCGTCGAAGTCGCGACAGTGCAGAACCTCTTCGCACCAGACGGCATTTTCCGCCTCCAGGCGTTTGCGCAGCCCGACGTTCTCGGCGAGCGCATGGCGAAGGTCCTCCTCCGTACTCCGGCGCGACAAGGCGTTGGCGAAGATGTCCGCGATAAGCCTGAGCCTGCGTACGAGCCGGTTCGGCCATTGTCGCTCGACGCGCAGGGCCCCGAACGACAGCCAGCCGAGGACCTTCCCTTCCACGGCCAACGGAAAGGTGGCCATCGACTTCAGGCCGAGGTGTCGCACGGCTGCCGCATCTTTCGCTGCCTCCGGGGGGAGGTCGGCGATCCGCTCCAGGATTGTCGGCTCGCCCGCGCGCATCTTTCCAGCCAGAAAGGGGAAGTGGGATTCGTCCATCGTCCGCGGTAACGGATCGACTCCCCGGACGGCCCACGAGTGCGTCGGCATCAACTGGCTGTGGCGGTCGTCGAACCGCCCCAACGTGCTGCGGTCGATGCCGAGGAAAAGGACGATGCTGCGGAGGGCGTCCTCGATGTGCCCGTCCAGTGCATTGGGCTCCACGTTGACGAACGAAACGGCCAGGTCGGTGAGCAGATCCTCGAAGCCGCATTCGCCTTCGTCCGGCATTGTCGATCCTTCGCTTTGATCGTGCACCCCGCGCCCTCCTTACGGTTTGATCTCCAGTGACGAAATAACGCGAGAGACGATATTTCGAGAGCGGAATCTACGCAATATCGCCACCCAGAGCAACCGGAGCTTGCATCGAGCGGGAGCGCCTCGTTCGAATTATCCATACAAACTAATGCGTTGTTGCGAGTTCTACCGATCGATGAAGGCTTGGCGCGGTCTGTGCTCACATCCACGCATGACGTTTCGTATTACACGCACAGTCGGTGAGAACGGAACCCTCCTGCGCGTCGACGGGCGGCTCAACCGGGACGGTCTGGGCGAACTGGAACGCGCCTCTGAGACAGCGATAAAGCCGCTCACCATCGATCTGGCCGGGTTACGTTTTGCCGACGATGCGGCACTCGCGGCGCTCAGACGCCTAGAGAAGGCTGGGGCCAGGCTCATCGGTGCCTCGCAATACCTGGAGCTGCGACTGAAGTCTTTTTCGCAAGGTGCGTGATTGTTCTCGGCGAGCCGGGGGCTTCGTTGCTCGCGGGTCGCAAGAGCTCAGGGATGGGTGTTTTCGGCGGACTGCGTTTTCGAAAGGGAAGCGCGGGACCCGGTCAGCGGTTCGAAAAGCAATCGAAAGAGAGGAGAATCAGGAATGAAACGAAGAAGGTTCAACCCGAAAGCCGGAGTTTCGGCTCGCCTGGGCGCAGTAGTGCTCGCTCTGGGTCTGGCGGCGCTTGGGCTCGCGGCCTCAGCTCTTGCCGCCGACAAGCCCAACATCCTGGTCATCTGGGGCGATGATGTAGGCACGTGGAACATCAGTGCCTACCATCGCGGCATGATGGGCGGCACAACGCCGAATATCGACCGCATCGCCAACGAGGGCGCCATTTTCACCGACGGTTATGCCCAGCAAAGCTGCACCGCCGGGCGCGCCTCGTTCATTCTAGGCCAGCATCCTTTCCGAACTGGTCTGCTGACCATCGGCATGCCGGGCGCAAAGCAGGGCATTCAGGATAAGGACCCCACCATCGCGGAGCTGTTGAAAAACCATGGTTATGTGTCCGGGCAGTTCGGAAAGAATCACCTGGGCGACCGGGACGAGCATCTGCCGACCGCCCATGGTTTCGATGAGTTCTTCGGCAACCTCTACCACCTGAATGCGGAAGAGGAGCCAGAGAGCGAGTTCTATCCCAAGGATCCTGAATTCCACAAGAAGTTCGGTCCGCGCGGAGTACTCCACACCACGGCAGACGGGAAAACCGAAGACACCGGTCCATTGACCCGGAAGCGCATGGAGACTGCCGACAGCGAGTTTCTTGCTGCAAGCCTCGATTTTATCGACAGGGCCCACGCGGCAGGCAAACCCTTCTTCGTCTGGCACAACTCCACCCGTATGCACGTCTGGACGCACCTGAGCGAAAAGTACAAGGGCAAGTCCGGCTACGGCATCTATGCCGACGGTATGATGGAGCTCGACGACGGTGTTGGCGCGCTGCTGGACAAGCTGGATGCGCTCGGCATTGCCGACAACACCATCGTCATCTTCAGCACCGACAACGGCGCGGAGAAGTTCACCTGGCCGGACGGCGGCACAATTCCGTTCCGCGGCGAGAAAGGCACCACCTGGGAGGGCGGTTTCAGGGTGCCGATGATGGTCAGATGGCCGGGTACCGTTCAACCGGGCACAATCATCAACGGTATCTTCTCCCAAGAAGACTGGATGCCGACCCTGCTGGCCGCCGTGGGCGAGCCGGATGTCAAGGAGAAGTTGTTGACTGGCCATGAGGCCAGCGGCAAGACCTTCAAGGCCCACCTCGATGGTTATGACCAGACGGAGCTGCTCTCCGGAAAAGGGCCCGGCAAGCGAAACGAGATCTTCTATTTCGACGCCGGCGGAAATCTGAATGCGCTTCGCTATAAGGATTGGAAAGTCCACTTCACCATCATGGAAGGCGCCATCAACGAGGCGTATCGCAAGACGCCGAGCTGGCCGCTGATCGTCAACCTGAGAATGGATCCCTTCGAGGTCGGCCCGGATGCCGCACTCTACGTTCGCAATTTCTACGCGGATCAGATGTGGATGTTCGTTCCGGCCCAGGCGTACGTGGCACAGTTTCTGGAGACTTTCAAGGAGTTTCCGCCGACAGCCGGTGACTCTCTGAGTGTCGACAGTGTTCTGGCTCAGATGAAAGGGGCGTCTAGTCGCCAATAAACCTGTTCGACCATACCGAGCCGCTTCCAGCTAGTCGGCTGGAAGCGGCTCAACCTGTTTTGCGGAAGGCGCCTGAGTTAAAGAACGAAACCCGTAACCGAATCGAGAAATCGCCTGCAAATGGACAGTCGACAGCAAGTCGCACGGCTTCAGAAACGCGTTTCACAGTCAATCATCGGCCAAAGCCATATCGTCGAGCGACTGCTCATCGGGATTCTGGCCAACGGCAACCTGCTGGTGGAGGGCCTTCCTGGCCTGGCCAAGACCCGTGCGGTCAAGAGCCTGGCGAAGAACATGGAGGCCGACTTCAGCCGCATCCAGTTCACGCCGGACCTGCTGCCCTCGGACATCACCGGCACCGAGGTGCTGCACACCCAGGCCGGCAGCCCGCAGTTCCGTTTCGACCCCGGCCCCATCTTCGCCAACATCGTGCTGGCGGACGAGGTCAACCGGGCCCCGGCCAAGGTTCAGGCGGCGCTGCTGGAGGCCATGGAGGAGCGCCAGGTCACCGTGGCCGGCAAGACCCACAAGATGCCGGACCTGTTCATGGTCATGGCCACCCAGAACCCGGTGGAGCAGGAGGGCACCTACCCGCTGCCCGAGGCTCAGATGGATCGTTTCCTGATGCACGTCTACATCGACTATCCGGACGAGGAGGCCGAGGCCCGGATCATCCGCCTGGTGCGCGACGAGTCGGGCAGCCAAGACCCGGCGAGTGTGGCACCGGAGACCATTCCTCAGCAGGCCGTATTCGACGCCCGCCGGGAGATCGCCCGGGTGCAGGTCAGCGAGGTCATGGAGCGCTACATGGTTGACTTGGTCTTCGCCTCCCGGTATCCGGATCGCTACGATGAGGATCTCAAACGCTGGATCCAGGTGGGCGTGAGCCCCCGCGGCGGTATCGCCCTGGACAAGTGCGCGCGTACTCACGCCTGGCTGGACGGCCGTGATCGGGTACTGCCCGATGACGTGCGTTCGGTCCTGCACGACTGCTTCCGGCACCGGCTCATGCTGAGCTACGAGGCGGCGGCGGACGGGGTTTCGGCGAGCTCGGTTCTGGATAAGTTGATGGGGTTGGTGGCGGTTGCCTGAGAATCTAAGAGTCTAAAAAGTCGAAGGAGTCGAAGGAGTCGAAGACCTATGGGTTTGGCAGCAGGCCCGTGAGCTTGTACGGCAGGTCTACGAGGATACGAAAACGGGCTATATTTCAAGGGACTTTGGATATCGCGATCAGCTACAGCGAGCGGCAATATCGGTTATGAACAATATTGCCGAGGACTTTGAACGGGAGTCAGACGCTGACTTCGCGCGCTTTCTCGGCGTATCCAAAGCATCCTGTGGCGAAGTTCGGAGTATGTACTACATCGCCGAGGATCTGGGTTACATCGCATCTCAGCTCGCCGATGTTCGGCGGGCGAAGGCTCGCCACATCAGCGCCGGACTGGCAAAACTTATGTCGCATTTGAATGAAAGTCGAGGAAAGTCGAAGAGTCCAATAGTCGAAGAGTCGAAAGGGTAAGAAAGCGCACTCTTCGACTTTTGTGACTTTTCGACCATCCGCCCATGCAATTCACCCCGGTCTCCCGCCGATCCCGCTCGCCCGAACGAGACCGCCGAGTTTACGCCGACCTCGACGACCTGATCCGCCTCCAGTTCAAAGCCAAGGGG
>JAYEJW010000344.1:0-10443 GCA_034716535.1 Pseudomonadota bacterium
CAGAGCTGAGTTTGCAGCGGGCCAACTGAATAATAAATTTCTCGGACGCAGAGCTGCGCAGCATATCTCAGACGCTTCGTGAGGAGCATGAGATACATGTCTGGATTTGGTCTCGCATTTTTCGCTCATCAAGGAGCCGCATGTTGTCACCATCGATGCGATGGGATGATCTCGCGAAGGTTCAAGCGCAGGACCTCCGACCGCTGGGTGTCCGTTTGCTTTATACCCTTGCACGAGGGGATTGTTCAGAATGCCAGACAACTTTTTATCCGGCAGCAGAATCTCTGCTAGAACGGTTTCTCCCGGGGTAAAGTGGTTCCGCGTCTTACAGAGGCGGGCATCGTGACGTCTTCGGGCAAACCGCGCTGGGACCGCAGCGTTGTGTGGGGGATACTACAGAATCCGGCCTACATGGGCCGAGCGGGCTTTGGCAAGACGCAGGCCCGAGATCCCCTGCCCCGCGTGCGTGCGTCGCGCCACAGCGCCGACACGTCCAAGAAGAGCTCTTCGACGGTGCGCACCGAACGGGCTGAGTGGATCGAAAACCCGGTGCCGGCGATCGTCAGTGAGGAGCTGTTTCTTGCCGTCCGGGAGCAACTCGACGAGAATCGGAAATATGCGCGTCAACGCCGCGGCGATGCGGCCTATTTGCTCCAGGGACTGACCGTCTGCGGTCATTGTCATTACGCCTATTACGCGAAGAAGGTCAGCACAGCTGCCGGCAAAGGCCGCCAGAACTATGTCTATTATCGTTGCATCGGAACCGATGCCTACCGATTTGGCGGCGAGCGTATCTGTGACAACAAGCAAGTGAGAACGGAGCGGCGCGATGACTTCGTGTGGCAGCAAGTCACCGAGCTATTGGTGCATCCTGAGCGACTGAACGAAGAATACCAGCGCCGGCTGGACGTTCTCGAACAGAACGAAAGGGTCAACGCTGATACGGCAGCGCTGGAAAGACGGAAGCGTCATTTAGAGAAAGGGAAGTCACGACTCATCGACAGCTGCGCCGAGGGTATTATCGATTGTGCAAGACCGTAAGGGGCGTAATCACTCCCATCCTCAGCCTAATGGCGTCGGATAGAGTTGAGAATTCAGAGCACCGGTACGGATAAGCGACTGCCTCGAGGATGGCCTTTTCCGCGCCCTGTCGCCATTGGGCGCTACTGGGTGATGGGTTCGAGTTCCCTGGCAGACCATTCCGCAAACCAAGCATTGCTCGCTCACCGCGTTAAGAGTACACATGGAAACTAACACGAGTGACTTTCTGATCATTGGTGGAGGGGTTATCGGGATTAACCTTGCCCTTCAGGCCAAGCGACGTTACCCCGACGCCAGTGTCACGCTGATCGAAAAGGAGAGCAGCTGTGGTACCCACGCCAGCGGTCGTAATAGCGGCGTGCTCCACGCTGGTTTCTACTATACGGCCGACAGCCTGAAAGCGCGCCTGACCAGGGATGGGAACCGGCAGTTAAGCGAGTACTGCCTCGAGCGGGGGCTTGGCCTCAATCGCTGCGGCAAACTGGTCGTCGCGAAAAACGACAGCGAACTGCCAGTGATCTATGAGTTGCTGGCAAGAGCGCGGCGCAACGGTGTTGAGCTGTACGAAGTGTCGGAATCGGAAGCGCGGGAAATCGAGCCGCGTGTTCGCTTCCACGGGCGTGCACTGTTTTCGTCCGCGACGGCGAGCGTCGATCCAACGGAAGTCATGGAAGCCTTTGTATCTGATGCCAGGGACGCCGGAATTCGTATCCTCACCCGTACCAAATACCTGGGGCGCGGAAAAGACGGCGTCAATACAAACCAGGGGCAGATAACGGCGGGCTACGTGATCAATGCGGCGGGACTCTACGCTGACAGGATCGCAAAGGATTTCGGGTTTGCCAAACACTACCGGATTTTACCGTTTAAGGGTCTGTATCTCTATGCGAACGAAGCAGGCGAGCCCTTACGAACCAACGTCTATCCGGTGCCGGATTTGCGCAACCCTTTCCTTGGTGTTCACCACACCGTAACACTGGATGGACGTAGCAAGATTGGTCCCACCGCAATACCAAGCTTTTGGCGAGAGCACTATTCCGGACTCGCAAATTTCCGGCTGGACGAATTTCTCGAAATCGTCGGCCGGGAGACGGAGTTGTTTATACGGAATGACTTTGACTTCAGAAGGCTCGCTTGGGAAGAAATGCGAAAGACCTATCGTCCGCGTATTGTCGCGCTCGCGGGAGAGCTGGTTACAGGCGTGCGTACAGAACACTACACTCAATGGGGTGAGCCGGGCATACGGGCTCAGTTACTTGATACCAGCACAGGCAAACTGGAAATGGATTTTAGAATAGAGGGGGACGACCAATCTTTTCATGTACTCAATGCCGTGTCTCCCGCATTTACCTGCTCAATTTCGTTTGGTGAATATGCATTCGAACAGATCGCGAAATTGATTATACGCGGCTAATACCAGATTTCCGGTTTTTCGTTGGCCGAAAACTGCGAAGTTTTCCGTCGACAAAGAGCGTGGTTCCCGATGGTATTTGCGCGGGTTGCTGAAGAGCTCTTCACAAGCCGCTCTGCATTTGTCGAACGACCCGTAATAACGACTGTAAAGGACTTCCTCTTCTAAGCCCCTTCAGCAAAATCTGTGGGTGCCTTCTTTCGTCTCCCCGTCCGGGATCTGTATGTCAGCGCCCGGGCATTTATGTCATCCTCAGTACGTACGCCCCCTGATCAAGCGCAAGGGGCCGTAATCATAAGCTTTTTTGTAGCGCCTTTACTGAATCCCATTGAGGCCCTGGCTATCCCCCATTTCGTCCGCTTTAGCCCATACACGGCGCAATCTTACAAACCTGGTCACGAATGTTTACGGTCCTCGGAAGACAACGCGTTGCGGCGTCACAAAGTGACAAAACCTGTAACGCTGTGGTGAATTTTCTCTCGATCTGCACGCATCCGAGTCCAACCGGATCGCTCTTGTTACCCCATTCGGAGAGCTGATCCGAGGACAACGAGTACCAGTCCACAGTCTCTTGATCCAGCCGCCGATTGCCGGGAAATCGGCATTTTTGTTGCCCCCCTTCAGGTACTTAACACTGATGGGGTAAGACCATGTTCAACGCCTTTGCCCAGAAGCGACGCGATGACGGCGACTGTTGTGCTGCTCTCTCGTTAATTAAACGGCTTACAATATTTATCTTTCTTGTTTCTTTGGTGGGCGTTGTTGGAGGTGTTTCGGCGGCAGAAGTCGCGCTTGAATGGGACGTCGTTCCCGATGAGCGAGTTGCCCTCTACGAAGTACACTACGGGTTGGATAGCCGTGTCTACGACAGCCAGATCGAGGTCGAGACAAGCAGCGCATCGATCGCGGGATTGCAGGAAGGGGTGACGTACTATTTTGCAGTAACCGCATGCCAGCATGACCGAATGCTGTGCAGCGATTACTCTAACGAGGTCAGCACCACCATTCCGGCGGCAGCCCTGACTGCGGTCGCGGTAACGCCGTCGAATCCAACCATTCAGACTGGCTCCACGCAACAGTTCACCGCTTCAGGGACTTACTCCGACGGCAGCACCCAGAACCTCAGCAGCCAAGTGACCTGGGCCTCCTCAGAAACTAGTGTGGCCACCGTCAGCGGCGGACTCGCGACTGGCAAAAGCGCCGGCACAGCCAGTATCTCCGCGGCGCTGGGCGGCATCGCTGGCAGCACTACGCTCACCGTGCAAGATCCCCCTCCTCAGCCGCCCGTAGCCAGCTTCACCGCAAGCCAAACGAGCGGGACCGCGCCACTGACTGTTACCTTGGCCGACACCTCCACAGGCGCAGTGACGGGCCGATCCTGGGACCTGGGCGACGGCACGTCAGCGACATCGGCAACGGTCGTCAAAACCTATACAACACCGGGGACCTACCAGGTGGTCCTCTCGGTCACTGGCGCCGGAGTCACGAGTACTGCGACGAAGACCATCAGCGTTGGGACCGCCGTCCCGGTCGCCCAATTTAGCGCGAGCCCCGTCATGGGCACAGCGCCACTGCAGGTGGGATTTGCGGATGCTTCGACAGGTATCATCAGCTCGAGGTCTTGGACCTTCGGCGACGGCGGCACGAGCACATTACAGAACCCGTCGCACACCTACACCAAGGCAGGTCTGTATACCGTTACTTTGTCCGTGTCCGGCCCGGGCGGTGTCGATACACTGACTCGCAGCTCTTACGTGCAAGTCGAGGCGTCCGAGGTCGCGATGGAGGTCGGTGAGTTGCTGGTCAACCACCTGTGGCAGCGGGTCGACTTCGCGGCGCCCTTCACGGACCCGATCGTGGTCGCGCAATCACTCAGCAGTAATGGCGCACACCCGGCGGTGGTGCGGGTGGACGGTGTCGATCCGAATGGATTCTCGATCCGGGTGCAGGAATGGGACTATCTCGATGGATCCCACGCGAAGGAGACGGTGAGCTACATCGTCATGGAGCGTGGATACCATCAGTTGCCCGGTGGGTCCTGGGTCGAGGCCGGATGGCTGGAGACCAGTGCCACCAAGGCATTCGTGCACGAGCCCCTCAGCGCACCCTTCGCCGAGGTCCCGGTGGTGCTCGCCGGGGCCACCAGCACCAACGAAGGGGACGCGGTCACCACCCGCCTGCGCAACATCACCGTCACGGGATTCGAGGTTGGCATGCGGGAGCAGGAGCTCAACACGCAGCAGCACCTGCCGGAGACCATCGACTACATTGCCTGGGAGCCGTCATTCGGCGTGGTCAACGGCCTGCACTATGAGGTGGGTCTCATGGGCATTGGGGTGACGCACAAGGCGCAGACTCTTGTCTATCAGGGCGCCTTTGCACAACCGCCGCTGTTCCTGGCCGACATGCAGAGCACCGCCGGCGGGGATACCGCGAATCTGCGCTGGAGCAACCGGAACGAGGCGTCGGTTGATGTCCGGGTCTCCGAGGAACAGTCGAGGGATGCCGAGCTGGGCCATGTCGCCGAGTCGGTAGGTTACCTCGTGCTGGAGCCGGAAGCCGCTCCGGAGGAGGGGCCGACCGGGGTCTGCACAACCCCTTGCAGCCTCTGGGACGATGCCACGACCCCGAGCCTGTTGGCGGACCCCGACACCGGTGCAGTCGAACTGGGCGTCAAGTTCCGCAGCGATGTAGATGGCCTTGTCACAGGCATCCGCTTCTACAAGAGCTCGCGAAACACAGGCACCCATATAGGCAGTCTGTGGAGCAGCACGGGACAGTTGCTGACGCAGGCAACCTTCACCAACGAGACGACCTCGGGCTGGCAGTCGGTGGACTTCGCCACGCCAGTGGCGATTCAGGCCAACACCGTGTATGTCGCTTCCTACCACACCAATGTAGGCGGGTACTCGGTCGATGAGGGTTACCTCGCAACCGCATACGCTAACGGCCCGCTACGTCTCCTGGCCGATGGCGAAAACGGCGGCAACGGGTTGTATCTGTACGGCGCAGGTGGCTTCCCAACCGACACCTACCGCTCCAGTAACTATTGGGTCGATGTCGTCTTCACAACTCAATGAGACACGACATCTCTCCAGCAGTGAAATCGTCTCGTCATCTGACAGGTCCGTTGAAAATCTTGCAATAGCGGGCTGAAAGACGAGGGACATAGGCTAAGGTCCTATACCACAGCAGCCGCGGCATCTCAGCATGGGATGCCGCGGTCTTCTTTTGCTTTCGCGCGTAGCGCAACAAGGGTACAGAACGCCAGGCCCAGCGACGTCAGGGACGAGCCTCGTTGCGCTCGCTATCGCCACCGGTCGGAGCAGGAAGAGACAAGGCCGACGCAAAGCAGCCAGGGCAAGCCGGCAACGCCCTGCACGCGTACGTGGAAAGCCAATGCGGCTGTGGTCATTGGACGCGGGCCGAGCCGGGTCGTTGCGCCGGCGAAGAAGGCTGGACGGTAGAGTTCACCGAGTGGCATCTAGTCGGCCCCGGGCTGGTGAGCTTGATTTGCGCCATGAACCTGTGCTGTTCGCGCGCTCGGATCCGCGAGTTCCTGCACGACTGGCTCCAACTGGACCTCTTTACCGCCACCGTCAGTCAATGCATCCACGAGGCGGGCCGAGCCGTCGAGCCCGTCGTGAGGGACGAGATCGAGGAGGCGGAACGGGCACTACGCCATTGGGTCATCGCGCGGCGCATCGACTATGGTACCCGCACCGAACAAGGCTCGCGCGCCTTCGCGCTGACGATCGGCGTGATCGAAACCTGCCGCAAGCGCGGCGCTTCGCCCTAGCCGTATCTCGCCGAGGTGATCAGGCAGCGGCGCAAAGGCGTATCCGCTCCGGCTCTGCCGCAGCCTGTGGTGTAGAATTCCGAGGTGGGTCGGTTAGCGGTTTTTCCTGCTTGAGCCCAGGGGGAGTGACCGATTACAACGGTGACGTGACGGGGCGGTTCCATTCGATTTTCAGGTTCGATTCAGAATCCTGTGCGATGATGTTGTTTTGCATTCGGCAGCAGACATCCTTTGCCGGCAGGATTTCGGGTGCGCTGGCGCAGCAGGGAGCCGGTTCTGCCGTTGTTTGACGCGGCGTCACCGCCTGTGGGGATCGACTTCCCCGCGGGCCGGCCTTCCATTCGGTTTGGGAAGCGATCCCAACGTTCGCGCTTGCGCCCTGGATGGGGAGAACTGCGGTTGAATTTCTCGTCCCGCTAGGGGGAATATCGATGCCTGTTTATCGCTCGCGGCACCGCGTACTATCTCCGCTCGTCTTGAATCATCGATTAACGTTGATCGTTGCCTTCCTCGCATTGACCGGAAGCGCGCTCGCGGGCCAAGTTCAGCTGGCCTGGGATACGTCCGCAGGCGCAGCGGGTTACCGCGTTTATTACGGCAATGCGTCGGCCCAATACTCCGCGAACGTCGATGCAGGAAACAAGACGACCGCCACGGTATCGGGGCTGACCGACGGCGGGCGATATTATTTCGCCGTGCAGGCCTACAATGGGACGGTCACGAGCAGCTATTCCAACGAAGTGAGCACCGTCGTCGGAACCGCCCCAGCGCCCCCGACCCCGGCACCGCCCGTAGCCAGCTTCACCGCAAGCCAAACGAGCGGGACCGCGCCACTGACTGTTACCTTGGCCGACACCTCCACAGGCGCAGTGACGGGCCGATCCTGGGACCTGGGCGACGGCACGTCAGCGACATCGGCAACGGTCGTCAAAACCTATACAACACCGGGGACCTACCAGGTGGTCCTCTCGGTCACTGGCGCCGGAGTCACGAGTACTGCGACGAAGACCATCAGCGTTGGGACCGCCGTCCCGGTCGCCCAATTTAGCGCGAGCCCCGTCATGGGCACAGCGCCACTGCAGGTGGGATTTGCGGATGCTTCGACAGGTATCATCAGCTCGAGGTCTTGGACCTTCGGCGACGGCGGCACGAGCACATTACAGAACCCGTCGCACACCTACACCAAGGCAGGTCTGTATACCGTTACTTTGTCCGTGTCCGGCCCGGGCGGTGTCGATACACTGACTCGCAGCTCTTACGTGCAAGTCGAGGCGTCCGAGGTCGCGATGGAGGTCGGTGAGTTGCTGGTCAACCACCTGTGGCAGCGGGTCGACTTCGCGGCGCCCTTCACGGACCCGATCGTGGTCGCGCAATCACTCAGCAGTAATGGCGCACACCCGGCGGTGGTGCGGGTGGACGGTGTCGATCCGAATGGATTCTCGATCCGGGTGCAGGAATGGGACTATCTCGATGGATCCCACGCGAAGGAGACGGTGAGCTACATCGTCATGGAGCGTGGATACCATCAGTTGCCCGGTGGGTCCTGGGTCGAGGCCGGATGGCTGGAGACCAGTGCCACCAAGGCATTCGTGCACGAGCCCCTCAGCGCACCCTTCGCCGAGGTCCCGGTGGTGCTCGCCGGGGCCACCAGCACCAACGAAGGGGACGCGGTCACCACCCGCCTGCGCAACATCACCGTCACGGGATTCGAGGTTGGCATGCGGGAGCAGGAGCTCAACACGCAGCAGCACCTGCCGGAGACCATCGACTACATTGCCTGGGAGCCGTCATTCGGCGTGGTCAACGGCCTGCACTATGAGGTGGGTCTCATGGGCATTGGGGTGACGCACAAGGCGCAGACTCTTGTCTATCAGGGCGCCTTTGCACAACCGCCGCTGTTCCTGGCCGACATGCAGAGCACCGCCGGCGGGGATACCGCGAATCTGCGCTGGAGCAACCGGAACGAGGCGTCGGTTGATGTCCGGGTCTCCGAGGAACAGTCGAGGGATGCCGAGCTGGGCCATGTCGCCGAGTCGGTAGGTTACCTCGTGCTGGAGCCGGAAGCCGCTCCGGAGGAGGGGCCGACCGGGGTCTGCACAACCCCTTGCAGCCTCTGGGACGATGCCACGACCCCGAGCCTGTTGGCGGACCCCGACACCGGTGCAGTCGAACTGGGCGTCAAGTTCCGCAGCGATGTAGATGGCCTTGTCACAGGCATCCGCTTCTACAAGAGCTCGCGAAACACAGGCACCCATATAGGCAGTCTGTGGAGCAGCACGGGACAGTTGCTGACGCAGGCAACCTTCACCAACGAGACGACCTCGGGCTGGCAGTCGGTGGACTTCGCCACGCCAGTGGCGATTCAGGCCAACACCGTGTATGTCGCTTCCTACCACACCAATGTAGGCGGGTACTCGGTCGATGAGGGTTACCTCGCAACCGCATACGCTAACGGCCCGCTACGTCTCCTGGCCGATGGCGAAAGCGGCGGCAACGGGTTGTACCTGTACGGCGCGGGTGGCTTCCCGACCGAGACCTACCGCTCCAGTAACTATTGGGTCGATGTCGTCTTCACAACTCAATGAGGCACGACATATCTCCAGCAGGATCCATAGCGCGACGCGCGTACAGGACGCCGGAAATCGGCACATGTTATCATCGCGAGCGAATTTTCCAGGCATCTGGTAGGGGTTACGCGGAAGAGCTGGCTGCCTCGCGCCCCAAGGTTTGGAGGCAGTCAACTGGTGAGCGAAATGAGATCGGGACTTCCTGGCAGTCGGGCTGCGTACCTGTGGCTGGCCACCGCGGGCGTTTTTTTTGCTATGTGCATCGCGGTGTTCCCGGCCACGTCTGAGGGCGGGGAGGGCGACGGCTACGTGCTTCAGGCTGGAGACGTGGTTAACGTGTCGGTCTGGCGGGAACCGGACCTGGACCGCGCGCTCCTGGTCCGTCCGGACGGAGGGATCTCGTTCCCCCTCGCCGGTGATCTGATGGCCGCGGGGCAGACTATTGCCCAACTGACAGAGAGCCTCGCCACGAAGCTCTCACAATTCATCCCCGATCCCGTGGTCACCGTGGCCCTGCAGGAAAATCTGGGCAACCGGATCTACGTGACGGGCCGGGTGACCAAGCCGGGTGTCTACCTGATCAATCAGGACGTCGACGTACTCCAGGCCCTGGCAATCGCCGGCGGTCTGACACCCTTCGCCGACCGTGACGACATCAAGATTCTGCGCCGCGAGAATGGGGTCGAGCGTGCCATCCCGTTCAACTACAAGCAGGTGCAGCGCGGTGAGCGGCTCCAGCAGAACATTATCCTGCGCCCAGGGGACACCGTCCTGGTACCGTGATGAGGGCGCAGCGCAGGCGTGCCGGGGTTGGGGCGCGCTGTCCTGACGGCATCTCGCTTCCATGCCGGTCTCTGGTTTGCGCGCCGGGGCGCCTTGGGCTCACGCTGGCCGGCCTGTTGGCCGCCCTTGGTTCCGGGGCCGCCTCCGCTGAAGGGTGGCGCTTTGAGCCGAGCGCGAATCTGGAGACGGGCTATGACGACAACGTGCGGTTGACCTCAACCGACGCCGAAGAAGCATTCTCCGTCAATCTGAATGCCGCCCTTAGGACCATTCGCAGCAGCGAGGTGACCGATGTGCGTTTCGCGATCGGCCTCGCCGCAAACCGGTATGCGGGTATCTCGGACCTCGACAACACCAGCGGATTCGCAGGGTTGGAGCTGGGTTACCGCTTGGAACGTCAACAGTTTCGCCTGGGCCTAGGTTTCACCTCCCAGTCGACCCTGACCAGCGAGGTGGCGACCACGGGCCTGGTCCAGGTCAATCGCCAACAGAACAGTCTGACGGTGAATCCCCGGTGGAGCTACCTCCTGTCTGAGCGCGCAACGCTGGATCTCGCGGCCAGCTACCAGGAGGTCACCTACGAAGACGTGCGGTTCCTCCCACTCGACAACTACCGTCTCGGCTTGGTGGAACTTGGTGGAAGCTATTTATACACCGAACGTCTCGGGCTCACGGGCCGTCTGAGCTACGGGCGTTACGAGACCCAGGGTTTGACCAACGACTACGACAACGTCGACCTGATGGCCGGCGCGGACTATCAGTTGTCCGAGACAGCGTCTCTGTCGGTCTTCGTGGGCGTGCGTCGGACCGAGCAAACCGTCGAGGACCTCGACGGGTCTACC
>JAYEJW010000345.1:0-2070 GCA_034716535.1 Pseudomonadota bacterium
CGGAGTCGGTGTCGAACACCGACCGCATAGCAAACAAGCCCGTGTCGATGTCGCTGAATTGAGCGCTCTCGACGATGTTTGCCCCGGCTTCAAGTAGGCCCCCCGTCACCGAATTGACGATGCCGGGGCGGTCGGGGCATCTCAGGTTGAGCACGTACTGTCTCACTGTTCGGTATGTCAGCGCGTTTCGGGAACTGATGCCAATTCCGGTGACTGAACGGAGCAGCATCGACGTCGATCCACGCTTCATCGGCGGCGCCAAGAAAACTTCCTGATCCGCCGTCAACCCCCTGGAATCTGTCTGAGGCAACCCCAACGGCACCTACACCTGGACCAGCCGACTCGGCCACACCTACACCACCGGGACGGAACGACCTCCTTGACCTAGCACCGACCCCGGGGACAAAACTACCCGAGCGTCCGCTTAGGGATTCTGGTACTCCGCCTTAGGGCCGAGGTAGTACTTCCAGTTCAGCACCAGGCAGATGGCGTAGAAAGCCGCAAAGGCGTAGAGGGCAAACTCGGGCGTCGTATTGGTGATCTGCTCACCGAACTCCTGCGGCACTACGAATGCGCCGTAGGCAGCCACCGCCGAGGTCCATCCCAGCACCGGTCCTGCCTGCTCTTGGTCGAACACCATGGCGATGGTGCGGAAGGTCGATCCGTTTCCAACTCCGGTCGCCGCGAACAAGACGAGGAACAGGAGGAAGAAGGGCAGGAAGAAGTCCTCGGGCGTCGCCGACTGGTACGCCTGCTTCATGAAGTAGGCCACGCCGAGCGCACTGGCGATCATCGTGACCGCCACCCATTGCGTCACCCTGGCGCCCCCGAGCTTGTCGGCGATGCGACCACCGACCGGTCGTATGAAGGCGCCGATGAAGGGGCCCATCCAGGCGAAAGTGAGGGCGGACGGGCCATTCGGATTGACGAGATCGTGGGTCAGCACCCCGTCCACCAGTACATGCTGGAAGCCGAAGATCACCTTGATTGCCAGGGCGAACCCGGCCGAGTAGCCGATGAAGCTGCCGAACGTCATGGTGTAGATGACGCTCATGATCCAGGTGTGCCTGTTGCCGAAGATCCTGAACTGCCGTTCCAGGTTGGGTTTGATGTCTCCGCGCAGTCGCTTGAGCAGGAACACCGTGGCCCAGATCACCAGTCCGATGATCGGGTACTTCGCCCACGTCCAGCCCAAACCGGTGGGACTGGGAAGAATGACGAAGAGCCCGATCGCGGCCGGGATGAAGGCCAGCCCCAACATGCCGCTGATCTTCAAGAACGAGTTGAGTGGCGAGCCGATGTTCGGGGAGACATGCTCGGTGCGGATGGTGTCCATCTTGAGCCAGCCGAAGAAGGCGAGGGGGATCAGAAACAGAAGCCACACAAACCCGGCGTTGTGGATCCAGGTCTCGGCACCTTCCGGGATCTTGCCGATGAGCGTCCCCGAGGTCTTCTCGAGAATCATTGGGCTGCCCAGGACTCCAAAGGTCATCACCAGTGGGATCAGCACCTGCATGGTGGTGACGCCGGCGTTGCCGAGACCGGCGTTGAGCCCCAGAGATAGACCCTGCATGCGCTTGGGGTAGAAGAAGCTGATATTGGACATTGATGACGCGAAATTGCCGCCACCAAAACCGGAGAGCATGGCCATGAGCTGGAACACCCAAAGCGGTGTGTCCTGGGAGAGCAGGGCAAGACCTGTTCCGAGGGCCGGGATCATCAGCAGGGCAGTGGTGAAGAAGATCGTGTTCCTTCCGCCCGCGATACGGATGAGAAAACTGCTTGGAATCCGCAGCGTGGCTCCGGTCAAGCCGGCAATCGCCGACAAGGTGAACAGCTCGGCGTTGGAGAACGGGAACCCCAGGTTGAGCATCTGGACGGTGATGACGCTCCAATAAAGCCAAACCGCGAACCCACACAGCAAGCTTGGAATCGAGATCCAGAGATTCCGGGTGGCGATCTTCTTCCCGGTGGTCTCCCAGAAGTGGTCGTCTTCGACTTCCCACTCGTAGATGTCGGCCATTGATGTTCCTCTCGAACTAACGGACTCCCAGTGCGGTTACGCCTCTA
>JAYEJW010000346.1:0-2065 GCA_034716535.1 Pseudomonadota bacterium
GCACCCCGGCCGCTGTAGGGTGGGTCAAGCGAAGCGGACCCACCAAAATCGCGGCCATCGGCGGATCCGTCGCTGCGCTCCTTGATCCGCCCTACGAGATTGCCTCGGGTTATTGAGAAGTAGCAAATAACCGTAGTTTGACGCGGTAGTGGATTCTTTACCTCAATCCATTATTATTTGGGGACTTAGTCGAATCCAGGAGCCCCGGCAATTCCCAGAAGTCCCGTAATGGCGCAGCCGCATGCCCTGTCGATAACGGACTCACTGCCGCTCGGCTATAGGGTGATCGATCGGGTTCCACGCACGATCCCTGTGAATGCTGGTCATCTCGGCGCCGCCACCGGCGCATCCGCACCAAGCCGGGTGCCCCCGGTGCGGATGGCCCCGGGCGCCCGGGGGCCAGCAACCCCCGACCTGTCGGCGGATCGCTATCTGGATGGGCCCGATGTCGCCCGGTAGCGAACAAGCCGTGCCGCAGCAGCCTTCAACGGATCGGAGCGCCTCCGCCGGTCCCGATACCGCCGCGCTACGGTTCCGCCAGGACCTGACGATCACGCAAAAGCCCCGAGGGGCCCAGGGCAAGATGTTCGTCGTCAAGGATCCGAGGTCGGGCGAACACTACGAGTTCGACGAACACGCATTCTTTCTCTGCCAGTCGTTCGACGGCGTCTCCACACCTGAGCAGATCGTAACCAGGTTCAACAGTTTTTTCGGCGAGTCGATCACGACGGAGGACGTCGCCCGGTTCTTTCAGCAGGCGCTGGAGATGGGCCTGCTCGAAAGCACCGGCCGGCCCGGCCGCAGGACCTTGCCCGTAGCCCGTGGCGATCGGCGCTCCGCAGAGGCCCTGACGGACGCCGAACGGGAGGATGGCGGCGAAGCCGATTCTTTCGAAGACACCGGCGGCAAGGACGACAAGTACCGTTGGACGCTGACCAACCCCAGCCGGGTTTACGCCCTGCTGAACAGGATCACGAAACCCTTCCGCTTGTTTTTCCTCTTCCTGACCTACGGACTTTTCGTGGGCATACCGCTCGCCCTGATTACGTTTCTCGACAACCAGTACGCGATGAGCCAGGACCTGTCGCAGCTCGGTGAGCCGCGGTCTTATCTCGGACGGCTCGTCTTCTCGTTACTGCTGATTAATTTCGGGCGCTGCGTCGTCCAGGGAACCGTCTGTACCTATTACGGGGGAACGGTAAGGAAGTTCGGAATAAAGCTGAGATTCGGGATCATCCCACGTTTCTTCATCGACAAGAGCGCAATCAAGAAATTCGACAGAAACGCCAAGCTGTGGACCTACGGCTCCAACCTGTTGTTTCGCCTGGTCCTTGTCGTGATCGGTGTTTTCACCTGGTATCTTTTCCGGGGCACGGGAACCCAGCTGGCGGTCTCGGCGATCATCGTCGCGCACGCCGCCCTCATCAGCTTCATTCTCGTCTGCCTGCCGATCCGCGCGTCCGACGGCTACCGATGGCTCGTGACCTTCTTTCGCCTACCCCTGTCATTGATCAAGCTGGCCATCAGGACGCTGGTTGCCACCGTCACGCGCAAACCTTTGCCCACATCCATCTCGGACAAGGAACGCCGGCGCCTGCTCAGTTACTCCCTGGTCCTGGTGAGCTTCTGGACCTATGCCTTCTTTCGCATCTCTTCCCACATCACCGCGGGCCTCGCCAGCAGCTTCCCCGACATTTTCGGGCAGGCAACCGAGTTCCTGATCGGCGCGGTCGTTGTAGTGCTCGTACTCAAATGGGGTTTCCACAGGTTCTCCAAGATGGGCGCCACGGGCGAGCCGTCCCCTTCGACCAGCATGGTTGCCGACGACACCTATACCGGAGGGCCGTTGACGCAGTACGACGCCACCCGCGAGTTGTGGCAGAACCGTGCCCTCAAGATTGCCCTCAAGATTGCCGTTGTGGTCACCATCGGCGTGGTCCTCGCACTTCCCTACCCCTACCGCCCGGGCGGCGAGATATCGCTGCTGCCGCCCGAGCAGCAGCAGATCCAGGCGCCGATATCCGGAAAGATCAGCGAGGTGCTCTACAACGGCGGCGACGGCCGG
>JAYEJW010000347.1:0-2060 GCA_034716535.1 Pseudomonadota bacterium
CTGTTCTCCGACCTGACCATCGGGCAGATGATGGCGGTCTACGCCTACCTCTGGTTCATGATGGGGCCGGTACAGGACGTGTTGGGTATACAGTACGCCTACCACAGCGCCGGCGCCGCGCTCAACAGGATCAACCGCCTGCTGAAGATCCACCTCGAGCCTGCCTACCCGCATCACATCAACCCCTTCGCCGGTAAGCGGACCCTGTCCGTCGAGCTCGACGACATTCGCTTCGCTTACGGAGACGGTCCGCTGGTGCTCGACGGGGTGTCCTTCCGCATCGCACCGGGTGAAACGGTCGCCTTTGTGGGCGCCAGCGGCGGCGGCAAGACCACCCTGGTGCAGGTCCTGCTCGGGCTCTACCCCGCAGGCTCCGGGCGCATCCTCTACGACGGGGTGCCGGTGGAGGAGATCGGCATGGACGTGGTGAGAGACAACGTGGCCACTGTGCTGCAGCATCCGGCACTCTTCAACGATACCGTTCGCATGAACCTGACCCTCGGTCGGGACTACGCGGACGAGCGACTTTGGGCGGCACTGCAGGTGGCCCAGCTTCGACAGGTGGTCGAGGCGCTGGACAAAGGACTGGACACGCTGGTAGGCCGCGGCGGTATCCGCCTCTCGGGCGGCCAGCGCCAGCGCCTGGCCATCGCCCGCATGGTGCTGTCCGATCCGCGGGTGGTGATCCTGGACGAGGCCACCTCGGCCCTCGACACCGAGACCGAAGGCCGACTGCATCGCGCGCTGCGCGCTTTTCTTGAAAAACGCACCACCATCATCATCGCCCACCGGCTCAGCGCGGTACGCCAGGCGGACCGCGTGCTCGTGTTCGAGGACGGGCGCATCGTGGAGGAAGGCCGCCACGAAGAGCTCATCGAGGGCGACGGGCTTTACGCCGGCCTCTACGGTCACCAAGCGCACTGAGGCGTCCGTGGGTGAGCTGCGCCACAGCGACTTTCGCCCGGCCTGGTGGATCCGCGGTCCTCATCTGCAAACCCTGTGGCCCAGCCTGTTCCGCCGCCGCCCGCGGCTGAACCTGGAGCGGCGGCGAATCGAGCTGGCCGATGGGGACTTTCTCGACCTCGCCGTCGGCCCGGGTTCTGGACCGGCAGTCGTGGTCATCCACGGGCTGGAGGGGGATCTCAGATCCCACTACGCGGGAGGGACCCTGTCTGCGCTGGCCGCGGCAGGATTTCGACCCATCTTCATGCACCTGCGCGGTCGCAGCGGCGAGTGCAACCGTCTCCCCCGCAGCTATCACTCCGGAGCTACCGAGGACCTGGCGGCGGTCCTCGACGACCTGGCCGGAGGTCCCGAGGGGCCGCCCCTGGCCGCCGTCGGCTTCTCCCTGGGCGGCAACCTGTTGCTCAAGTATCTCGGCGAGACCCCAGAACCGGGCATTCGGGCGGCTGTTGCGGTATCGGTCCCCTTCGTTCTACGAGACGCCGCGCTGCGGCTGAACCTGGGGGCCTCGCGTCTCTACCGCCGCCATCTGCTGGGCAGGCTCAAGGACTCCTACCGGACGAAGTTCTCCCGCATGCCTTCGCCGCTGGACGTCGACCTTGAGGAGATACGCGATCTCTTCGACTACGACGATCGGATTACCGCGCCGCTGCACGGCTTTGCCGGGGCGGAAGACTACTACGCCCGAGCAAGCTGCCGGCCATTCCTGCGGCACATCAGCACCCCCACCCTGATCCTGCATTCGGCGGACGACCCCTTCATGTTCGCCCATACAGTACCGCGGGCGCGGGAGTTGGGCAGGCAGGTCACCATGGAGCTCGCCGAGCGTGGCGGCCACGTGGGTTTCGTATCCGGGGCCCTGCCCTGGCGGCCGCATTACTGGTTGGAGACTCGGATCCTCGACTACCTGCGCGGGCTGATCGGGTAAGGGGATCGGTCCGAAGAGAACCGACGGAAAAACCAAAAAAAAGGGTCTTCAGAGAAATCTGTGGGTAAGAAAGCCTGAATTGCAGGCTCGCTGTGTCCCCGTTTGATCGATTGCAGGTGTGAGGAGCATCCCGCTCCTGCCTCTAAGGAAGATGGAAGCGTGACCAAGC
>JAYEJW010000348.1:0-10356 GCA_034716535.1 Pseudomonadota bacterium
ATTAGCTACGGCTAGTCCTGCGCCCGCGCGCCTAGCAGCTGACCGCTTCTCGCCTCGCTGAGTCCATCAAAACCTCCCTGTCGGAGTACTAGTGCCTCGCCGGAGGCCATCTATGGACCCGGTCGAGGTTGCCTCCTTATCTCTGCGCGTCGTTGATACACAGGATTGGGAGCTCTGTCCAAGACGTTACCCGCCGACGACTGTAAAATCTCCGATGGACGGGGCACCTGCACAGCACCAGCGCTGTGTGGACGTTGGACCGGGCCATTCTCGAACTGAGTGTCAAGGATACATTGCGATGAAGCTTGCCTCTCTGAAAGGAATTCTGCTGACTATCGGATTGGCTGTCGTGGCCGGTCCATTACTCGCTTCCGACCTGTTTGTCTCGGCAGACAGCACAGATGCCGCCAAAGCCTCTTCGGAAACCTGGGTAACCCGTGCCAGGAATGTTGCGGTCGCCATCGATGCAGTCGATGGCGTCCAACCCGCCGACGTACTCGGACTCAACCTGTTCGCCGACGCCGTATTCGATGGGCGCGTGGAGGCGGTCAAGGTCCTGGGAGCCAACCGGGCCATCATCCGCGGCGTGCTTAAGGGTGTGGACGGCTCCCAGTTCATGCTCGCCCGCAATCAAGACGTCCTGGTGGGCACCATCCGTGCTGGCGACCTTGGTGTCTTCTACCTGCGCCACACCCAGGGCGGACACCAGGTTCAGGCCGTCGACCAGAGCGCATTGCCAGCCTGCGCCACAGGCCACGAACACGCACTCAGCGCGCCGAAGCAGTCGCTCGACCTGGCCACTGTCTATGATGACGGCTCCGTCATCGACGTGATGGTCGTTTACACGCCCAACGCCCGTATTTCGGTCGGCGGCACCACTGCCATGCAGGCCCTGATCGATCTGGCCGTTTCCGAAACCAACACGGCCTACCTCGAAAGCCAGATCAGCCACCGGATCAACCTGGTCCACAGCTACGAGGTCAACTACAGCAGCTCCGGCAGCTTCGACATCGACCTCAACCGTCTGACCAGCAATACAGATGGGTACATGGATGATGTGCATCCCACCCGGGATCAGTACAGCGCCGATCTGGTCAGCCTGTTTACGAACAACGGCCAGTACTGTGGCATCGCTTGGGTGATGACAGCCTTGACTACGGGCTTCGAAGCCAATGGCTTCAATGTGGTCTTTCACGGCTGTGCCACCGGCTACTACTCCTTCGGCCACGAATTGAGCCACAACATGGGTTCCGCCCATGATCGGGCCAACGCAGGCGCCGCGCTCTACCCGTACTCCTACGGTTGGCGTTTCCTCGGCTCCGACGGCCTGGAATACCGTACGGTGATGGCCTACGCCCCGGGAACCCGCGTGGACCGTTTCTCCAACCCCAACGTCGCCTACCAGGACACCGCGACGGGGACCGTCGACGACGACAATGCCCGCTCCATCAACGACGCCGCCCTGACCGTCTCCAATTTCCGGGATTCCACGGGGGTCCAGCCCCAACCGTTGGCCACCTATAGCACCGCGACCAAGATGCTGTGGGTCGGCAATACGCAGGTGATCGGCGGCAGCAACCTGGAGACCCAGTTCGTTCGCCAGGGCGGCAGTTTCATACTGACCTACATGGGTCCCCCCACGACCTTCGACGTCGGCGCCACCTATGACCCCTTGACCGAGGTGATGGTCGTGCCCAACGGCACGATCATCGAGACACAGGAGAGCTTCTCCCTCGAGTTGCTGCGAACGGGGGGCAGCAAGTTTCAGATTACCGGATACACGATCACCCCTTAGTCGGGGTCCGGTGACGGGGGTACCGAGCGGCTTGAGGCGACCGGTCTATCGGGCGTCTTCGCGTGGCGCACCTCGATCCAGAGCAAGCTCGGATAAGGCAAAGAGCGTGTAGATCAGGCCCAACGGATTGCCTTTGGAAAGAAAGTGCTGCCGGACGTCGAGCAGGGATTGGCCGGCCGGTCTTCCGGAGAGGAACATCTGAAGATACTGCTCCGCGAACTCGGTCGCTAACGGCTCCCACACGGGCACCTCCGTTCCCACCATCCCGGCCGCGCCGATATCGTTGACGAACTTACGCACGAACGGAGCCAAGGCGTCGGGACTGAATGCCGCCGTGCTGCAGCCGTTGAGGATTACGAGCGGATGACGGGGCCACCTGTAGGTCTCGTCCAGGGTGTAGATCATAATTTCCCGCGCTTGGTCGGCTGGTCCGACCTGGACCTCCAGGCGCGACGTGTCGTCTGTCGGGTCGGCCGAGCCGCCGCGCGCGTGGCAGAAGAAGTAAACGACGTCCAAGTCCTCGTTTTTCAGGTCCTTGAGAATCTGTTGACGATCCGCCGACTGGCCGGAGAGTTGTGCGGTCGTGCCCGGATCGCTGAGGACCGTCTCGATGCGGGAAAGATGCTTTGAGGAGCTGTCGAGGCCTCCGTTGTAGCCGATGGTCAAGTGCGGTGGATCGGAGGGGCCGACTCGGTCCCTTCGCTCTCGTTCAATAGGGTTCGATTTGTCGACCTCGTGGGGCGGCAGCTCGATGATGTGCTGGAAGCCCCAGAAGTGTCGAGGACAGACCACCTGGTTCTTGGTGATGGGGGTGCCCCCGTCAGGTGCCGTTTGGGCCGCGTGATTCGGGTAGAGTGGACAATTGAAGTGGTCTTCGCACCTGGTTGCCTCTTGCCCGCCCCCCCGGTTTGGCAACGCCGCCAGACAAACCCTGTCCACCAGATCCTTTCCGTCCAGATCGGAGGCGGGACTGAGGGGATAGGGATCAAACGGCCGGTCATAGATCGCCGCCCAGGGGATGACGTTCTCGAGCAGGACGTGAGCGACACCGATGGTCTGCCCTGGTTTCGCTTCGAGCGCTTCTCGAAACCGTTTGCGCAGATCAGTATCTCCTACGGGGACCACGGCGTCGTACAGGCGCGATCCGGCGTGGGCGAGCTTGAACAGAGCCACGCGCAGCCGCTCGTTGCTGCCCGAGTTGTCGCTGTTGGCAAAGCGGTAGAAGGCATCGGGGGATCCGTCGTTCACATCGATATGGCCGGTTGCGATCTCATCGAACGTCTTGCGGACCGCTTCGACGATCTTCGGAAGGTTTCGATTGATGCGCGCGCTGAATCCTTCGCTGCCTTTGATCGACACGGTCGGCTTGCCGTTCACATGGTTGGCGACGATGCCTAGGACCCGCCCGGGCAGTCGATCGGCCTGGTCGAGATTGGGTTCCTCGCTATACTCGACCCGCGGGAGATAGCCGACGTCATCAACATCGCTCTTGGCCACTCCAAGTGCCCTGGCAAGTCGGACGCGCTGGCGGGCGGGGGAGGGGATCGGCTCCTCCTCCCTGTAGACAAGGGCGGCGAGTCGAAGCGACATCAGGACGTGCTGACGGCAGTAGAGTGTCACACGCAGCGCGGACGCCCCCTTTTGCCGCGGCGTCACGGGAAACGTCAGCAGATCGCTATCGGCATCGCGCGGTAGCCACAGATCGCGTACGGGATCCCCTTCGACCTCGAAATCAATGCCCGTAACCGCCACCTCCAACCACACGCCCTTCGTCTCTTTTCGCCACTTGAAGACCTCCTCGTTCAGCACCGTGGAGCCCACGGTCTGGGCCAGCATATCCTGGGTCCCGATCTGAACTCCAAGGTGGACGCGCTCGCCGAGCTCGAGGCGGGCCTCTTTCTGATCGATGGTTTGGATGGTGCCGGCGAGCGTCTCCTGCCAGAAGAGCGCATTGACGTGACGCCTCCGTTTGCTCCGACGCCTGGCCGCTCGTCTTCGCGATTCCACGATTTCCGGGCGCCGGCGCGGCGCGAGCACCAGCTTCTCCCGAACTGCAGCGAGCTCCTCGGCCATCGGCGACAGCCCATCACGCTCCCTCAGGTTGAAGGTCCAATTGGCCCACCGGGCGGCAAAAGGGCCGAGGGACTCCATGATGCGTGTTCCGGGGACGATGAGGTCGACCGGGAGGTTCTTTCTGGCCGGCAGGGGACCCGCCAGGTCGATCCACAGCTTGGTAAGCTCGGGGTGCTTCCAGGCGACCGTGGCTGGAGAGACGGTGTCTTTCTGCCCCAACGCATCCGTGAGCACAACAAGCTCCAATCCCGATGCCGAGGGACGCACGCCTTCCTCCCGGCCCCCACCGGCAAACAGGACGGCCCGCGAGTGACGGTCATATCTGCCGATGCTGTCCTTCACGGCGACATCCAGCGGGTCATCGTGAATCAACCGGTCGTAGAACGCCTGATAGTAGTCCGGATCCTCACGCCCGCCCTGACTGACCACGACGGCCGGTCCGCCTCGTCTGATCAATGCGGTGGCAAGCCCGTACAGTGCGGATGCCTCGTCGCTGGTCGAGCAGTTCAGGACGACGAGGCGTGTTTGCAGGGAAGACGTGAGCCGACTTAACCACCCCAGGGTGCCGATTCGGCGCGGATCCGTGAGGGCGAGCATCGCCGCAGGGTCCCGCGGGACCAGAACGTCGTCAAAGTGGAGGATGTCGACTTTCGGCCAGCCCTCAGGACCGTGCCCTTGGGCGACGACCGACGACGGGCAGGTCGTCATCTGAACCGCCTGCGCAACTTCACCCTCCGAACGGCTGGCGAACAGGCGCCGGATCGTGGCGGGGAGGTCCCGTCCGGGCACCGGGTCCACCTGCACGAATCTCAGAGGCAGGGCCACCGCCCCCTCACCACCCGTCTGGCGGACATGCGTGCCCCGCACGATGATGATCTCGTCCGGCAGATCGAGATGCGACAGCGCGCGTTCCCAGTCGAGGATCGCAAACGGCGGGGCGTCTATGTCGAGAACGATCCGTTTTCGCCTCTCGATGGGCGTCCCGCCCGCGTTGACCGGAGGGGACGGGCTCATGTCGACGAAATCGCGGAACGACGGCTGCTCACGGATCAGTAGGCGTTCGAGCCGGCGCCCCGTCTTATCGCGAAGGAGCCGGTCCGCGGTCTGTGCCGAGAGGCGCCGACCGACCGCGATGTCCTGTCCCGCGACCCTCAGGACGAGCCGACCGTCGTCGGCTCGGCGCACGGAGATCCTGAGGTCAGTACGCAGATACTCGAGCCGTGACATCGTAGGGGCTGGCCTCCTACTTGGGTACTCCCGGGATCAGCTTCTGCAGTGCTTGGAGGGATTTGTCCGACGCCGCCAGATCGATACCGAAACCCCAGAGCAGAGCTACGATCAAGTCGAGCGGACCGCCCCATGTCAGATTGTTCGCCCACAGCAGGGCAATCCCGACCATTACGGAGAAAGCGAACAGGACGATGCTGCTGAGCGCATCGAAATACAGGATCGTCCTGGCGGCCGATGCCGCCGACGGCGGTATTCCGAGCTGGATTTCCGGGAGCTTGGCGAACGCCTCTTCGGGTGCGGCCTTCAGAGCCGGGGCCGGTTCGGCAACCGCGCCGGGTGCTTTCTTGGGATCGACGGCGCCCAATCGTTCTCCGCCGGAAGCACGGTGGTAAACGGACTCAGCCTCGACCAAGGCGTTCTGGGTTTCGCGGCAGGAGGCGAGCGCGCCGGGAAGATCCTCGGGCGCAAGCTTGGCACCCTCATCGGGAAGGGTCTCGAGACGACTCTGCAACCTGCTCACCGTCATATTTACTTCCTGGTCGTCCTTGATGTCTTCCTTGGCCTTCCGAAGGCTGGTGAACTTCACCACCGCTGTTCGGGCCTTTTCGCGAAGACCCCCGGATACCGTTGCCGTATAGGCGGCAAGCGCCCGGTTGTATGCGTTCATTGCTTCGCCCGCATCGGTGATCTGATCGACCGGACGTAACGCTTCCGGCACCGTTTTGCCGAGCCCCTTCCAGGCGTCGTCTGGAGTACCGAGCGGAGCATCCCCGGCCACCGCGCCGAGGAGATCCCGGCTCAGGATCCTCGCGAGCCCAAGGCGAGCGTCCTCCGCCGCCGTTCGCGCGCCATCCACATCGGCCTTGTCGAGCAGGGTCTGCGCCGCTTCGAGCTTGGCGGTGACTTCGCTGGTGATCGCCGCCTGCACCGTCTCGATGGTTACCGCGCCCGCCCACTCTTTGACCTGCTTGTTCAGGGTCTGCAGATCCTCCGCAAGTGCCTTGCTCTGTGCCTGTTTCCTGACGCGGTCCTCCATGGTACGCAGCGTTTCCGCGTGTTCTTTGCGCTGTTCTTCCGTCCATGTCCCGATGACGTATGTGCGAACAACGTCCAGCTCCTTCTTGAATGCCTCCATGTCATCCGCCCCCTCTATTCCATCGAGCCAGCGATGAAGGTCGATCCAATCCTTGACGAGTGGAACGTGAGACCTGACGGCGTCGATGCTCGCATCGGCATCGGAGACATCCCGGAACTGGAGATCCGTCAATATCTCATCGAGACGCGTCGTCAGCGCATCGAAGACCTGCGCTTCCGTCCCGTCCCGAAGGGCGAGCGAGGTGCGTTGCTGCGTCAACTTCTCCTTGAGCTGAAGCGCTTCGCGCTGGCTTACCAGGCGCTCGCGGACCCCGGACCGATATAGCCGCAGCAAAAAGGACGCGATGACGCCGAAGAAGATCAGTAGGGCCGCCACCATCCAACCCGCCCGCACGAGGATCGTCACCTGGGCCGACTTTCCGCGGTGCTCTTCGGCTTCGACCGTGAGGGTCCCCTCGTACCGTCCGGGTACCGTCAGACCCTCCACATTCAGGCGCATGCCGACTGGACGGTAGGCGGCCAGTTGATATGGCCAATAAAACGGCTTCCCTTCGCTGTCGGTCAGCCGGTAGGCCGCGAAGTCGGCAGCGATCTTCGTGTCGTCGCTGAGTTTGCGGGTGAGCGAGCCAAGTACGGGCTCGACGAGGGACAGTTTCGATCCGCCATCGTTCTGGAGCGTGACCCAAAGTCCCGCATCCTGTGCCCAGCTAAGGTAAGACGTGACCAAGGTCGCCCCGGCTGGCGTGATCGTCACAGGGGTCTCCTCGACCGTGCGTTGGACAATGACCAGCTTGCTCTCCCGCCGGCCTCCGTAGATGAGTGTCAGTGTACTGCGATAGGTTCCCGGCTCCACGAAACTGGCCGAAAAGCCCAGTCGCATGCTGCCGAGCCCGGGTGCCTGCTGAGCCCCATAAAAGGATCGCTCGTTGATGGTCCATCGGGTGTGGACTTCCTTTCCGTCCGGACCTTTGAACAGCGTTGTGCGGATATCGACGTCCTTCACCGGCAAGTCGTTGATTGCCTCGACGAGAATCTGCTGACGGAAGGTTTTCGTCGTGGTCTTGAAGCTATAGCCTTCCTCGGATGCTCCGACCAGCCGCAGGCCAGGCTCTTTTCTTGTTGGAGCGGACGCCTCTTCCTTTTCCGAAGGCGTGTCCCGCGTTTCAGCGAGCGCTGGGGGCTCCATGGAGACGAAAAGGAGAGTCGCCGCGAGGATCGTGCTGAGACCGGTTGCGATTGCGCGCCGCATATGACCCAAGGGTAGGCCTGGCCCCGCAGCTGACCCCGCAATTGCGTGATCGGCGCGGGTGGCCTCTGGATGAAGTCGCGCGTCTATGTCTGACATCCTCGTGTACTCCCTATCTTGCGAACCGATCTAGCGTAAACGCCGCGAAGCGCTCGTTTTCGCCGGCAATGCGAAAGCTCAAGGCCAAGTAAAGTACCGCGATACCAATGACTAAGAGAAAGCCGTAGTCCATTTTTCTGACACCCAACGACAAAGCTGTGGGGCGCGAGCGCGGTAGCGCGCAGCGCCCCCCACGAGCGCCTCTTTATGTGGCGTATGTTGCAGGGATACCATATAGCACTCCTCCCGTAAGAAAGAAGAGAAGAAATGCTATGGAAGCCCAATGTTTAAGCCGAAAAAACACAGCCTGCATAGATGACCTGGCGAGCCAGAATAACGCCATGAAAACTAGTAAACTCTTTCCTAGTGGAGTTGTTAATAGCTCGTCGCTATGCGCAAAAGAAATATAGGCGAATAGAATAAACACAAAAGTCAAACTAAGATTTACAACTTGCATTATGGCTCTGTTAAGGAACGATAATGATTGGAGGTCTTCTCTCCAGTTGAAAATGCGCCAAAATAGCAAATGAAACACAACAAGTATGATGTTGAATACGCCTCCTACCTTTATCAGCGTTTCCATCATTTCAGTTTCTTTGCCACGCAACGTTGAGAATCAGCCGCCCGCAAAAGCGGCACACCGTTAAACAGAGCACCAAAAGCCGCCCCGCTCTTGCAACTGTGCAGGGGTCACGCCTTGCTTCGATGCGTGCCCGCCTCCGATTCCAACTTGGTCGTCTTCTCCTTCCGTACAATTCTCCCGATACTGGTGAAGTGTAAGCCGAAAAAATTGCCAATTTCTGAGTAACTGTATTCGCCTGTGGCGTACGCCGCAACGATCGCCGCGTCCCGGCTCCGGGCCTCCCGACTCAGTTGCTCCAGCGTCGGCGGTGGACCTCGTCGTTGTACCTTGGGTATCTGGACGTCCTCGCGCTCGTCGCCAAGTTTGCGTTGCATGCGCTCGACAAACCGATCGTCGCCGAGGAACACTTGTCGGTTGAGCCCACGCCAGACGCTCTCGCCATCGATGCCATCGCGCACGAAGCGCTGGTAGGCTTGTCTGGCCTCGCCCTTCTTGCGGCCAAAGGTGGCGAGGACGGCATCGGTGGTCAGCCATGCCGGGCGCCGCTCAAGACCGGCGGTCGCCCGATAACTGCTCCAGGGCCACTCGGCCGGGTCGCCGAGCACCCCGGCCCGCACAGGGTTGAGCACAATGTAACGGCTGAGCTCCTGCAGATAGGCGTCGGAATCGACGAGGATGGCCTTGTAGCGTCCCTGAAAGAGGTGGCCGCTGCGCTGATGGCGTCCGTTCGAGCACTGGGTGTAGACGCCGTTGATCTGGCGCATCCCCTTCGCGAGATTCGGGTGGGCGGTCTCGATGAACAGGTGGTAGTGATTGTTCATCAGGCAGAAGGCGTGGCAGCGCCACTCCAATTCCTTGATGATCTCCCCGAGCAGCCGCAAGAATTCCTCACGGTCCTCGTCGTCCTCGTAGATCGCCTCGCGCCTACTACCACGTGCGGTGACGTGGTAGTAGGCGCCGGAGAACTCGATGCGTAGTGGTCTTGCCATGCCTCTCAACTTAGATCAGGCATCGCGATGCTTCAAGACTAGACCCAACCCCCCTACAAAGGTGTACGAGCAACTCCTTCGGCGGGACTTATACCCGCAAGTTAATCAGCCTGTTACAACATACGGCCAGGTCTTGTAATCCCTGGTCGTGTGACCCTGGTCGTGCTGTGAACGGCCGCCGATATGTGCCGCTGTATTCGTTCGAGTCCGTCCCCTTTCAGGAGCATTTTCCAACGGAACAGGGCGCTCTTGCAAACACAGCAGCCACTGCTACTCTTACCGAGAAACGCATTTCCTTTTTCTCAGATTCTCAATCCGTCTCTCAGAAGGCGCATATGACAACGCACTCAAACGATACAGGGACGTCTCGTGCGTCGAGCGTCTTTTTGGTGCTCTGTGCACTTCTCTGCACATCCTGCTCAGAGCAATGGAATTCGCACGATCCAACAAAAGAAACGCCCGCGACTGTCCGTGAAGCGGCGGACGAGGCGTTGGCCGCGTTCCAAAGCAAGGACGGGGAGCGCCTCGCCTCCCTTGTGCACCCCAACAAAGGGGTGCGCTTCTCCCCCGCCGCTTACGTGATCCTGGACGAGGACGTCGTCTTTACGCGCGACCAAGCTTCAGTGTTCTGGACAGATGCCAAGACCCACCTATGGGGCTATGCCGAGGGCAGCGGTAATCCCATCGGGATGACCTCCGCCGCTTACGCTGAGCGTTACATCCTCGACAGGGATTTCGCCCACCCGTCATCCGTCCGTATCAATGATGATCATTCCTCCGGGACCACGCATAACAATGCGGCCGAAGCCTATCCCGGGGCGACAAGGGTGGAATACTACATCGAACCTTCCGCCGGCGAGGCAGAGGGAGGCAGCGACTGGGCGGCGCTGCGGCTGGTCTTCGAGAAACTGGATGGTTCTTGGTATCTCATCGCGGTGATCCACGACGCGTGGTCCGTCTAAGGGCCGCGCGTTCAGTTCCAGACCGATTGAACGTGCAAGTTCCGCCATCCGTTCGTGGAATGGCTGAACCGACTGAACCAATTTTTATCGTTTCACAATAGGAGGCCCTTGTATTGAGAAACCGGGGCGTTTCGACCCTGCACATGTCGGTCAACACGCCCAGACACGAATGGCACTGAGTTAAGCCCAACCGACTGATCCAGGGAGAAATTCGAGGGGGCTGGCTGGCCCGGATGGTAGGCTGGAGGTTGCAACACCACAGCAACCACCCGAGGAGCCAGCCC
>JAYEJW010000349.1:0-10334 GCA_034716535.1 Pseudomonadota bacterium
GAGGATTTCTACGACGAGACCATCTTTCACCGGGTCATCGACAGCTTCATGATCCAGGGCGGCGGCTTTACCGCGGGCATGGAGAAGAAACCCACCCATGATCCGGTCAAGAACGAGGCGGACAACGGGCTCAAAAATGACCGCGGCACCATCGCCATGGCCCGCACCATGGATCCGCATTCCGCCACATCCCAGTTCTTCATCAACGTGTCGGACAACGGATTCCTGGACCATCCCGGCCAGGATGGCTGGGGCTACTGCGTCTTCGGGCGGGTGACCGATGGCATGGACGTCGTGAACAAGATCAAGGGCTTACCAACCGGCAGCAAGCACGGCCACCAGGACGTCCCGGTGGAGGACGTGCTGATCGAGAAGGCGGAGATTGTCGAGTAGTTCGACCTCCGACCATCGGCAACGGATTGCCGGCCGACACGGCCTGGGCCTCCAATGTCCGAAACCCTCTTTGTCTCCGATCTCCACCTGGCGCCGGAACGGCCTGCCACCGTGCAGCTCTTCCTCGGCTTTCTGCGCAATCGGGCGCGGCGAGCCGACAGCCTCTACATCCTGGGCGACCTCTTCGACGCCTGGATCGGCGATGACGACGACACCCCGCCCTACCCGGAGATCCGCGCCGCCCTGCGCGAGCTGACCGATGCCAGCACGCCTTGTTTTCTCATGCACGGTAACCGGGACTTTCTCATCGGCCGGGGATTCGCCCGGGACACGGGCTGCACCCTGCTGAAGGACCCGACCTTGGTGGATCTGGCCGGCGCCCCCACCCTGCTCATGCACGGCGACCTGCTGTGCACCGACGACGTGCCCTACCAGCGCTTCCGCCGGCGCATTCGCAACCCAATCCTCACCCGACTGTTCCTCTGGAAGTCCCTCAGCAAACGGCGCGCCATCGCCGCCGACTACCGCAAGAAGAGCGGAGCCGCCACCGCGATGAAGACGGAAAACATCATGGACGTGAATCAGCGAACGGTCGAAGACTTCCTGCGCCGCTTCGACGCCAAGCGCCTCATCCATGGACATACACACCGCCCTGCCGACCACGCCTTCGAGCTGAACGGCCGGATGGTCATCCGCTCCGTTCTCGCACAGTGGCATGAGGACCGGGGCGAGGTGCTCGTCGTATTTGAAACAGGCTGGCGCCGGGAGCCGATTGTCTGACTGCGACGCGTCGGAGCCAGGATCCCGTTCGCCCGACATCCGGCTCGATGGGCGGCGCCGGCGAGATAACCGGCCTCCCCTTGGAGTTTCCTGAGATTCCGCATTGACGCCAGGAACAACGCGAATTTCCCGGTCGCTTTGGCGTGTTCGTCCCGTTGGACGCTCGGATCATTGCTTGGCGCACAGGGCCGCGAGGCGCTCCAATTCCCCCTCGCCGAATCCAGCATCGAGCCTGGCGGAGAGGTTGAGGGGGCAGCGGATCTCCCCGTGGAGATACTCGTCCACCAGCTTGAAGTAGGTGGTCTCCGGATCCAGGCCGCGTTCGAAGCAGAGATGGCGGAACCAACGGCTGCCCGCCGCCACATGCCCCACTTCGTCGCGCAAGATGATCTCCAAGCGCGCCGCCGTGTCCTCATCACCAACGGAGCGGAACCGCTCGATCATGCCGGGGGTGACGTCGAGCCCCCGGGCCTCCATCACCCGCGGAATCAGCGCCATGCGTACCAGGGGATCGTGGGCGGTGCGGCGTGCCATCGCCCACAGGCCGTCGTGGGCAGGGAAGTCACCGTAGTCGAAGCCGAGATCCCGCAGACGTCCACGCATGAGGTCGAAGTGATAGGCCTCGTCTGCGGCCACGCGTACCCAATCGTCGTAGTAGGTGGAAGGGAGTCCGCGGAAGCGGTGGACGGCGTCCCACGCGAGGTTGATGGCGTTGAGCTCGATATGGGCGACGGCATGGATCAGGGCGGCCCGTCCCGCCAAACGCTTGATGGAGCGCTTGGAGAGCCCACGCGGATGCACCAGCTCCGGTCGTTCCGGACGGCCCGGCTCGACCACAGGCTCCACGGCCTCCGAATCGGCCACATCGAGCAGCCCGGCGCGCCAGTTCTCTGCCGCCTTCTCCGTCAACCGGACCTTTTCGGCCGGATCCCGCGCCAGCAGACAGCTGGCTGCCGCCTCGACGAGATTGCTCCAGGCCCCTGTGCTCAATGCTTCAGTCCCAACATCAGGTCCATCACGTTGGTGCCGGTGGGACCCGTGTGGATCAGATCGCCGCTGGCAGCGAGCAGGGAGCCCGCATCCGCATTGCGCAAGGCTGCGGCCGCATCGAAGCCGTCCAGCGCGGCGCGCTCCAGTGTACCGCCGTCCACCAGGGCGCCTGCATCCTCGGTGGGGCCATCGGTGCCGTCGGTCCCTGCGCTGAGCAGGAGACAATCCCCCCGCCCCGCAAGCTCCACCGCCGCCGCCAGGGCGAGATGCTGGTTACGCCCGCCGCGCCCGGGATGCTCGGGCAGCCGAACGGTTGTCTCACCCCCCCAGACGTGCAGACCGCAGGGCCCCATCATCAGTTGGTGCGCGATCTCCCGGCCGCGCTCGGCGGCATCCCCCTCCACAAAGGAGCGGTGAAAGTGAACCGCCAGCCCCGACGCTGCGGCGGCCGCCGCGGCCGCTTCCTTGGCGATGGAAAGCGTCGCCACCAGCTGGATCCTCGGCCCCCGCTCGAGGATTCCGGCTCGTTCCGCCAGGCCGCGATCGACCCAGACCCGGACCCAGGCCGGCAGATCCAGGCTGGCCAGGCGCTGCGCAAGCTCCGTCTCGGGCACCAGGAGACCCGAGCCGATGACCGCGGGGTCGTCTCCCGGAACGTCCGAGATGGCCAGCACCCGCAGGTCCCGCCCCGCAAGGCGGCTCAGCAGACCGCCACCCTTGATGCGGGAGACGGCCTTGCGGATGAGGTTCATGGCATCGATGGGCAGCCCGCTGCCCAGCAGCCAGCGGTTCAGTCGCTCGAGCTCAGCGAGACCGAGACCCGCGGCGGGCGCCTCCACCAGGCTGGACGCTCCGCCCGAGATAAGAAACAGCAGGGTCGCATGTTCCGCCCGGTCTGTCGCCTCCATCAGCCGTCTCCCGGCGTCCAGACTTCCTGCAGTAGGCACGGGGTGACCGCCCACGACGGAATCGAGGCCGCACCGGGCAAGCCGTTCATGGAAGAGGTGACCGGGCTTGGACACAACCAGGCCGCCCTGGATGCGCGCGCCCAGGACGTCGCAGGCGCCCTCGGCCATGGCCTGAGACGCCTTGCCCAGGGCGATGACCTCTACCGGGCCCGCGATATCCTTCGCCTTCAAGGCGCGACGTACGGCACTGCGTCCGCTCACTGCCTCCAACGCCTGGTCGAACAGGTTCGTGAGTAGCCGGCGGGGCTCGCGCTCAGCGCTCACTCGGGCCTCCGCTATGCCCGACTATGGTAATCTTCCTGTTTGGAATCAGGGGTGGAGACATGGGCTTGGATACGGTTGATCTGCGCCGCCGCTACAGCCTCAACATCCTGCTTCGGATGCTCCTCGTAGGGGTCGCCGGCGCCGGCGTGGCGCTATGGAAGTTTGACTTTATCAACGAGGTCTATCTGCGGGACCAGCTCACGCCGCTGGGCATCGCCGCGAACGGGTTCATCCTGGTCCTGTTCGCCGCCGGCATCCTCAAGATGGTCGCCTTGTTTTTTCGCTATGCGCGTGAGGAGAAGGCCCTGCGGCGCTTCATCGAAAACCTGGAACAGGATCTGCCGGATCCGCTGCAGGGGATTGCGGTAGGCGCCGTCATCCGCCGCCGCTACAGCACGCTCAGCAGACTAGCCGAGTCCCACGCCCCGATCAACCATGGTGCGCTGGCCTCCGCCTTGGTGGCCAGCGAGAGCACACGCAGCAGCTTCCCCAAATTCATCAACAACATCCTGATCCTCGCAGGCGTCTTCGGCACGATCCTCGCCCTGTCCATCGCCCTGGTGGGTGCCTCGGACATGCTGGAATCCAGCGTGGACACCGGCGGCATGGGGCTGGTGGTGCACGGCATGTCCACGGCCCTGTCCACCACCATCACCGCGATCCTTTGCTACCTGTACTTCGGCTACTTCTACCTGAAACTGAACGATGTGCAGACCCACCTCATCAGCGGTGTGGAGCAGGTGACCAGCACCTACCTCGTCCCCCGCTTCGAGGTACGCAGCGAAGGTATGCTGAACCGATTCGCCGAATTGATGGGCTCGGTCGGGGAACTGGTGAAGCGCATGGAGCACTCCCAGCGTACCTTCGAGACCGTCGAGCTCAATCTGCTCAACACCCTGACCACCTATCGGCAGAAGATCGGAGACGTGGCGGAAGACGTAGAGCGGATCGAGGATATACTGCGCGCCGGCTTCCGCCTGCCTACCGAACCGGAGCCATGAGCGATCAACAGGGGTTCGTCGACCTGCGGCTGAACCACCAACGGGATCAGACCGCCGAGAGCTTCTGGCCCTCCTTCACCGACGTCATGACGGTGATCGTCATGATCTTTCTCCTCGCCATGCTGATCCTGCTGGTGCGTAACATGGAGCTGGTCGAGGAATTGCGCGCCACCATGGAGGCGGAGCGGCGCTCCACGGAGCTCGCCCGCTCCAGGGACCGGGAGCGGGTGCAGCTGTCCGAGCAGCTGTCGGCCGCCGAAGCTGAGAACGCGGGCCTGAGGGGACGGATCGGCGAGCTCGAGACGGCGCGCGCAGCCCAGGATCGAGTCTCGAAGCAAGAGCGGCAGCACATCAAGGCGCTGAGCGGAAGGCTGAAAGAGCAGCAACAGCGGGCCGAAGAGCTGGAGCACACCCTGGGCACAACGCACAGCCAGCTGCGGGCACTGGAGCAGGATCAGAGTGCGTTGCAGACCCGCCACCAAGCAGCTCAGGCAGAGCTGGAGGCGCTAACGCGCAGGGCCCGGACCCAACAAGCAGATCTACGGCGGATCGAAGCGGAGCGCCAGACTCAGCAAGAGGAGCTGAAACGCCTCGAGGCCGCACGCCGTGAGCTTCAGAGCCGCGACGCAGCAAGCCAGGAGAAGATCGATGCCCTCACGGCAGAGCGGCGCACCCAGGACGATGCGTTGAACCAGGCTGAGGACCAGCGCAAGAGCCAGGCGGAGGAAGTGGCGCTTCTGCAGGCGTCGTTCGACGAGCTCAAGACAAGCTATGCGGAAAGCCGCGACGAGCTCGACTCCCTCGCAAGCGCACGCCGAGTCGAGCACGAGGAGCTGCAACGGTTACAGGCTGAGCAGCGGGCGACAACCCAGGAGATGGAGGGGCTGCGCGCCGCCCACGAATCGCGAGGCACGGAGCTGACGACTGCACTGGAGCGGCTGCGCGCGGTTGACAGCTCAAGAGCCGAGCTGGAGAAAGACTACGGCGAGCTAAGGCAGCGGTACGACCGACTGGTGCGCCCGGCACGCAGCCCCAAGGGCAAGTATGTAATTGAGGTGCGCTATGCCAAGACTGGCGGCCGGCCACACATCCGGTTTCGGGAGGCCGGTGAGAAGAATTTCCGGAGCATCTCCCGCGCCGCCCTGGAGAGTCGGCTCGCCGCCCTCGACAGGGACCATCCCGAGGGTCTCTACATCAAGATCATCTTTCCTGAAGACAGTGGGTTGAGCTACAACGAGGCCTGGCGCTTCACCAACGACCTACACCGCAAGTATGACGATTACTTTCGCGAACGATCGTTCGAGGAAGCCGACCCGCCGCCGGAAACGGGCGACGCGCCCTAGTACCAAAATCTCATCTCAGCGCGTCCTGATGCAGCTCCTCTTGACCGAGTTCAATGAACTCATCCCCGCTTTCGGGTCTAATATACGTTGCAGTATGAGGAGGTGTGATATGAAATTCTGTTCTGAATGCGGTAAGTCGCTATGGCCCTTCGTGGTGGTGTTTTTCGTCGCCGGTTTCAGCGCCTTCCTCACTTGGCTGACCCTCTCCTACTCTCAGGTCGGAATGACTGAGCGGATCGCCGGCAGCGCCGTCGTCTTTGTCGCTGTCGGCGCCACCTTGGCACACTATGTGGTCAGCTGCATGAGACGCCACTGTCGCCACGAAAAAGGACCGGGGCATCAACACAGAACCGCTCACTGAGGGAAACGCTGATTCATGGCCATCCTGGCCGAAATCAGCACGGAACCGGAAAAGCGCGGTTTCCCGGTTCCTTCATTTTCAACGCCTTTCAGGCGTCAAAAATGGCGGGGCATCCCTGCCCAGCGGGAAGCGCTGAATAAATCAGCGCTTCCTGAGGCGAGAACGGCACGAGGTACGAGGGCCGCAGACAGGTGGCTCACGCCCGGTCATGCGGTCCCTTCGCCGCCGTCGGTTCATAGACACACAGGTTCCCTCCCCCCGAAGACTTGGCTTGGTACATAGCCTGGTCGGCCAGACGGATGAGCAGCTCCGGTGACTCGCCGTCGTCGGGATAGAGGCTGATACCGATGCTCGCCCGGAGCAGGAATCTCCGGCCGCCCTCCTCGAACGGCGGCTTCAGACTTGCGGCCAGCTTTTCGGCTACCTTCGCCGCCACCTGCCGATCGTGAAGCTTCTCGATGAGCGCGACGAACTCGTCACCACCCACGTGGGCCACCGTATCCTCGTGCCGGAGCGCATGGTTCAAGCGTTTTGCCGCTGCCTGCAACACACGGTCCCCGCTTGCATGTCCGAGGGTATCGTTGACCTGTTTGAAGTCGTCGAGATCGATGAACACCACCGCCACGCGGGTACCGTAACGGTAGGCCTGCTCCAGCGCGTGCTCAAGCCTCGCCATGAGCAGTAATCGATTGGGCAACCCGGTCAGCGGATGGTGATGGGCCAAGTGCTCCAGGCGCTGCGTTGCGTTTTTCATCCACGTGATGTCCGAGAAGGTACCGATGTAGTTGACGATACGCCCGGAATCGTCCTTGACCGCCGCGATGTTGAGCCACTCCGCGTAGAACTCGCCGTTCTTCCGCCGGTTCCAGATCTCACCCTTCCACACTCCCTCCCGATGGATGGTCTCCCACAGCTCGCGATAGAAGACCGCGTCGTGGCGCCCGGACTTGAGCAGGCTAGGAGTGCGGTCCAGGACCTCGTCCGCGCTGTAACCCGTAATCTCGGTGAACTTGCGGTTGACGCGCAGAATGCGCTGCTCGGGATCCGTGATTACCAGACCCTCGGCGATGTGCTCCAACAGGGCCAATCCCTGTCGGATCCGATCATCCTGGTCGCGCGGACGGCGCCGCAACCCTGGGCAGACTGAGAATACTAGGACGGCGATCCCCAGTCCGATAGCGGCCACCGCCAGCAGCAGCACCCAGTCGAAGCTCATCGCGCGGCGGTAACCCGGTCACGCAGATAGACGGGCAACGCGCGCTCCGCCGTGACGAAACGGCCTGCCGTCACCTCCGCCGCAGCGAGAACCGCGATATCCCGCGACTCGCAGATGCCGTCCATGCTCACGCTCTGAAGACGCGGTCCCATACGGCGACACAATGCCTCTCCATGGGCGGCCCAGCCGCTGCCGATCCCGTGCCAACCCGCGTCCGCCGGGACTGAAACCCGTTCCGGTGCCGCCACCTGTTCCTCGCAGACCGGCTGCATTAGGCCTGTGTCGCCGAGTACGTAGCAGCCCCAGTAGACTTCGCCCATCCGTGCATCGAAAGCCGGAAGGCTACGCACGCGCCCCTGTGTCCGGAAGTGCCCCTGCGCCAAGGCGGCCAACGTCGAGACAGGGACCACCGGCAGATCGGCGCCAAAGGCGGCCCCCTGCACGACCGCCGTCGCGATGCGTACGCCCGTGAAGGAGCCCGGACCTCGACCAAATGCCAGCGCATCCAGCACAGAAAGAGTGATGCCCGCCTGCTTGAGCAGATCATCCATCATGGCAAGGATCAGTTCCCCGTGGCGGCGCGGCTCCCGCGACAAACGCTGTTCCAGTTGAGAACCCAAGAGCAAAGCCGCGGAACAGGACTCACCAGAGGCATCGATGGCAAGGACCTTCATTGAGACTCCAGAGCAAAGAATTTCTCGACGTCGGCCGGGTTCCGCGTATGGCCCATGGGCGGCAGACTGTCGAGAAAGGCGTGGCCGTATGAGCGCGAAAGCAGGCGAGGATCGCACACCACAAGCACACCACGGTCGCGGGCGTCGCGGATGAGGCGGCCGGCGCCCTGTTTCAGCGCGATCACCGCCTGTGGAAGCTGGAAATCGCGGAAGGGATTGCCGCCCCTTTGCCGCAGGGCGTCGATACGGGCAGCGAGCACAGGGTCACCGGGCGAGGCGAAGGGCAATTTGTCAATAATAACGCAGGAGAGGGCCTCGCCGCGCACGTCCACACCCTCCCAAAAGCTCGCCGTACCAAGCAGCACCGCATTGCCCAGCCGCCGGAAGCGCTCCAGAAGCTCGGCCCGCGGCGCGCTTCCCTGAACGAGCAGCGGGTAGTCCAGCCGTGGCTCGAGATAGTCTGCCGCCTCCTTCAACGCCCGATGGCTGGTAAAGAGCAGAAAGGCGCGGCCGCGGCTGTAGCCCAGAATCCGCGCGGCGAGCTCGGCCACCACCCTGACATAGGCCGGAGACGAGGGTTCGGGCATACCCCGGGGGACGAACCAGAGGGCCTGGTGCGGATAGTCGAAGGGGCTCTCCCAGCGCTCGGTGCGAGCCTCGCCGATACCGAGCTGGCGCGCGAAGTGCTCGAAGCTCTCGCCAACGGCAAGAGTGGCAGAGGTAAAGATCCAGGCCGCCGGATGACGCTCCATGTGAGACTGGAAGATGTCTGCGACCTGAAGCGGGGTCTGATGCAGCCGGAAACCCTTGCCATGGGTCTCGAACCAGCGGATATCGTCCGACTCGCCTCCGTCGACAAGCAGATCCAACCGCTCGCCCAGATCGGTGCCGCGTGCGAGGCAGCTGTCGAGTCCCTTGCTCCGTCCCTCGAGCATCTTCAGACCCGCATTCAGGGCGACGAGCCGGGAGCGCACCAGGTCCAGCGCCTGGGCGGCCGCGCCGGCGGCAATCTCGCGCCAGGGAGCCCGCCGGGACTCCTCGCCGAAGCTCAGGCGCAGATCCTGCACCGAGCGGCGCAGCCCTGCCGCACGCTCGATCAGCTCGGGCGCATCCCCCGCATCGCGCCGGTACTCCGCCTCCAGGTCCCTGGTCAGGTCCAGGAGCTGCCGCCCGCTGACGGCGATACCGAAGAAGCTGCCCGCCACGTCCGGCAGTTGATGGGCCTCGTCGACGACGCAGCAATCCGCGCCCGGTAAAATCTCGCCGAAGCCCTCGTCCTTCAAGGACAGATCCGCGCAGAGCAGATGGTGGTTGATGACCACCAGGTCCGCCTCCTGGGCACGGCGCCGTGCCTCCACCAGGTGACAGCGGCTCCATTCCGGACAGTTCTGACCCAGGCAGTTGTCGCTACTGGAGGTCACCGCGGGCCACACGGGCGCGTCCTCGGGCAGGACCAGCTCGGCCACGTCTCCACTGCGCGTGACCGCCGCCCAATCCCGCACCGCCAGCAGCTGGGAGCGCTGCTCCGGCAGACTACGCCTGTGGTCCTGCAGTGCATTGTCCAGGCGGTATCGGCAGAGATAGTTTGCCCGCCCCTTGAGCAAAGCGATACGCACGGGAACCTTCAGGACCTCCCGGACAACCGGCAGATCGCGGTGGAAGAGCTGATCCTGAAGATTGCGGGTACCGGTGGAGACAAGGACCTTGCGCCCGGAGAGCAGGGCCGGCACCAGATAGGCGAAGGTCTTGCCGGTTCCGGTACCCGCCTCGCAGATCAGGGTCCCGCCACGGTGGAGCACGGCGGCCACCGCGTCGGCCATCGCCTGCTGCTGCGGTCGGTGGTTGTAACCCTCCAGGCGTTGGGAGAGGAGTCCTGAAGGTCCGAGGATGTCGGCTATCTGGTCCACGTAATCGGCTGCGCCGGACCTCGCGGGCTGACCGGGGTCGGGGCCGGAACGGCTGGCGGCATTAACCGCCGCGTGCCTTTTCCTCCGCCTCCGCAGCGCCTGCCGCGTCCCCGGCCGTACGCCGCGAGACGGCAATCATGCTCCAGTTGTCCTGCTTGAGGGAGGCCTGATCTCTTGCCAGGACGTTGGAGCGCTCCGCCAGGTTTCCCGCCTGGGAATAGAGCCCCTGCTCCATACGCACGTGTGCCAACCGGTTCCACAGATAGGCCTCTTGTGGCTGGATGCGCAGGGCGCGCTCGAGCGTTGCCGCAGCACCCACGTAATCACCCATCTGCCGCTGCTGCTCGGCCTGTTTGGCAAGGCCGTCGGCCGCCGGCGGCAGCGCGGGCGCAGCCGGAGGCGGTGGTGCGTAGGCAACGACCTGCGGCGTGGTCGTG
>JAYEJW010000350.1:0-2049 GCA_034716535.1 Pseudomonadota bacterium
ACCTGCCAAAGAGGCCGAAGGGAGCGCCTCGCGGGGATCAGCGCTGGTTGACCTTTGTGCGCAATCACGCCCAGGCGCTCGTGGCATGCGACTTTTGTGTGGCGGTGACGGCGACGTTTCAGCTGCTGTATGTCTTTCTGGTTATGGAGCACGGTTCTCGACGGGTGCTGCACGCCAACGTGACACGCCATCCAACGGCACACTGGACGCGGCAGCAGCTGCGTGAGGCAATCCCGTCAGATTATGCGTATCGAGACCTCATTCACGATCGGGACAGCATCTTCTCGGCCGAGCTCGACAGCTCGGTTGCTAACCTGCGCTTGAAGGTATTGCGCACGCCATACAGGGTCCCACAGGCCAACGCGTACTGTGAGCGCCTGATCGGATCGATGAGGCGGGAGCGCCTGGATTTCGTGATCCCTATGGGGGAGGGGCATCTTCGGCGGGTGCTCAAGGACTGGGCCACCCATTACAACAGCGCGCGACCACACATGTCGTTGGGCCCCGGGGTTCCCGATCCCCCTGCGGGTATTCCTGTGGTCTTAAAAAGCACCCGTCATCGGATCCGGGATGGTCAGGAGATCATCGCGCGGCCCGTGCTGGGTGGGCTCCACCACGAGTACGGTCTCGCCGCTGCGTGAGTAGGGATCCATTTGTTGCGGAGCACAGGGGCTCTATGCCCGTCTCGCGCGACTTCAATTCCACAGGTCGGGGGATCCGGATCAGACGACGGAGCACAGGAATGACCGATGATCACCGCGGCCCCCCGGGACGAGACCAGGCCGTGTCCAAACGGCAGCGCTGTCCGGCAATGGCAACGCGAGCGATACCGCACCCTCGCGCCCTGGACCGGGAAAACGGATTCCGGCATAACCTCGGCAGATGCGCGGGTGCGGCACTCCTGACGCTCGGGCTGCTCGCGCCGCCCGCCGCGGATGTCGCCGCCGCCCCGTCCCAGCGAGCCACGCCCGGGCCGGCGATGCACTTGGCCGGCACTGGCAGCGGCCTGATCCTCGACACCCGCGGGCATGTGCTGACCAACGCGCACGTGGTCGGCAACTGCGCCCGGGTCCAGGTCGCCAAGACCACCCGGCACGTCCCGGCACGGGTCGAGGCCCGCGACAAGGCAAGGGACCTCGCGTTGCTTCGCATCCAGGCCCCGCTACCGGGCCGTCCGGCGCGGTTGCGCGGGACCAAACCAGGGCGCGGCGAGCCGATCTTCGTCTCCGGCTACCCGCTCCATGGCCGTCTGCCGAAAGGCCTGCGGCTGTCTCGGGGTCGCATGGGAGAGCAGGAGTCTCCGCGCGGCGCCCCATCGGGCGCGGTCCGGATCGAGGTCGCGATCCAGCCGGGAAACAGCGGAGGCCCGGTGCTCGACCCGGCCGGCAACGTCGTCGGCATCGTGACCGGCATGTTGCGCTACCGAAAGGGCGGCGGCGCGGTGCCAAACCACGCATTCGCATTGACCACGCCGAGCGTGAGGCAATTCCTCACAAACAAGGGCGTCGATTTCCAACGAGGCAACGCGACCCAGGCACTCGCCCCCCGAGCACTGGCCGCCCAGGCGAGTGCGATGACCGTACTCATCGAATGCCTCAAAGCACCCTGAGCCCCGCGCGTATCCCGGACGCGACCTTCTCCGACGCCGCTTCCAGGCCGCGCAAGCATCTGGAAACAGAGCAGCCGGGGGAATTTCCCCGGTTCCGAGCCGAGGGGTCCTGGTCACGAAATCCCGCGGCTCGGAATCGGAAGTGGAAATGCGCCATGCGATGGGTAACTATTGTGCTCCCACCGGAGCGATGGAGAACCAGCAAATGAAACGAGTCAAGGGATAGGACATTCAACCGCACCAGGGTTGGAATGCGAGGAACGCTACCATCGAGGGAGCGGTCGAGCAACAGCGTTCATGCAGGCACAGCCCGAGGCGGCGGGGGAGAGATCCGCTGTCGCGACGATCGCCGGGCGTGTGGCGGGAGCTGATGGCGGGCGCAAGAGCGGCGGGCGTGCAGGGACTGGCGCGCCGCCTGCAGAGAGCTTGCGGTGGGCGGG
>JAYEJW010000351.1:0-2038 GCA_034716535.1 Pseudomonadota bacterium
ATGAGGCTCTCGGTGTCCCCCCCGGACTGGTCCAGGACAACCAGGCCTACTCACGCCATGGGGTCCTGCGGGGACTGCACATCCAATATCCGCACCCCCAGGGCAAGCTGGTGCAGGTGATGCGCGGAGAGGTCTTCGATGTGGCGGTTGACATCCGGCGCGGCTCCCCCTGGTTCGGGCAATGGGTAGGAGTCCATCTGTCCGGAGAGAACAAGCGCCAGCTGTGGGTACCCGAAGGTTTCGCCCACGGATACTATGTGAGCGGTGAGGACGCCCTGTTCAGCTACAAGTGCTCGGACTACTATCATCCGGAGACCGAGCTGAGTGTCCGTTGGAACGACTCGGACATCGCCATCGAGTGGCCGTTGACGGGCGAGCCCGCCCTGTCCGAGAAAGACAGTATGGCTACCCTGCTGCGGGACATACCGCCGGAGCGGCTTCCCGTTTACGGTTCCGGAGCGTAGAGGCTAGTACTTGTGAATAAAAGACCGAGGATCCTGCTCATCGGCGCTAACGGCCAGGTGGGTTGGGAGCTGCAACGGACCTTGGCGCCCGTGGGCGACCTGATCGCCGCATCTCTTGAAGGCGAGCAGGGCCCACGGGTGGATCTGGCGGACCCCAGATCGCTGAGCCGATTGGTGCAGGAATCGGCGCCCGACGCGGTGGTCAATGCCGCCGCCTATACGGCGGTGGACAGGGCCGAGAGCGAGGGGGAGCAGGCGCAACGGATCAATGCCGAGGCGCCGGGCATGCTCGGCGGTTTGCTGCGCGAGAGTGGGGTGCCGATCATCCACTACTCCACCGATTTCGTGTTCTCCGGCCAGAGTGCTCGTCCCTACCGGGAGGACGACCAGCCCGGACCGCTGAACGTCTACGGCGAGACCAAACTCGGGGGCGAGCGGGCGCTGATGGCGAGCGGCGCCAATGCGATCGTTTTTCGGACCAGCTGGGTCTACAGTCTGCACGGAAGCAACTTTCTCTTGACCATGCTGCGTCTGTTTCGGGAGAAGGACGAGCTGCGTGTGGTGGACGACCAAGTGGGCACCCCCACCTGGAGTCGCATGCTCGCGGAGGTCACCGCCCAGGTGCTGCATCCTCTGCTCCGCGGCGATCTCGACGCAGAGAGCCTCAAGGGGCTCTACCACCTCACCGGCAGCGGACAGACGAGCTGGTACGGTTTTGCCCGCGCCATTTTGGAGGCCAGCGGAGCCACCTGCGGTCTCTTGCCCATTCCATCTTCGGAGTTTCGCTCGCCGGCGTCCCGGCCGGCGTACTCGGTCCTGGACAATGCCAAGGTGGGGGAAACCTTCGGTCTATCGCTGCCCGACTGGGAGGTCTCCCTGCGTCAGTGCCTCGAGGACATGCGTTAGCTGGAGTCGGTATTTCTAGCGCCGACTCGCAGGGGAGGGGTTGGAAGACTTGCACCGGGCTGCGGGGGAACTGTCAGTCAGCCCGCGACAAGAAGTACGGTGCGCCCCGTCTGCAGAAGCGGGAAAGGCGCACCAGGCATCTACTATAAACAGACGGAGGAGGAGCGGATGGTCTACACCCACAAGCACCCGGCGTTGCTGATCATGGGGCTGGTTATGCTGGCAATCGGGGCGAGCGTGAGCCTCGGCTTACAGGACGGTCTGATCGGCTATCTTCATCTCAAAAAGATGGTCTGGGAGATGGAGTCCCTGCCCTATATCTTCGGCGCCATTGCGGTGATGGTCGGGCTCTGGCACCTGGTCGGAAAGCACGAGGAGGGCCACCTCGACTATTACCTCTCTACCGTCGCCGGGGCCATTTTCATACTGCTCATCGCGATGCTGATTCGCTGGTATGTGGCGCCTTTCGTGGCCGTGCTCAGCAAGGGATTGGGACCGGTCATGGGGGCCAAGTACCTGCATCAGGTGCTCGGACTGAACTACGTGGTGCTGGGCATCGTGGCCGGTATCCTGGTGGTGAACGTCTTCAAGGTACCGCGCTGGGCCGAGAACGGGGTGCGGCTCTCGCGCCTGGGTCTGAAGACGGGCGTCATCCTGCTCGGAACCCT
>JAYEJW010000352.1:0-2038 GCA_034716535.1 Pseudomonadota bacterium
CGATGGTGGAGATGATTCTCCCGGAATACGACGTCGGGGAACTGCAGGTCGGCTCATCCGCGGAGATCAAGCTCATGGCCTACCCGACCCACCCCATGCATGGTGAGGTCGTCGCCATCGAGCCGGCGGGCAGCGAGACGCTGTTCGGCCACGCCTTCAGGGTCGTGATCCAGCTTTCGGACGTCGAGAACCTGCTGAAAACGGGCATGTCGGGATACGGCAAGGTCGAGGTCGGGTCCAAACCGCTGTTCGTTCTGCTGACCCGCCCCCTGGTCCGCTTCGCGCAGATCGAAATGTGGTCCTGGATTCCGTGATCGGTTAACTGTAACCGAACTGTCGCGCCAGCTCGACAACTTCCGGACGGAACGGCCGTCCGTCCTGTCGCCACGGGAGGTGGCCGTCCAGCTCACCCTCTATCGGCAGACGCGCCTGCCGTCGAAAGACGGGATCCGCCAGGAACGCCGGGTTGTTGCCGGCCTCCGCACCATAGGGGCCTACGCAACTGTACGAAGAATTCTCCGGGTGGAGCATGCCCCTGTAGGTCCAGTCGCTCCACTTGAGCCCCAGCCACTGGCAGATCGCCTGGAGATGGTGCCGCGGGTCGGCCATCAGGTCCTCGCTGCGCACGCGCATCTGCTGGCGCTCCGGTACGCCCTCCAGGAAGTCCAGGATCCCCTGTTGGCGCCGTTGCCAGTCGAGCTGCGGATCTATCACGGTCTGATTCCGGTATCGATCGAAGGAGGCCAGCGAAAAAAGCTGTGGCAGCGCGAGGGGACTCTTCAACCAGACCAGACACTGCGCGCGCGGATGGCGGACCAGATGCAGGAAGTGCGCATCGGGAAACGCCTTTCGGATTCGTTCCAGGGCCTTTGCGTGTTTTGGCTCCGTGTAAATGCTGCTCTTGTCGATGAGGCGCAGCGGAGCCACCTTTTCAAGAATTTCCACGTAGATGTCTTCGACGCGGTGGTGTATGCGCCGGAAAATCCAGCGGCGGGCCGTGTCGATGGCTTCGAGTGTCTGCTCTCCCGTATACAACTGCGCGACGGCGCGCAGCCAGCCGTGAAGCCGGGGGCCGGGAAGCTCGTCGAGGGCCTCGACGCCGTCTTCCCCCACCAGGAGATTCAGTTCCGGAACCGCATAGGTATCACGGTGCTGACCCAGCATGGCACTGATGACCGACGCATGGGAATGCGGCGAGGACAGGATAAACAGCGGCGGCGGAATCGACATGGCGCCAAGATGACTGGATGCAGTGACCAACAAAAACTAGCGGTAGCCCAGGCTCAGGCTCAGCCCCGTGATCTCGTCCACGAGCTCCTCCGCCGGCGCCAGAATGTATCCCGCTTCCCTGCAGATCTGTTTGTCCCTGTCCGAGAGCCAATCGAGTTTCTCCCGCACAAAGAATTCCTTGAGGCTCGGCTCTCTCAGTCTTCCCCGCCGCAGAGCGGGACTGCGCATGAACTTGGGATCGTTGCCACCGCGCGCCGGTTCCGGACCCCGATAGGCATAGGGTGACATCTCGGGGTGCTTCATCGCCTCAATGGCCTCCTTGTCGGTTCGAATACCAAGCCATTCCGCAATCTGCGGCAGATAGATGTCGGGGTCTGACAGTACATCCTCTCCCTTCACCCGCATGGTCTGGCCGACGGGTAACGTTTTCGTGAATTCCATAATGTTCTTGTGGAACCGGTACCAGTCCAGCAGGCTGTCGATGGTTTGCAGTGTATTCTGCCCATCAATATTTGACCGCCTGTTCTCGAAGAACTCATCCATCGATTTTCGCGTCGATACAGGATGTCGGGTCAGGTGCAGAAAATATGCCTTTGGGTAAAAGGCATAGGCACGCTCTATCCACAGCAGCTTCAGACTGGTCACAGGACTCTTTTCCATGCCGATCAACGGGTCAACCAGATCCCGGAAGTAGTCCATCAGCCTCTTGGTGGACCAGTGCCGGCGGTCAGCCAGCCACCCGATCGCCTTGGTGACAGTGGCCGACGTCTGAACGCCGTAAATCAGCTCCGCCACCGTGCGCAAAACC
>JAYEJW010000353.1:0-2032 GCA_034716535.1 Pseudomonadota bacterium
CGCCGCCACTATCGACAAGCTCGCCCGTAATGTTCGGCGTGTCTTCGACTATCTGCGCATGACCGGCAATTCGGTCCCCCGATCGCAACTTACATGCGATCAGGCTGGTTAGAACGGATTTGCCGTGAGAGCGACTCTTTTCCCGTGCCAGTGGAGGCGAGAGTATGTCATCCTATTGGTACATATCCAGGCGACAGTCCACGCCGTTAACCTGGAGAACCGCAAGATAACGACAAAAGGGCAAGGAGAAAAACCAGGTCGACGAGGCGAATACCCGAAAAGGCGTCATAGGGGAGCTGACGAAATGCAACGTGCCTTTATTTACATCATGGCGATCGTCGGAGGCGTCGCCTTCCTCGGTATGCTGAAGCTCATGTACGACATGACGCAGCACATGGCACGCATGACCGATCAGGTCGCCGTCATGTCCACCGACATGGGGCGGATGCGAGGACAGATGGAAACGTTGGTCGGCCAGGTGTCTGGAATCCAAACGAGCGTGCAACATATGGAGGCCCTTGCGCAAGACGTGCAGGGCATTCGCGAGAGCGTAGGGACGATGGCTGGCGTCATCCACAAGAGCGGCGAGCAGATCGAACGCTTGAACCCCGCGGAGATGATGGAGCAGATGATGTCCCCGGCTCAGCGGCGGTAACGCCGCCGCGGGCGACAGTCAGAATCAAGCGCACACAATCATGCGAGTGGATATCATTCGCGTTACTAAGCCCAACCAAGCCAGCCCTGTTGGGTTGGGAGCGGTCGCCGGCTGCGCAAGGCCGGCAACGTTCCGATGGATAAGGGAGCAACAGTTGAAGTCGCTTGGCGTTGCCTTTCTTGCAGGCTTGTCCATATCGGCTACGGCTAACGCTTACGACATCAACGAACAGCTGTCGGTAGACGGTGTCCTGGCAGCCGCGGGGCAATGCCAAGAGGCCTCGAGTACCGCCGATCTTGACAACAGCTGCCGTGGTGCTGCGCCCTTTCAGGCGCAGATCAATTTCCGACCCGACGAGCAGAACGCCCTCTCCTTCAAGCTCGGTTTCGCGGCTGGCGACGGTCTGAATCGCGCCTCCGCTTTCGCGTTGGCGCCCTGGGCGGCCGACCTCGAAGACGATGTGGAGAACATCAACGGCAGCGGCCGGGATTACCTGCTCACCGCCTGGTACCAGCACAGATTCCGCTTCGACGAGACCAACGAGCTGAAGGTCACACTCGGTCTGATCGACTCAACCGACTACCTCGACGACAACGTCTACTCCAACGACGAATACAGCCAGTTCATGAACCAAGCCCTGGTGAACGCGCCAAACGCCTTCCTCCCTTCCTACGACTTGGGTGCGGCGCTGGAGTGGGAATGGAACGATTGGTCGCTTCGCGGAGTGTACATGAACGCCGGGGAGAGCCACGGCGGCAACGACTGCGATTTTTTTGCCGCCCAGTTAGGTTACAGGGTTCAATCGTCCCTGGGCGTGGGGAACTACCGCCTGCTGGCCGGTACGACCTCCGATGGATTCCCGAACCGGCAAGCCACCCATAGCGAGCGGCGGGCCATGTTGATCCTCTCCTTCGACCAGGAGCTCGGCCGCGGACTGGGGGGATTTCTGCGCCTCGGATGGCAGCGGGATGATGCGGCCGTCGACTATACGGCAATCTACTCGGGCGGCATCGACGTCAACGGCCGCTACTGGGGCTGGACCGACCACAACATCGGCTTGGCCTACGCCTACCTGGAAGGGGGCAACGGGGAGATCGAGAGTACCCGGGTCGCCGAGGGCTACTACCGCATCGCGTTCGACGAGCACTTCGCGCTCACCGCCGACGTCCAGTACATGCGGGACAACATCCGTTACGCGCAGAGCCCTGAAGGGTGGATCCTCGGCTTGCGCGGCACGGTCCGATTTTGAACAGGAGAAACCGGCGCGCATCTCCGACTTTTCCTGTCAAGGAGCGGAAATCGTCGCTAACGACCGCGACCTTCATGGTGAATCTCCAAGAACGCTGCGCGGATCCGGCGAGTTCGCTGCGGAGAGCG
>JAYEJW010000354.1:0-2030 GCA_034716535.1 Pseudomonadota bacterium
TCATGACCGCGCGCTGGGCGCACCTGCCCTACGACTTCCTCGACCATGTGTGCCGGCGCATCGTCAACGAGGTCCGCGGAGTCTCCCGGGTCGTTTACGACATCAAGGGCAAACCGCCCGGCACGATCGAGTGGGAGTAGCCGATCCCGGGGGCGATGCAGCCTGGATGGGGCGCGCCTTGGAGTTGGCCGAGCGGGCAGCGGCCCAGGGCGAGGTCCCGGTCGGTGCGGTCCTGGTGAAGGACGGTGAAATCGTCGGTCAGGGCTGGAACCGGCCGATCGGCGAACAGGACCCAAGCGCACACGCGGAGATCCTTGCCATGCGGGACGCCGGAAGGCGCCTCGGTAACTATCGGCTGCCGGGAACCACGCTTTTCGTGACCCTGGAGCCCTGTGTCATGTGCGCCGGTGCGGCGGTGCACGCTCGGGTGGAGCGTGTCGTGTTCGGGGCGCCGGATCCCAAGGGCGGGGCCTGCGGCAGCGTCTTCGAGCTGCTGCCCTCCGATCATCGCTTCAATCACCGGGTCGAGTGCACGGGCGGGGTCAGGGCCGAGGAGTGCGGTGCCCTGCTGCGGGAGTTCTTCCGCCGCCGGCGATAGCGGCGCCTTCTGCGCGTGCAAATCCTTTCGGAAACAGCTAACATGCGCGATCCGCAGCGGGGCGAACGACCAGCAGGGAGGCTGGGCTGGGAGAGCGACAGGGACGTTCAGAGCAGCAATGCTGAATCGATTTTTCGGGAGAGGTGCCGGAGTTGGCCGAACGGGCTTGACTCGAAATCAAGTGAAGGCTTATGCCTTCCGTGGGTTCGAATCCCACCCTCTCCGCCAAATCAATAAGTTATCTTCGCACCGTTTCGCGTCTTCCGCGCCATAGTACCCCTTCCGCGTGCATGTGCTGTCACCTGTCTTTTTGATCTAGCCCTCGCAGTTGTTGTGTTGTCGCCCTAACGGGGCTGCGCAAGTGTCACCTGCTGTCACCCGACAGCCGTCATTGAGTGGTTCCGGCTATGGTTGAGTGCGCCATGAGTGCGCCTCGGGCGTCTACCTTCCCTGCCTGCTGGAGCGGAACCGGCACCGTCGCTAGACATCAGATAGCGATGCCAACGCTTGCTCAGGGTGGCGGGCTCAGAGGGGCATTCAGGGGTTGGGCTCGCAGTACTTTTTGTCCCATTCCTCGGGGCTCATCGGCTCGGTGTTGATCATCGCTACCGGACGCTCCGGGTCGCCGCTCACCTCGATCGCTTTGAGTTGCCGGCGCAGATACTTCGCCGCCTCCTTATGGCACTGAATCTGCTCGGCTCGGGTAGCCTCCGGATCTCTGGCGATCTTGATTAGCTCGATGACAGGATCGTAGTCAGGATAAGCTCGACGCACTTCTTCGAGCAGTCCCGCTGTGCGCTTGTTGGGTATGCCCTTTCTGCTGGCCACACAGTGTCTCCAACCAGTTGAATTGCTTATGACTCTATCAGCGCAAGCTTATGTGCGTCACATGGAAGTATGCTTCGTAAGGTCCGTTTGATTTTAATGGCTGATAGTTTGCGTGTTGCTCGCAACAATATTTCGCCACGAACTTCTAAGATTCGCCCACCTCGCCACCGGCCTGTTTTCCTACACTGCGACACCGCCTGGGAGTTGGTGGAAAGGTCCGCAATCGACCCGCTGCAGAAGGTCGAGGCCCGACCCTCAACGTCCGCAATGCGGCGACAACGGACCTTCGCTTATTGCATTGGGGTGCTGGAGCGTGAGCCATGAACACTTTAGCACGGTGAGACTGTAATTAGTGCCTGAATCGAAAGTCACTTTTCCACGTCAAAACAACCTGTTACAATATGTCCCCATGATTAAAGATTTCATGGAAACTCGTTCAGTAGGGACAGGATATCTCGCAACTTGTTGATTTTTTGTAGTCGCGCCGGGCATTTTCGGGCTCCTGCGAATATCAACGGAATGAATCTCAATAAACTTCGTCATTCGAAACCCCATGCGTCAAGTCATCGATCCGCAATTACAGTTCGGCGAGCAAGACATCTCG
>JAYEJW010000355.1:0-10136 GCA_034716535.1 Pseudomonadota bacterium
CGCCGCCACTATCGACAAGCTCGCCCGTAATGTTCGGCGTGTCTTCGACTATCTGCGCATGACCGGCAATTCCGTTCCGCGATCACCTCTCCCGCGCGGTGAGGGGGGTTAGAACAGATTTGCCCTGGGTTGCGTGGCCCTTCACCTGCAAGAGCGCAGGGGCCCGCCCCGGCAGGGCGGGCCGGGGTGGGCGCATCAGTGTTGCGGGTAGGGTGCGGCAAGTTTGTTGCTGGCGACTCGGAAGAGATAATAGGGGTGGCTGGTTTTGGCGCTCCATGCGATGTAGGCGTTGATCTGGTCTTCCATGTTTGCATCGATTCGGTGCGACGCGTCATTGCGGGGTCCGACTTTGGTGCAGCAAGACACGGACGACGGATACGGGACCGCGATCGCCAGTCGAGTACATTTGCCGAGAGGCGTGCGCAGCGCGGCTGTCACCGGAGCGACGCGGCATACAGGGGCGAGAAAATCGAGGTCCGGAGGTGGGACCAAGCGTCATGCTGATAAGCTAGAGGTCATCAAACGACTCCTTTCGATCCGTGATCCGCGGCGGCAATTGTCGGTGAACGCCGGCGCAAGCCTTGAGTCGCAGGAGCATTCATGGTCCCTGAGGGGAGTGCTGTAAACAATCGTGATCGATAACGCCCTATCCGATCAGGCTCATCGGTTCCGCGTCTTTAAGAGCAGCCCCAGGGGCATCGCGAGCAGGGCGAGCGTGGCGAGGATCTCGGACATTTGAACGATGGCGAGAATGCCCGACTGATTCGCCATTTCGTCGGTCAGCCAGGCGCCGGCCAATGGCAAATTATCGGACAATCCTGTCGTCTCGCCGAACGCGACGAAACCCGGTTGGCGCCAGGAGACGTCACCTGCGTATCGCGTCCAGTTGGCCTGACCGCCGCGGTACATCATGGTGCTGACGAAGGTGACGCCGAACGAGAAGCCGAGGGTTTTGACGAAATTAAACATGCCGGCGCCTTCGTCGCGCTGTTCCGGGCGCAGATTGGCGAAGGCCTGGGCCGCCAGCGACGGGAAGATCAGCATCATCCCGAACATGATCAAGGCGCCGGGGATGAAGGCCTCGATGGGGCCGGCGAAGGGGTTCAGGCCGCTGTACTGCAGCCAGCCGGCGGCGATGGTGAGCGAGCCGAGCACCAGTACGGCATGGATGCCGATCAGACCGACCAGCCGTCCGCCTACGAGGCTGCCGATGATTCCGAGCACGCCGCTCCCGCCGATCACGAGGCCGGCTGTCTGCACCTCCCAGCCGAGATAGTCGATCAGCAGTTGCGGCGTAGCGACAAGCATTGCGAGAAAGATGCTTCCGAGGATGGCGACCAACAGGCTGCAGGCGGCGAAATTGGGGTCGCGCAGCAGTCCGAGGTCGATGATATTGCGGTCACGGAGCGGCAGGCCGCGCCAGACGAACGCGATGAAAAACGTAATCGCGACGATGCCCAGGAGCCAGATCTCTCGGGCGCCGAACCAATCGAGCTTGTCCCCTTGATCGAGCAGGATCTGTAGGCTGATCACCCAGATGCCGAGCAGGGTCAGTCCGGTGAAATCGGTGGTGACACGACGCCGCGCGACCGGCCGGACGAAGAACAGGATCAGGATCAGTGCGAGGACCCCGATCGGCAGGTTGATCCAGAAGTTCCAGCGCCAGTCCAGGTTCTCCGCCAGGTAGCCGCCGATCACGGGACCGGCGGCGGGTCCCCCGAGCACGCCCATGGCCCAGACGGACAGGGCCCGCGGGCGGTCCTCCGCCGGAAAGGCATCGACCAACATGGATTGGGAGATCGGGATCAGGGGGCCGCTGAAGAGGCCCTGGATGAAGCGGAATACGACGATTTGGGTCAGACTCTGGGCCAGTCCGCAGGCGACGGATGAGAGCACGAAACCGACGACGACGAGGATCGCCAGTCGGCGCCGGCCGAGAAGCCGCGACAGGTGGCCGGTGACGCCGATGATCAACGCCTGACCGCAGGTGAACATGGTGACCACCCAGGTGATCTCGTCCGGACCGGTGTTGAGATTGCCGGCCATGTAGGGTAGAGCGACCGAGACGATGGTCATATCGACGGTCGCCATGACGGAGATCATCAGGGTCGTAACCAACAGCATGTTGCGCTGGAAGCCCGGCGCCATCGGCGGTTGCGCCTGAGCGGCTTGGGTGCTCATGGTGCGCCGCTCTTCGCCGCCTCGGTGTCGATTTCAACGGAACAACTAGCGCCCAGGCGGTAGGGTGCCTTGTGGCCCATCGGCTCCATGCGGATGCGCACCGGTATGCGTTGGGATACCTTGACCCAGTTGCCGGTTGTGTTCTGGGCCGGCAGCAGCGAGAAAGAGGCCGCGCTGGCGCTGCCCAGGCTCTCAACGGTTCCTTTGAAGACACGGTCTCCGTAAATATCGATCTCGACCCTTGCGGTCATGCCGGGCTCGATGCGGGAGACCTTGGTTTCCTTGAAGTTGGCCTGTACCCACCAGGTCTCGGCCTCGACGAACGGAAAGAGCTTGTCAGCGGTGGAGACCACGTCACCGGGGCGCGGCGGCAGACCCGCCACCCAGCCGTCGGTGGGCGCTGAGACCGTCGTCCATTCCAGATCGAGCTTGGCCAGGGTGACGTCCGCCTGCGCCTTGTCCAGCCTGGCCTGTTGGATCTCAGGCGGTCCGAGCGTCTTGCGGGCGAGATCGAGCTCGGACTTGAGGTCCTCAAGCGTCGCCTTCGCAGCCTTGTACGTGTCAGCCACGTCGATGCCGCGCAGCTTGGCCTCGTCGCCGCGCGCGACCAGCTTGCTGACCCGCTCGAAGTTCTCTCGCGCGTCGTCCAGGTTCGCCTGTTGCTCGTTGACCTTCGCCTCGGCGGCCGCAACCGCTGCCGCATCGATCTTGTTGGTTTGGGCCACCAGCTCGGCGGCGCTGGACGTCTTCTCCAGGGTCGCCCGGAACGGCCGTGGGTCGATCCGGAACAGCTCGGCTCCGGCCTTAACGAACTGATTCTCTTTGACCAGGACTTCGGTGATCTGCCCGTCGATGCGCGGCGAGACCCAGACGAAGTTCGCCTGCAGATAGGCATCGTCGGTGCTCGGATGCTCGCCCTCGTACTCCCAGTACAGATAGGCGCCGAAAAGCAGTCCCGCACCGATCAGGATCGAGATGAGGATGATGGAGATCTCCCTGAGAATCGAGGGCTTGTGCGGGGTCTGTGCCACGGCGTTGGTCTGATCGGTCATCGACCCTGGCTCCTGGTGGAAGGCGATGTGAAGTTATGAGGCCGAAAGCGTGCCGAGCGCGGCCTGCCGGGTCGATTGTGCAGCAATCGGGCGCTGTGGGCGACGGTTTTTCTGAGCGCGCCGGGATGACCTGGTGACCTCGCGTTTCCGCCTTCTTGGTAAGCGGAGCCAGGAGGCTGACGGCGATCTCGCCTACGAGGTAGCTGCTTACTCTCTTGCGGGCACCAAGACACCGGAGGACACCGGCAAGTTTGTCCGATCTTCCGGCGTCGGGCCGACGGCACCTTTCAGGGCCAAGCGGCGAATCTTGGCTGTCCGGTTGTTGGAAACTCGTCAGCGGTCATCTGCCGCGAGCGCGTCGCACGAGACCCGACTACGCGAACGTGACAGAATCAGTCGGGGCGCAGCCGCATTCGATGGCCACATAGCTTGGCAGGCAAAAGGAAAGACGCGACCCCGACCGCTACGACCCCGACCGCTAACCTGCCCCCGTTGCGGGGCCGACATGCGGATCATCGCATTCCTGACCGAGACTGCCGACGTGCGCCCGATCCTCGACCACATAGGCGAGCCCTCCACGCCGCCGAGGATCGGCTCGGACCCATGAGAACCCTCCATCTCGCACTGGGCGGCGCCCAACAAGGCTCTTGACAGGCGGTTAGAAGGGAGGGATATTCCGACGCTGGTGGTTGGATTTCCTATCCTTACGGGCACGTTGTCGTTGGCCTTGATGACCGAGTTCTCGATGTCTCTGAGATCCTCGATGAAACCGAGACCGCGGATGAAGTACTCGACGCTATTTATCTCGATGCTGCGCGCGCCAACGTCGAGGTTCCCCATCTTCACCGCTCTGGCCACTTCGTCGATGCGCACACCGAAGGCACGCATAGCATCGGGATCGACGTCGATCTGATACTCGCGCACGAACCCGCCGACACCGGCGACTTCGCTGACCCCCCTCGCGGACATGAGGGCATAACGCACGTACTTACCTCGGCGGTCTGTCTGTCGATGTCCACCAAGTCAGAAGCCGCAGGCACTAAGGAGACCTCGTCATGTCACACCGCACCGGGACACTGCAAACAGTTACGCCAGCGATTCAAATCGGTCCCGACACGGGTGCTGCGCCAACGGTCGGCAACACCTGGGCGCATGACTTTGCGCACACGCCTGCTCCGACGGGCACGAAGTTTGTGATCCTTCATTTTCAGAATGTCAACCTTCCGCCGGGCAACCAGCTGGAAGTGGATCTCGGCTACGACACCGATGTCTTTACCTTCGCCGATGGCGACCAATTCTGGACGCGCCCCGTCAACATTTATGCGTTGGCGGGCGGGCTGGTTCCAATTCGCTACGTCGCGGATGGGTCGCTCAATGGCAGTGTGGAGCTTGACCGGTACGGGCGTGGAGAGCGGCTCTCTGGCGAGCAGGATCCGACTGCTCTCTCCAACTCCGACCCTTTTCAAGAACTCCCGGTCTATGTGGAACCAATCTACGATCCATTCTGGTACTGCGACGAGCCACCGAACTGGGAGAACGCAGCCTGCGTTGCGCCGCCCGATGTTCGAGCCTTAGTGGCCCGGAGCGTGGGCATGATTGTCACCGTCCACGAGGCCGACGACATCGTATCGACCTGTTCAGTGACGCTGGTGGACGCAGACAAAGTCCTGACAGCCGGTCATTGCGTCAATCCCGCCGAAGCGCTGACGAGTTCGGTGACCTTCGACTATGAAACAGATCACGCGGGTAACCGGCCGCCGGGATACAACGCGCGGTTTTACAAAGTCGCCGAGGTGCTCGAACAACGCTTTATGAGCAACACCGACCCCTACGACTACGCCCTGCTCCGGTTGGCCACGGCGCCGCCTGGAATCCCGCCGATCCAAATGCGGCACGATATCCCTAGCGGCGGGTCTGAGGTATTCGGAATCCATCATCCCTACGGCGCGGTGAAAAAGCTTGGAATTCCGCACCCAGGTTTCTCGACGGTGTCTGGCAGCGATGAGTTTCAGATTCGCGTGCCCGCCGAATTCGACGTTTCTGGAGGCAGTTCCGGCTCAGGTCTGTTCGATACAGCGGGCCGTATTGTCGGTGTACTGTCAAGAGGCAATCCTTGCGGCACGCCAGCAACCGATCTATGGTACTTCCCCACGGCAACGTTCTTTCAACACACTGTGCCGACCCCGCCCCCACCGATCACGCGCGAAGTGATGATCGCATTCGATCGTTCCGGCAGCATGTCCCAGGACGACGGCACGGGCCGAACGAAAATCGCGGTGGCGCGCGACGCGGCGTCGTTATTCGTGCAGTTGGCACGGTCCACTGTAGGAAATATGCTCGGGCTCGTTTCGTTCAGCTCGTCAGCCAGCTCACCGGTCGACTTCGATCTTGTCGGGGTGACGAGTGCTAACAAGAACGCGCTGATCGGCCCGGCACCTTTCGCCGGAGGCATCGTCGGGGGACTTTCGCCAGGCGGGCGCACCAGCATCGGAGACGGCTTGGATGCCGCGCGCGCCGAACTGCAGACCTCAGGAGTTAGCCCTCAGGCGATCCTGCTGTTGACCGATGGTCGACAAAACCGCGAGCCGACCATCGAACAAGTGGAAGACAGTCTCGGCGATATTGCGGTGCATGCGGTTGGATTCGGAACAGAATCGAATTTGAATGGCGAATTGCTCACCCAGTTGGCTGCCGACCATGACGGACTTTACATGCGAGCCGGCAACGGCTTGGCATTGGAGAAGTTCTTTACGGAGGCGTTCGGCAACATCTTCGAAGCCGGAGTGTTGTTTGATCCTGAGTTCGACCTGCCCGCGAACGAATCGGGCGAACCGCTTCCCTTCCCGGTTTGCGGCGAGACCATGCTGACGGCGGTAACGGGCTGGGATCGTACGGACACGTCGCTATCTCTCGAAATCACGAGTCCCGGTGGCGCGGTGATCACGCCGTTGACGCCTGGGGTGGAGTCGTCGACAGGCAGAACCTGGAGTTTTCTGAGAGTACCGTTGCCCCAAGGCGGAGAGCGCGACGGTTTGTGGCAAGTCCGCGTCATGCGGCCGACGGGGAGCACTGAGTTCCCGCCGCCCGCGCCGGCGCTCCGTTACTTCCTCGACGTGATTCCCACGGGCGGTCCGCGATTGCAGCTCGCCGGAGACACCTTCCGCCCTCGCCGGCGCTATTACACGGGTGACTTCGTCGGCCCGCTCGTGATGCTTCGCTATGATGACGGAAGCTGGCCGCACCACGCCGACGTGAAGCTAACTCTGTCGCGACCGAACAAGGGTACGGGAAACATCCTGACCGACGCTGGGCTCGGCCCGCCCACGGTGATCGACGGCGATACGATCTCCGCACGTCAAGCAACGCTGCAAGCCATCGAAGCCGCCACCGGTAATCCGGTTGTTCAGTACGTCGAAAGCTCGTTCACGCTCGGCAGCGGGCCCGCCAACACCGGCGGCATGTTCGAATCGGCAGGAGTCTACGGCACGGGTCTATCAGATGAACTAATCGTCGAAGGCAACTACACCTTGCACGCCAAAGCGACCTACGGCGAGGAATGTCAAGGAGCGAGGGAACTGAGCTGGAGCTTTTCGGTCGCAGTGGGAATCGACGCCGACAACACCGGCGTCACCAGCACACCTATCGGGACCGAGCCCGACGGCACGGAATGCTTGCGGCTGACATTCACGCCGCGGGACCGCTATGGCAACCATCTAGGACCCGGCCGGATTGATGATTTTGAAATCCAACCGCAGCCCGGGACCACTCTAGCGAGCATCGTGACCGATCTCGGAAATGGGTCGTATCAGGTAGATGTCTGCTGGGATCCGGCGTCCGGCGAGCCGCCCCAGGTTGGTATCGTGCAGCCCGAACGGCCGACTGTTGTTGTGACGCCGACGGACGTGCCGCGCTTTGTCTACAGTGTGAAATTCATTTGCGGTGAGCAGACAGGCGATTGCCACGGCTGCGCTCCCGTCCGGCCAGGTCGCTATGCGACCGAGATCAACATTCAGAATTTCCATGACCGCCAGGTAGGGATTCGGGAGCAGGTGATCCCACTGGTTCTGGCTGGCGCCGTGCGGGGACGGGAGCCTCAAGTGGCTGGTGTAACGGCACGCCACAAGATCTCGCTTCCACCCCATAGCGCGACCATGGACGACTGCTGCCGGATCGTGGAGTTGCTGCTGGGAGCCAAGCCCAGTTCACCTGTTCCCCTAACCATAGGGCTGCTGGAGATCACGAGCCTTGTGGAATTGAGCGTGACAGCCGTCTATACTGCGACGGATCTCAACAACGGATCACTGTCGGTCGACGTGGAGGATATTGCGCCAAAGCAATCCTGAATTCGTTACAGGGGACAAGGCCGAAAAGGGAACTAGATTCCTTGAGGCCGCAGAATCTTTGCAGATGAGTCAAATTTTGTGGATAAGGAGTAGCAGGCGCAAAAAACCCCTTTCCCCAAATCAAGAGGAATGAAGATCAATGCCCTGGAGAGATCGCCGCGTGCGGCGGGTGCCTGAGGAGGCGCTGGCGGCAGATGCCGACTCAGCTTAACGCAAAATAATCGCGTTCATGAGCCGCTTATGGTGCGTAGTGCGTCTCAGCCAGATGCATTTGCCAATGAGGGCTAACCAAGAGTCTAGCAGCCGCGGCCACCTCAGGGCTCGTCGGTCTGAGGCAGAGCCTCGCTAGACATCGGTTACACTGGCCAAGGAGAGCCCCGCGCTCTTGTCTCTCGTTACCAGTGGTTTGTGGTGATTGGGCTCAGACTATGCGCTTCCGATAAGCGGACGCTGGCGATGATGGGTTGGGAACTTCGGCTATGGCTTCATTGCTGTCATCGACAATTTTGCAACGTAGTTTTGCAGCCGTCCTGAACAGTACTTCCGTAGTGTGCCCGTTGCGGTCATTGGAGGCCCGCAGATGAACTGCTTCCAATTATTCTGGACAAAAAAGGCAACGGTGTCCGCCAAGCCTCATAGGTATGCCAACAACATTGGCCGTAGTTCGCGCTGATAGAGCGCTGGAGAGGCTGGTTTGAGGAAAGACGTATAGGCAGACGTATAGGGGACAGACCACGTTTCTAAGTAGGTCGAATTTAACATGAAACCGGAAACCGTGGTCTGTCCCCTATTATTCTACTCCCGCGCATCGTCCAGGTTCGCCTGTTGCTCGTTGACCTTAGCCTCGGCGGCCGCAACCGCCGCGGCATCGATCTTGTTGGTCTGGGCCACCAGCTCGGCGGCGCTGGACGCCTTTTCGAGGGTCGCCCGGAACGGCCGCGGATCGATCCGGAACAGCTCGGCTCCGGCCTCGACGAACTGATTCTCTTTGACCTGGACTTCGGTGATCTGCCCATCGATGCGCGGCGAGATCCAGACGAAGTTGGCTTGCAGATAGGCGTCGTCGGTGCTCGGATGCTCGCCCTCGTACTCCCAGTACAGATAGGCGCCGAAAAGCAGTCCCGCACCGATCAGGATCGAGATGAGGATGATGGAGATCTCCCTGAGAATCGAGGGCTTGTGCGGGGTCTGTGCCACGGCGTTGGTCTGATCGGTCATCGACCCTGGCTCCTGGTGGAAGGCGATGTGAAGTTATGAGGCCGAAAGCGTGCCGAGCGCGGCCTGCCGGGTCGATTGTGCAGCAATCGGGCGCTGTGGGCGACGGTTTTTCTGAGCGCGCCGGGATGACCTGGTGACCTCGCGTTTCCGCCTTCTTGGTAGGCGGAGCCAGGAGGCTGACGGCGATCTCGCCTACGAGGTAGCTGCTTACTCTCTTGCGGGCACCAAGACATCGGAGGACACCGGCAAGTTTGTCCGATCTTCCGGCGTCGGGCCGACGGCACCTGGAAGACCCACCTGACCATCCATTGCAGCGATATTCCGCTACCCGCAGGCGGTCGACGCGGCACATGGGGGATCGATCGGGATTGTTAGGAAACCTGGATCGGGCGCTGCGTGTTCTCGCGGCGGCTTCAAGGCCACGTCGTGAATCTTGACCGTCCGGTTGTTGGAAATTCGACTACGGTCATCTGCCGCGGGCGCCTGGCAGGAGAACCGACCGCGCGAACGTGACAGGTGGCCGTCAAACTTGACGGAAACAGTCAGGACGCGGCCGCATCCGAGGGCCACATAACTTGACAGGCAAAAGGAAAGACGCGACCCCTTGCGCTCGCCCGTGCACAGTGACCGATGCGGCAGCGCCAACCTCCGCGAGCAGGGCGCGAAAGCGGCGATAGTCTTCATCGGCAAAGAAGATCGCGCTCCGATCAATACCGCGCAGAATGACATGCATCGGGATCCCGGCGGAACAAAGGCGAGGTCTTCTTGGCAAGAGGCTGTTCTCAAGGACGCACTGGTCCGGTAAGGATAGCGGAAACGGAAGAAAATGTGGTCCGTCCCTGAGGTATCCCCAGATTATTGCACTCTAAGACAAGAAGTTGTGGCGTATATTTAACGTAGAGTTGAACATGCATGGGGTTTTGCGGTCCATGGAAAGCGACCAAACCGACCAGGATCCACCCCATGCATGCGATCACGATCTTACACCGATGTCTGGACCCGTTGCTGAAACACATCCACCGCCGACGCCTGGCAACGCTGTTGGCCGCAGTGGCATCCTGCGTCAGCGGGCCGGCACTGACGCTGACCGATGTGGGGCGGCGCTTCGAGGGCTCGGCGTTGTTGCGCCACAAGATCAAGCGCTCCGATCGGCTGCTGGGCAACCGACATCTGCGCTACGAGGCGCGTTCGATCTACGCGGCGTTGTGCCGGGTCGTGCTGGCGCGGGTGTGCGAGCCGATGATTTTGATCGACTGGTCGGACCTCAAGGCCGATCAGTCGCTGCACCTGCTGCGCGCCTCGCTGCCCGTGGGCGGGCGAAGCCTGACGTTGTACGAGGAGG
>JAYEJW010000356.1:0-2016 GCA_034716535.1 Pseudomonadota bacterium
CCTGTCTCCCGAGGGCTCCGAGAAGGTAATAGAAATCGTTGCTCCGGGGCAGACATTTGCCGAGGCGCTCATGTTTCTGAACGCCCCGCGCTACCCCGTGTGTGCGTCAGCACTGAGCTCGGTGGAGCTCATCGGCATTGATGCGCGAGACTTCGCCGAGATGCTGCATGAATCCACGGATACCTGCTTCGTTCTTTTGGGCTCACTCAGCCGACGCCTGCGCGGATTGATCGGGGAGATCGACAACCTCACCCTGCACACGGCAAAGAGTCGCGTTGCCCGCTACCTGCTGATGAAGCTGCCGTCCGATCGCCGCGCCTTGGAGCTGGACGTGCAAAAAAACGTCCTCGCCTCGCGGCTTTCGGTGAAGCCCGAGACCTTCTCCCGGGTCATCAAGCACCTGAGCGATGATGGGATCATCGAGGTGTACGGGAGTCATTTCACGATCCTTGATCGCGACGCTCTCGAGGAGATTGCGGAACTGGGGGACAGCCTGGAGTTGAGTCCGTTGCCGTGCATATCTGCGCGATCTGACCGGCGCTAAGACCAAGCTGGGGTTGGGCTGGGCTTAGCGCGAAACTCAGTCCAGGCGAGATATGGGCAATGGACGCTGGCCCTGCCGCCCGATGCGTCTACTGATCGGTACGCGCTCCGTGGCGTCAGTGGCTGGTCCCCGCCGAGCGAGCGATCTTGTTGAATACGTTGTACTTACCCGATGGCTTCTTCATGGGCAGGCGCTTGACTTCCTCAAAGGTCTCGGCGTCGTAGACCACCAATGCGCCGTCTATATCCCAGACGCTGACCAGCGCGTAGCGGCCGTGCCTGTCGAATTCCACGTGGGCTGCGGTCTTGCCTGGGGTGGGGCGCAATGTCTTGACGATCTCCAGGGTGCGTTTGTCGATCACGTGTAGCGCATCTCGGTTGGGTCCGAAGAAGACGTCGACCCAGGCATAGGGGGTGTTTTCGTGGCTACGCATGAAGAAGCCCGGGCCCAGGGTCTCGATGCGCTTCACCGTCTCCCAGGTCTCCATGTCGACGACGGCGATCTCGGGTTTCTTGAGATGGGGCGTTGCGAGCACAGCGCGCCCTTCGTGCTCCCAAGTGATACCTGAGCCCAGATGGGGCATCCCGTCGAGCTCGAGCTCGGCGATCTTCCTCCTTACGTCGAGATGGATCACCTGTCCGTTCTTGGCGTTGCGCGCGGCCCCGATCACCAGACGATAGGTTGGGTCGAAGAAGAAGTCATCCAGGTAGTCGTCCAGCGGAACACGCCGCGCCGGAAACCGCCCCGTCACCTGCGCGGTACCTTCGTTCAACCGGTAGTCGTGCATCGGTCCGTTGTAGACGGGCAGGGGGTCGTCGGCTAGGACGATCTCCCACAACTCCGGGATGTCCTTCAGCGCAGCGACGAAGCTCTGGCGCGGGGGCGCGGAGTAGACGGCGCTCACCCGGGAGCTCTTGCCGCTGCCGTCTTCCACAGGGATGAGCTTGATGGGGGAGAGATCGTTGGCGTCCAGGATCACCAACGTGTGAGGCAGGTAGTTTGCGACTACGAACAGGTTCATCGGGTCCGCCCCGTGAAGCGGGTGGGCCGGTAGCGAGGATGGATCGACGAGTACGCGGTGGCTGGCGTGCATCTTCGCAATGTCCCAGCGGGGCCTGTCCCAAAGGGGGGTGAAGATATAGGCGACCAGCTGCTCGGTCTCCTGCTTCCCCAGTCGATCCGCGAATGCGGGCATCTGACTGGCTGACCGGCCCTCCAGGATCGCTTTTCGCGCATCCTGCGGCTTGACTCGGCCCAGGGTCTCCGGAATGAGGGCGGGGCCGATGGCACCCAGCCGGTCCGCGCCGTGGCACTCCGCGCATAGGTTTTGGAACAGCGTGGGTGCGGTTCCGTCCGGGGTGGCAGCCGCCGGACCGACCAGCAAGAGGGCGGTCAGGATCAGGACGCCCGGTGTGGCTGCCAAAGGACGCATGGAGTCATCTGTTCACAAGTGAGGTCAGGGTGGCCTCGTC
>JAYEJW010000357.1:0-2014 GCA_034716535.1 Pseudomonadota bacterium
AACGCCTGAAAGCGGGCTGGGACGAGCGCTACCTCGCCAAGTTGCTGTTCGAGTCGCCCGTTTCCGTCGAGAAAACAACACCATCAGATTCTCCGAATATTAGGCCGGATTGATGCGTTTGCCCTGCTTCCGTAGCGGTGGTTACAGCATGCGGGAGATCGGCGACCATGTGGGGTTGCATTATTCGACCATCAGCAGGATCATCAGTCTCAATGAAAAGGAGCGGGACAAGGCCTAACGTTACGTTCCGTTTAATTGCGTGAGATGGAAAGACCTTATGCCAACCATTTCGATGTTCTAGCAGGGTGGCAGGGATCAAGTCTTGCAACCAAAGACGATATCTTCGCCCCCAGGATTTGTGCATTACGAAGTCGCTTCTTCGCCCCATCCACGTCCTCGCCATCGCAACAAGCAAAAAGGACACCCATTTTCATTCGCATTTTGATTCGTTGAGGGCGGAGAAAGAGGTGTAATCCTTGCTCCAGGCCCCGCTGATGCCGTTCGACGCCACCGCGCAGACCCCCTGGGCGGTCCCGTTTGCCTTCGAGGACTACCTGGAACTGGTCGATTGGACGGGCCGAGCGGTGCGCTCGGACAAGCGAGGCCATGTCGCTGCGCGACAACCCAAGATACTTGACCGAATGGGCATAGACGGGGAGCGATTCATCAGCTATGCCGACCGCCTCCTCAAGGAGTTCGGTACGGCGGTCGGTGCGCCACCAGCCCTGGCGAACCTGTGTGCCCACCGTCAGACCAGATACCTGCGCGGCATACACGCCGCACGAGAGATGTTCCCGTGCAAGCAAGCTGCCTGAGTGTTAGCGCCGGCCTCAATATGTAGCAAAACCGCCGGTTTAAAAATGAAGCCTGTATTAAGGAGCGGTACGCAGCTGAAAGAGGCGGCGCCCAACGTCTCTCAGGATTCGATCTGATCTTTCATACGATAACTTTTCCCTTCAATGAGCACGGTCTCGGCGTGATGTAGAAGGCGGTCGAGCAGGGCTGGGGTGAGAGTGGCGTCGTTTGTGAGTAGACTCATTCCATAGAGAAAACGGGATCAAAAGGAACAAGGCTGACTGCTAATGGAAAGAACCAGTCTTTCCGAGAAACAGGAGTCGGCTTAGGGAAATGTCCAATCGCTCAGCATGACCACGCTGCCGGCCTCCTTCGACCGTTTGACATAGCGTGTATCTGCCGTTACGAACAGACCGTCCTGAACGATGGCAATGGCGTGATAAGCGGCATCATAGAATGTTACTCCGTAGCGGTCCGTCAGCTGTAGAGCTGCCGTGAGCCACTGACGCGACGGTGGAGATTCTTGAAGTTCGAACTTTATCAGCGCGGCCAGCCATGCCGCGGCGTAGATAGGGAAACGCCGGGCGACCGTGTTGCCGACTTCGTAGATCCAAAGCGCCGGCAAGAGTGCACGAACATCCTCCTCTAGGATGGCATCCCTGAGCACCAGGGCCCTGTTCGCATCCGGCTCATTGTCCGACGGTAGTACCCACTTCAGGATCACCGAGGCATCCGGCACGACGAGGGGCGTCGGCATCAGTGGCCATGCTCCCGGTCCTCACGAACCCACCTTACCACCTCGGCCGTGCTGACCTTGGGAAGCTGGGTGCGTAAGGCATCCATATCGGCCACAGCGTCACGGCGCCGGCGCTGCTGCGCCCAGATTCGAAGAGCCCGGTTAACCGTTCGGCTTCGCTCTCCCGAGGGGATTTTTTCGATTAGCCGCCAGGTGTCATCGTCAATGATCACATTTATGCGTCTGCTCACGGCGCCAGTCTCATAGTGTGGATGTATTTACACACTACCACGTCCGAAATCACAATTGAAGCTTGTAGAAACTATGCAGGGTCATTTCGCGATATCCTCCGGGGGGTAACCGTTCAGACCCTGCCCTGAAAAAGAACAGTATTACGAGACAAACTTAATCTGATATGGCAAGATCTCGCGGCAACCGACGCCGGCGCAAAGATGCTGGCACACGCAAGTTGTCCAACGACGT
>JAYEJW010000358.1:0-2013 GCA_034716535.1 Pseudomonadota bacterium
CCGCCGCATTCCCTACGAAATCATCGCCGAACGCCGCGCCGTTCAAGTCGGCACCCGTCAGGTCGGCCCCGCGCAACATCGCCGCCTTGAAGCTCGCCCCCTGCAGGTCGGCCCCACGCAAGTCAGCGCCCGTGAGGTCCGTCCCCTCGAAGTGGGCGCCCCGCAGGTCCGCCCCGCGGAAATCCGCCCCCGCAAGCTCGTAGTGATTCAGGTAAGCTCCGAGCAGCGAGACGCCTTCGAAGCGAAGCAACAGCTCGCCGGATTCCCGACGCTTGATCTCCACCGTCATCCTTAGTCCTCCGCCAAACTTTCTAGATTCCGAGACGGGGCCTAAAGAGTCCCGACGAAATTCTCTACGTTGTCAGTAGCTGATCTATCGCAACCAGCTGGGAAACAATAGATCAACAGGGGAGAAACCACAATTCTCTCCAAATTAGCACAAGAACCGTAGTCTGTCCGTACGCAGTAACGGCCGTCGATCTAGTGGGTTGAAGTCCCGTCCGGGGAAGGTCCGAGCACAAAAGGCCGTTTCCGCCAAGGTGCCTTGTCCTCATTGGTTACGGACTCGGATTCGGCTGCCGGGTGTGGATGGCCTCGATCTCTTCCACGATCTCCTCGGAAAGAACGAGATTCGCGCTCGCGAGGTTCGACTCGAGCTGTTCCAGGGTTGTGGCGCCGATGATGGTGGCGGTGACGAAGGGGCGGCTGGTGACCCAGGCGAGCGCCATCTGTGCCGGGACGAGGCCGTGCTGTCGCGCCAGTGCGACGTACTGGGCGGTGGCCCGTTCCGCCTCCGGGTTGGAGTAGCGGCTGAAGCGCTCGAACAGCGTGATTCTTGCGCCGGGCGGCCGAGCACCGTCGAGATACTTACCGGACAGGACGCCGAAGGCCATGGGCGAGTAGGCCAGAAGCCCGCACTGCTCGCGCATGGCCACCTCCGCGAGGCCGATCTCGAAGGTGCGGTTGAGCAGGTTGTAGGGGTTCTGGATGCCGACCGGCCGCGGCAGCCCGTGCTGCTCCGCGAGCTGCAGGAAGCGCATGAGGCCCCAGGGGGTCTCGTTGGAGAGGCCGATGTGGCGAATCTTGCGCGCAGCCACCAGATCGCCCAGGACCTCGAGCGTCTCCTTCAGGGGCACGCTGAGGTCCTCGCCCGCGTGCTCATAGCCGAGCTTGCCGAAGAAGTTGGTCTCGCGGTCCGGCCAGTGAAGCTGGTAGAGGTCGATGGTGTCGGTGCGCAGGCGCTCGAGGCTTGCGTCGAACGCTGCCTCGATGTGTTGCCGATTCAGTCGAGCCTTGCCGCCGCGCAGGTAGGGTAGCCAGTCGGCGGGACCGGCCACCTTGGTCGCCAGCACCACCTGGTCTCGGCATCCCCGCGTGTCCAGCCAGCTGCCGATGAAGCGCTCGGTTTGTCCCTGGGTCTCGGCACGGGGAGGAACCGGGTAGATCTCCGCGGTGTCAATGAAGTTGATCCCGGCGTCCAGCGCCCGGTCGAGCTGCGCGTGCGCCTCCCTCTCGGTGTTTTGTTGCCCGAAGGTCATGGTGCCGAGGCACAGTGCGCTGACCATCAGGTCGGTTTGTCCAAGACGTCTCTGTTGCATGTTGCACCTCGGTTGTTGGCTGGCCGGATGATAGCCTTTCTTGTCGGCAATGGCCTTTTCGCGAATCTGTTATTATTTCAACCTAGAAGCGGCAGTTGGACGGGGTGCAGAGTGCGTCATATTTTTGTCTGGCAAGGCACAACGACGAGTAATAGCAGGTCTATTGCGAGGAGTTGTAACGCAGCCAGGCGGAAAATTGGGCGTGCTTTGCGCCCCGTAGCGTCCTCACCATAAAGGTGAATCCGCGTTTGATGAGATTTGTCTGGTAACTCAATACGATAAGTCTTGCACGAAGCGGTCAACTGCCGTTTCTAGGTTCAAGCTTGTTCGCGTGGCGGTTTCCACCTCCGACGATGACAATCGACAGCGCGCTTTTCTCCACGACCCTGATCTGGGTAGTCGGCATTCTCTACGG
>JAYEJW010000359.1:0-10105 GCA_034716535.1 Pseudomonadota bacterium
TGTACATCGCCGAGACCTTACGTGAGCGCCGCAGGGGTAATCCCGCTCCGGTTCTGCCAGCTACCGCCGGATAAAAGTGCACTATGTCTTTGGGGGCAGATCGACACCGGGGTCTGAACGCTTACGAGGCAATAGAACCGCGCCCCCGGTTTGAGAACGCGCAAGACTTCTTTCAACGCGGCCTCGACGTACGTGACATTGCGGACTCCGAAGGCACAGACCACGGCGTCCATTGAAGCGTCGGTGAAAGGCAGCGCCCGCGTAAGTCCTGCCACCCAAGACAGGTCACCTGTACCGTTCGATCGACCGGCACTGATCATCGGAATGCTGGGTTCCAGCACGATGACCCGGCGGTCCGGCGCTGCAATCCGCTTCGCCATCTCTCCACGCCCGCCGGCCAGATCGAGTATGCGTTGCCCCGGCCGGGGGGACATGATCCGCACGAGAATCCGCCGCCAGTACCGGTGCAGCCCCAGACTCTGGGCGTCCAGCAGACGGTCGTAGTACGGCGCCAGGCGGTGAAAGGTCTCGCGCATGCGCCGGTCGCGTTCCTCCGGTGTGACCTGCTGGCTTCCAAAATCGTGGGAATGATCAATTTTCGGCGGCCGAGTCATCTCATGATGTCAGACCGGCTTGGCTGTCGCGAGCCACATGATGACAACGACCGTTAGCAACAAGGGCGGCAGGGTGAGCGGCACGAACCGGCGCTCGTAGAGATCGAGCGAATTCTTGCTTTCTCGCAAACCGCTATCCCGCCCTCGCGATGAGAACAGCCGGGGTAGGCGCAGATGGCCGAACCACATATCCCCTATTTCTATCGGTACAATCACTAACAGCACCAAGGCGAGCTTCCACCTGACCCATGCCCAATCCAGGGCACCGAACCCATACATGCTCAAGAGCAGTACGCCGCTTCCCATCAACAAGAGCAGGCCGAAGTGCTCGACCCAGAAAAATCGGAGGAAGTCCCGGTACAGTGCCTCGCACTCGACGCTGTGCTGGCCCAAACGCCTCTTTGCCAGCTGGATCAGGAGCCATGCACCACCCGAGGGGCCAAGCCAAAGAATCAGCCCCCCTAGATGCAGGAGCTTGATAAGCGGAAACCAGAAAGCTACGTCCAATTCTCTGACACCGGCACCCGTGCGCCCGCATTTCTGTGTTGTTCTCGACGGCCTCGTGGGATGCGGGCTCGTCCTGGCTAGCCGTTAACAGCCGTCGCGGAACTCCCTTGCGATCCAGTATTGACGCTCGGTCTCGTCCTCGCCAGTGTCGCACTGCAGCGCGATCGACGCGCAGTTCCTCGCATTGCGCACCTACATGGCGGCCTTCCGACCTTGGTTGCTCCCCCGTTTTGTCGTCCGCAGGCGGGCAAGTCTGCAGGGGAGGCATCGGGAGACAGCACCCGCGCTCTGAATCCGGCTCATCTCGACCATGACGGCCACAGTGTTAGGCCGGCCCTGGCAGAGCCGCATCCGAGGGCGCGGGCAAAAGAACAGCTGATCAGCCGCCGAGCTCCTCTGCAGGCTTGGGTAGCCCGGCGAGCTTGCAGAGCTCCAAAACGGGCCCCTTGGGGAACAACCCGTAGAGGAACTTCTCGTAGTTCTTGTGATCATGGAAATGTTGGCCGTGATGCTTGCCCAGACTCATCACCAGCTTGTGCATGGTCGGATGGACCTTGTTTTCCGCGTAGTACTCGCGGAAGTACTGGACCAACCCCAGTTGAGTCTCCGTTAGCTCCACATGATCTTGCTGGGACTGCTGGGCCGCCATAATGGCGGCGACCGCCTCGCTCCAGTCATCCGGATCGACCAGATAACCCTCTTCGTCGGTTTCAATGATCCTGTCGCCTACCTGAATACTCATGATTTCATCTCCTTTCGCCAACCGGTTCGGCGATTTAGCTGGTCTTCTTACGCTCTTGTTTGGCCTTCCAAAGTTCGTAATGCTGTGAGCCCTCGCGCAGCATCTTGGCTCCGCAGCTCGGGCAGTTCACCTCCTGACAGGGAATGCTGCGCTCGTGCGGGACCCTCGTCTCGCATTTCGGACAGATACATGATCCGCCGGCGCCCATGTCGTGCCTGCGTTGTACGGTCAAAACCAGTTTCCCCCCCGTTTGTCACGAAAAGAATCGTACTCTCTTGCGCGAACGAACGTCTCAGCATTCACGCTCATACCCTCGTTAACTTTTATACTCATTATCCCAGTGAGACGCTCTGACATAGATCAATCGGACCGAACTGGGCGCTTTGCCTTGGCGCGAGCGGGCGAGCTCAGGCTCAAGGAAGAGGCTGAACGGCACATGAAGCTGTTGGAGTGGTTGACGGCGCACCCGTAGGCAATGGTGACGGCGCATCCTGGGAATCCGCTGGAGACCGTGCCGCATCGCCATCTGGAGCAGGAGACCGAAGACATGCCCGTCATCGATGGGAAGGCAGACTTGCTCCGGGCGGTAAACTTGACCAGTGTGCTCCGAGAGTACATGCGCGCTGAAACCAACGGTAGAGGAACGAACTGAGAAAGATACTGCAGACCCGGGCGGAAAGGCCGGTTTACTTGCGCTCGACTAAAGAGGGAGTTTCTGTGACAAGGTATGAAAGAACAGAACCGTTTGTTACCTATCACCGGCGTTACGACGACTGGTTCAAGCGGCATGAGGCGGCCTATCTCTCGGAGTTGCTGGCGGTGCGCGCGCTGTTGCCGTGGGAGGGGACTGGTCTGGAGATCGGAGTAGGTACCGGGCGGTTCGCCGTTCCCCTGGGCGTCGCGTTCGGCATCGATCCCGCTTTCCCGATGCTCGACTATGCGCGCGCGCGGGGCGTGAACGTCGTATCCGGAGTCGGCGAGGCATTGCCCTTTGCGAATGACCTGTTCAACCATGTTCTAATCGTCACGACCATCTGCTTCTCCGAGGATGTAGGGGCCACGTTGGCAGAAGCACGTCGTGTGTTGCGGCCCGGCGGTTGGATAATAATCGGCTTTATTGATCGGGAGAGCCCTCTGGGCCTTGAGTATCTCACCCATCAGGCAGAAAACGTCTTCTATCGGGATGCGACCTTCTTCTCCGCCAGCGAGGTCGACGCACTGCTGGCGAAATGCGGGTTCGGCGAACGAAATTGGGTCCAAACGTTGTCACGTCCTTTGGCGCAGGTTCGAAACATCGAGCCTGTCAGGCCGGGGACCGGCCATGGTGCATTTCTGGTCGTGCGTGCGCGTACAAGCTGAGGGGCCTCCGTGGGCCGCGAGAGGAAAAAGCGAACGATGGAAACACCCCAGGCGAATCGATCCGGGCAACTAACAAAACCGCTCCGCAGGAAACGCATACTGGTGTGCGGGAAGGGTGGCAGTGGGAAGAGTACATTGGTCGCTTTGATGACGGCTGTCCTGCAGCGAAAGGAGTATGACGTCATGGTGCTCGATGGTGATGCATCCAATCCGGAGGGACTTGTACGCTTATTATTCGGCTTGGGCGTGCAGGGTGAGCCTAAGCCACTCATTGAATTCTTTGGTGGCGTCGATACCGTAACCTGCCCGGTGGAAGATCCTTCCCCTCTCAAACGGATCGGTGATTCGGTCCCGGTCCCGGACAGAAGGATCGATGTTCTTAAGGAGCTCGGCACGGAATACTACCTCAAGAAAGGAAGCATGATGCTGCTTCAGGCCGGTAAGATCGAAACCTACGGGCAAGGATGCGATGGGCCGCTGGAGAAGGTCGTCAGGGATTTCATGATTGAAGGGGATTTCGTAAGCATTATCGATGAAAAAGCCGGAATCGAACACTTCGGCAGACGAATACCCGATCGGATGGACATCATTCTTGGCGTCCTCGATTGCACGCTCGAGTCTGTTTCCATTGCTAGACGAATGACGAAATTCTCGACGGAGATGGGGATGAAAGACGTCTGGTTAGTCTTGAACAAGACCGAATCGGAAGCGATGAAATCCACGATGATGGACCTGCTGGGGGACCTGAGAAACAAAGTGCTTGGCTCGGTACCCTATGACCCCGAACTGGTAAGAGCCGGCCTTTCCGGAAGCGCTCTCGGTGAGCACAAGGAAGTGGAGGATGTTGAACCAATCGTAAGGCGGCTTGAGCAGGCGGTTTCATTGTAAGACCGGAGCTCGTACCGATTTCAAAAGAACAAGAGCGCGTCGACATTTATATTCGGGAAAATATGGGCGTGTCGCAACGCACGTGACTTTTCGCGAGGCGATTAGCGCCATGCCTCAGCCAGTCCGCACCACGCCGAGCCGCAGCCAAGATTCCGGGCTTGGTTCGGTTCTGGCGCAGGTCCATAGGGGCCCCTCAACTTCAAGCGTCGTCACAGAAACCATCGCTTTGTCACGAGCGGCCAAGCCGGCGTTCCTTTTCCGCTGCGCCTGAATCCACCTCGGCGGGCACCAAGATGACTTCACAGGTCGCGTGCTGCTGAACGGCCCTGGCTGTGGAGCCGAGGCTCGCCGTGATGCCCTTGTGTCCATGGCTGGCCACCACGATGAGGTCGACGTCATTGGCGGCGGCATAACGGGCGATTTCGTGAGCGGCGGAACCTGTGCCGAAAGCGACCTCGCGTTGAGCCTCGGGGCAGTCTGTTCGGGTGGCCTGCTCCGGCGGCTCGCTGTCAAGCATTCCGGTGAAAAAAACGCCCGGCGCCAGTTGCCGGGAGTCGGCACCGACGACGATCAGCTCCCCGCAAAGGGTATCCAGGTCCCGGATCAGGTGCTTGGAAAAGTCCTCGTGGACCACGACGGCGACGGTGGGGTTGACCTCCAGAAAAGAGTCCAGTCCTCCAATGTGATCCCAGTGCGGGTGGGAGAGAAACAGCATGTCCACTGCGCCGGGATCGATGCCGAGCGCGGCCATGTTCTTCAGCAATACCCGGCCGTTACTGCCGGTATCGAACAGGATGGTCTGCGCCGGGAGGTGGATCACTGCGGCGAAGCCCCAGAGCGTGGCGAGTCCCGGCCTAAATGCGTAGTTGTCGAACAAGATGGTCAGGCGGGGCGTGTTCATGACGCCTTCTCCGCTCAGTTCAGAATGATCCCGCGCTCGGCGTACCAGTCCCGGTCCAGGGTCCAGCGTATGCAAACGAAGATGTACTAAGATCCTTTATCAAAGGATTATTGAAATCCATCATTGCCTGGTCAAGGCAATGATGGGATGTTTCGATGAAAATGCTTTATCGTAAGTAGAGATGTCCTCTCGTTTTTCCGCCCCTCGGTGTCAGTCGCCCGCGGCCCTTCCGGTAGGGAGAACGGAGGTCTCGTGATGATAGAAATGCGTCACCGTATTCGCGGTCGGGTACGCTGGCGCATCAGCACGCTATATCGCAATCCGGACCTGGGGGAGCGGCTGGAAGACGCCTTAAAGGGTGTTGAGGGGATAAATCTGGTTCGGAGCCGAACCGTCTGCGCCTCCCTCGTTGTCCGCTACGATCCGGGAAAGCTCTCCGCCGAGACCTTGTACGGGATCATCGCCCCCTTGGCGGGGAAGAATCCCGCGGCGAGCCACAAGAAAGAGTCCATCGAGTGCGTGGGCTGTCGTCGGGAAGTTCGGCCCGAGACAAAACGCTCCTGGTTCCGGCGCATCGGCTCCTTCGCGCTGCTCTCAGGCTACCTGGGCTACGTGCTGGTGCGCGAGTACATCCAGAAGGCGCCGGTTTCCCAGTCCGCCCTGAGTCCGACCGGCATCGTCTCCGTGGCAGCCGCCTATCCCTTGCTTAAAGATGCTTGGCACGAGACCTTCGAGGAGCGGCGTTTCGCGGTCAATCAGTTCCTGAGCGTCGCCCTGCTGCTCGGCATCTTCATGGGCGAGGTCCTGACCGCATTCGAGATCATCTATGTCCTGCGAGGCGCCAAGCTGCTGGAGGAGTATGCCGCTGAGCGCTCGCGTGGCGCCATCCGCAAGATGCTGCAGCTCGCGGTCAGGGATGCGTTGCTGTTGGTCGACGGAACAGAGGTCCAAGTGGCGATTGAGGCGCTGCGGCCCGAAGACCTGGTGGTCGTCCGCACCGGCGGAAAGATCCCCATCGACGGGACGATAGAAACGGGCGAGGCGTTGCTGAACGAAGCGCTCATTACCGGAAAATCAGAGCCGGCATACAAGAATGCCGGCGATAAGGTGTTTGCCGGCAGCTATGTGGATAAGGGGAAGCTGACAGTGCGCGCTCGCAAGGTGGGCGGCCAGACCTACCTGGCCCGCATCGCCGCCCTGGTGGAGGCGTCCCTGGATCAGAAGGCGCCGCTGGAGCAACGGGCGGACGAGCTGGCCGCGCGGTTGCTCAGGATGGGTACCGGACTCACCCTGTTGACCTTGCTGGCGACGCGCAGTGTTACTCGGGCCTTTACCGTGATGCTGGTCATGTCCTGCCCCTGCGCGACGGTCCTGGCGGCCTCCACGGCAGTCAGCGCAGCCATCCGCAACGCCGCGCGGCGGCGGATCCTGGTCAAGGGGGGCGTCTACCTGGAGCAGGTCGGCGAGGCCGACACCTATTGCTTCGACAAGACCGGCACCATCACCACCGAGGAGACGGAGATCGCCGGCATGGTCAGCGAGGATGAGGCGGAGCTGCTGTACTTGGCCGCCTGCGCCGAGCTGCACAATCCCCACGCCCTGGCCTCCGCCATCCTCGCGCGGGCCGACGCGCTCGGCATCGAGCCGAAACCGCCCGACATGAGCGAGCACATCCTGGGGCAGGGCGTCAAGGCGAGCATCGACGGCCGCGACATCCTGCTCGGCAACCGCAAGATGATGCTCGGCGCTGGTATCGATGTTGCGCCATACATCGGGGATGCCCGGCGAATGATCGACCAGGGACAGACCGCGGTCTACGTGGCCAGGGACGGTCGCCTGCTGGGGGTCATGGGGGTCAGCCATCGCCTGCGCCCGGGGACCCAATCGACGCTCGAGCGGCTGCGCGCCTCCGGGGTCCGGCGGATCGTCCTGATCTCCGGCGACGAGCGACCGGTAGTCGAGGCGCTGAGTCGGCAACTGGGGATGGATGCCTGCCATGCCGGGCTGCTTCCGGAGGACAAGGCCCGGCTGGTGAACGAGCTGCGCCGGGAGAGCGGGACCCTGGTCATGATTGGCGACGGGGTGAATGATGCGCCGGCGTTGTCCGAGGCGGATATCGGTATCGCCATGGGTGCCGGCGGCTCCGAGGTCGCGATCGAGGTGGCGGATATCGCCCTGGCCGACAGCAATGTGCGCAATCTCGTCTATGTGCGGGGATTGAGCAGGGCCACGCGGCGTGTGGCGGAGCAGAACCACTGGCTCGCAATCGGCACCGATTTGGCGGGCGCGGCCCTTGGCGCTATGGGCTGGCTGTCCCCGGCCACCGGCGGACTGATCCACATCGCCCATACCCTGGGCATCCTGCTGAACTCGTCCCGGCTGCTTGCGTTCGACGAGGCGGATGGGGACAGTGATACGACCGCCGTCTGATTCGGGCTTATTTCCCTCCGGCCCCTTCCTTCGTTAAAGCGTTGAAGTTTGGGCCGCGCTGTCCGCAGGCTGGAAATCGCTGCCGGTACGGACACTTATTGCGCTTTCGCGTGGAGGAAATCGACTTGGATTTGAGCCACGGTTTCTTCCGAGGAGCCATACTCTAAGAGGAGCCATACTCTAAGTAGAACATGCGGTTCTCTTAAACAGGCGGCACACGAAAGGAGGACATTATGGCAGAAGAAAACAGACCTCGGAGAGAGTTGACCAGGCGCAGGCGCCGCGATCGCGAATTGCGACCGTTCGAAGACATGGAGCGGGTGTTCGATGAATATTTTCCTGGCTTCTGGCCGAGGCGGTTTCGTCGTGGCTGGGGCGGGCCGGGATGGTGGGAACAGGACGAGCCGTTCGAAGGCGAGCCGCCCAGCGTGGACGTGATCGAGCGCGACGATGAGATCCTGGTGCATGCCGAACTGCCCGGTGTCGATAAAGACGATCTGGAAGTCATGCTGGCCGACGATGTTCTGACCATCAAGGCCAGCACGGGCGAGGAGAAGACGGAAGAGAAGGGCGAGTACTATCGGAGGGAGATCGTGCGCGGCGCTTTTTCGCGGACGGTCCGGCTTCCGACCGACGTGGACGCCGAGCACGCCAAGTCGAAATTCAAGAACGGTGTGCTGGAGGTGAAAGCGCCCAAGCTGAAGAAATCCAGGCGGCGGGTCATCGAGATCGACTGACGCAGCCGGCGTTTCCCCAGCGGCCGTTGAACGTATTTTTTTCAGACTGTTTTCGTCACACGGGGAATAAACGGCCACAGTCAGAGACGGTTGAAGAACCATGAGCGCCAGAAGTTCCGACTTGAGTTTCGACAACCCAGGCACCGTACCTGCACGATTCTGGCATCGAATTGCGGACGGGCGCATTCAGTGCGACCTTTGCCCCAGGTACTGCAAACTGCGCGAAGGCCAGCGCGGATTGTGCTTCGTGCGTGCCCGTATGGGGGATCAGATGGTCCTGACCACCTACGGACGCTCCAGCGGTTTCGCCATCGATACGGCCAGAGCCTGCAAGGCTCGTGGAATCCGTTCCGTAGCGGAGAGCGCGGGCTACGTCTGTCCTGCACCGCGGGCGGAGTTCTATCAAGTCATGGATGCGGCCAATATCGACCTGAAAGGCTTTACCGAGGCCTTCTATCGCAAGCTAACCGGTGGTTCGCTGGCACCCGTGCTGGACACCCTTCAATACCTCCGGCATGAAACGGATGTCTGGCTGGAGCTGACCACCTTGTTGATTCCCGGTCACAACGACTCGGATCACGATCTCGACGTGATGACCCGTTGGGTGGTGGAGAACCTCGGGCCTGACGTGCCCATGCACTTCACTGCCTTCCATCCCGATTACAAGATGCTCGACATACCACCGACACCGGCAGAGACCCTGAGTCGAGCCCGCCGCATCGCCATGGACAACGGGGTGCGCTACGCATTCACCGGAAACGTCTTCGATCCGCAGGGCGCCAGCACTTATTGTCATCAATGTGGTGCGGTACTGATCGGACGCGACGGTTACGCAATTACCGAATGGAAACTGGCTGCCGGGGGTGGGTGCAGCGAATGCGGTGCGCGCTGTGCCGGCGTGTTCGAGAACTCGCCCAGCGATTGGGGACCGCGCAGTCAGCCGGTGCGTCTGAAGAATTTTTCAGGCTGAGTATCAGGGACGGTACCAAGTCACAAGCCAGCGTATCGATCCAGAGACTTCGTTCGCTAATGCAGGATGAGAATGGTTTTGCGCTTGAGATAGTCGGCGCCGAATCCCTAGGGGTACGCAGCCTCTGTTGTGCGGTTAATTGGGAAGACCACCGGATCCTTATTGATCCTGGCTTGGCGCTCGGCTATTTCCGCCACGGCCGACACCCGCATCCGGTACAGGTGGCTGTCGGAAAACGGGTGCGCAGACGCATCTTGACGCTCATGGAGCGAGCCACCGATGTCGTGTTCAGTCATTTTCACGGCGACCATGTGCCGCTCAAGCATGCCAATCCCTTCCAGCTCTCACTGCAAATACTGCCGCAGTGCTTTCAAGACCTGCGTGTCTGGAGCAAGGCTGTGGATGCGGAACCGAGCGAAATGCGCCGGCGTTTTTTTGATCTTCAAGACCTGCTTGGCGACAAGTTGACTGTGACGGAGGGACGCAGTGCCGGTCCGCTCTCGTTCTCCCCGGCGGTTCCCCACGGGCGGCCGGGAAGCAAGCTCGGCAAGGTGATGATGACCCGTGTCGATACGGGAAAGTGTGTTTTTGTCCATGCTTCGGACATTCAGCTGTTAAATGCCGAAGCCGTGGAAAAGATACTTCAATGGCAACCGGATATAGTGCTCGCGGCGGGGCCGCCACTCTATCTGGAGCGCCTCGGAGAGTCCGTGCTTGCCGATGCCTGGGACAATGCCCTACGCTTGGCCGACCGCGTAAATACCCTGATCTTGGACCATCACCTGATGCGCAGCGAGCAAGGAGAGGCCTGGCTCAGTGAGCTGTCCCAGACCATACCATTACCCATATCTCAGCGGGGTCGGAGTCGACTCGTGCTGGACACACTGAGCCGCATCTGTTGAAATCCAGCCCCATCACAACTGATGGGGCGAGAGCAGATGGACGAGGAGATTCCGA
>JAYEJW010000360.1:0-10096 GCA_034716535.1 Pseudomonadota bacterium
GCATCCGAAACGGCGTCAAGCCATTCGTCGTAGGGGTCATAGCGTAGGCGCGAAGTGCCGAAGCTGTGGCCCCGGAGCGGGGCGAACCGGGGCATAAAGGCTGTCGCCGAGCGGAAGGCGAAAGGGGACTGGGACGTCCCGTTTCGCATCCTGAGCACGGCGACACTCCGATCTCTACGCGGGCTGCGCCACGCATGACCCCCCGGAGCTGAGGCCCTGCTTGCATGAGCCCCTTGGAAATCGACGGCAGCTACGGCGAGGGCGGTGGCCAGCTTACCCGTCTGGCTATGGCCCTGGCCGCAGTCACCGGCCGGGCCATCCGCCTGCGCAACATCCGGGCGGGACGGCCAAAGTCCGGCCTGGCGGCTCAGCACCTTGCCGCGGTGCGTGCAGTAGCCGCTCTCTGCGGCGGTGAGCTGGAAGGGGCGGCCCGCGGTGCGACCGAGCTCGCGTTCCGCCCCGGCGGCATCCGTGGCGGAGACTACCGCTTCGAGGTCGGCACCGCCGGCAGCATCGCCCTCGTACTGCAGGCGGCGCTGCCCGTCGCGCTGCATGCCGATGGTCCCTGCCTCTTGACCGTGCGTGGCGGCACCGACGTGAGGCTGGCCCCACCCCTGGACTATCTTCGCTATGTGTTCCTGCCCTGGCTAATCCGGCTGGGGGCGCGGGTGCGTCTGGACTCGGTGATCCACGGGTACTATCCGCGGGGCGGCGGGGAGGTGCGCCTGTCGGTCATCCCGGCCGGTCCGTTGCAACCCCTCCAGGCCGAGACACCGGGCCGCCTCCTTGCGATGCGTGGCCGTGCCCATGTCGCGCATCTGGCCTCGCACATCCCCGAACGCATGGCTGCGGCGGCTCGGGCAGAGCTTTCCGGCCTGGGGCCGCTGCATATCGAGACTCGGGTCTTGCGGGATGGCGATGCCGTAGGTCAGGGCGGTGCATTGGTTCTGGCCGCCCACACCGAGCGCAGCCTGCTGGGCTCGGCAGTGGTTGCCGAGCGGGGTGTGCCCGCGGAAAGACTCGGCGCGGCGGCTGGCCGGGCGCTGCGCACGGAAATCGAGGCCAGCGTCGCCCTGGACCTGCACGCCGCCGATCAGCTGCTGATCTACGCTGCCCTCGCCGCAGGGCCCTCCCGCTTCACGATGCGCGAGATCAGCCTGCATGCGCGCACCCTCATGTGGCTGATCAGCAAGTTCCTACCGGTGGGCTTCGAGGTGGCGGAATGCCCGTGTGGGTATAGGATACAGGTCGTTCATGGCCGAGGGCGGCACTCCGCTATACTAGGAGACTACCAGTGATCGGTGCCGGGCTCGCCTTTGAAAGGGCCGACAATCTCTCCGGTGACCCAGCCGCCGTAGAAGCCTCCAGGCTGGGGGCGAACCCGCTCGCCGTCCAGATAGCATTGCACCCGCGCCGGATAGAACGAGAAGTAACCGGCGATCGACGCGAAGGCGTCCGTGGGTTCCGGGTAACTCCACCCGATCGGTTCGGCGGAAGCGTCAGCAATCCTCAGTGCCCAGTAGTGGGCGACTCCTTTCCACTCGCAGAAGGACGTCGCGGAGGCAGGACGCAGCAGCTCTACGGCTACATCCGCAGGCGGAATGTAGAAGGTCGGCGGGCTTGCCGTCTCCAGCACGCGACAGGTTCGGCGGGAGTCTGCGATCAGTTTTCCCTCACGGCGCACTTCCACCCGTCTGGTGTCGGGCTCCATTCTCGGAGGTCGGGGATAGTCCGAGACCGATTCCTGCCCAACTGCGGGCTGTTCGGCAAACGGCGGTCTCTTCTGACCCTGGTAGTCCCGCATCTCAACGGCCCCCACTTTTCTCAACGTGCACGCTCCGGTCGCTCCCGGCGACGACCAATCGAACAGCTCCTTTGGCCACCCATTAACAGGCTAGGACTTCGTCGTGGTTTAGCATATAGTTGAAAACATCAAGAGCATCGCCGAATCCTTGCTCTGCTGCTCTGGAAATCCATTCCAGCGCTTCGTCGGAATTCTCGGTTACACCCACTCCTTCCAGGTACATTAGACCCAGATGGAACTGCGCCTCGGCGACACCCTGCCTAGCGGCTCTCTCGTACCAGTTGGCGGCTTCGCATTCATCCGCCTCGACACCCGCGCCCGTTCGGTAGAGCGTGGCCAAATACAGCTGTGCGCGGGCGTTACCTTGTTCGCCGTGCGGTCGAAGTCGCACGGCGGCCTCGTCGAACCTACCTGCTTCGTAGAGCTGGAATGTCGCTGCGAGGGTGCCACCGCCGGAGTTGTCCGTCTCAACCGCCGATATAGCCATCCCTTGAACCGCGAGGGTCATACCGATCATCATCTTTGTTAGTTCACACGTATGGCTGGACATTGAGCTCACCCCGCTCTTAACCGCAAACGACGAGCACCCGAATTGGAGTCGATCGCCGCCTGGTCGACTGCAGCCGCTTCAATCGTACCGCTTTGGTCTTGTCTGATCGTGAAGAACCAGCGCCGGCTCCTCAGACTCGCTCCGTTGGCGAAAGCGCCAGTCAAAAGGACTGCGCCATGTTGGGACGCACGAAGGCGATGAATGTTGACATCCCACGGGTCCAGAACTGCCGATTCTCCGGGTCCGAGGTCGGCCGTCGAGGCTTGGCGCAGTTGCGCCATGCCGCGTGAGTATTCCTTGACCAAGGAGAAGGCGTCGATCGTGACTTGTCCGGCCAGCACCTGAGACACCGCATAGGCACCAGGATGGTCGTGCGGGGGGATCCTGGCGGCCGGGCCGAGCCGGATGATGCCAAAACGCCAAGTCGATGTTTCTTGGATCGTGGAGCATTGATGCTCTCGGCGTTCTTGAGCCGCCGGGATACCGGTTATTCCACTTGTCAGACGACGAATGTGATTCATCCCTCGCGGCAACAAGGTAATGGCCCTCGATAGTGAGCTTCGGTCGCCTCGGGCGATCAAGGACATGGCGGCGGCGTAGCACAGCCCCCAATCCGAAATCGCGGGGCCCCTCCGTGCCAATATGGACTGAGATACGTGATCCTGCATCTTACTGCTTGCGAATGTCGACGCCGCCATCTTCTAAACGCAACAAGCTCTTCACCACGAAAGCTCCGTGGTGATTACCGTATAGCCCAGTTCGCGGTAGTCTTGGATTTGCGTCGTGGCCAAGGGCACGACATCAACGTATTGAGGGAACTCGCTCTCATCAATACCGTTCGCCATCGCATAGGCGCCGCACACATGAAACGTAATGCCCAACTCTTCGGCCAGCCGTTGAATCCGTTGATGTACGTCTCGATACAGCCACTTCTCCTCCTCGCGCAATGCGAGCATCTCGTCGCCGTGCGACACGATAACAATCGCCAAGTCCGGGTAGCGCTCGCGTAGAAGAGACACATAATGCTCGATCCGCGGCACGATCCATTCGAGTGCATCCTCGTTGTACTCCAATACACTGAATAGCACGCCGGCGGGCGGCGAGTCGGCCGTTAGTATTGTCTCTATCTCCTGCGCTTCCGGGTATTCTTCCTCGTCGATGCTCGTGCTGGCGAACGTGAGCGCACCATGCAATAGCGCAATCCAACCGACGACTTGGAATGCCTTAATCCACCGTAGATAGCACATCGATTAAATGCCTGTTCATGGTAATTGAATAGTGATTACCGACGCTTCAGCTGATAATCGCCGCCACGTTTCCGGCCCGACCCTGCGCAGGATGCGGACTCGCAGGCGATCAGAAGCCATGCGCGGCGGATCGAGGCGCGGCTTGAATCAATACGGCAGGTCGGCGAGATCCAGCGGTACAGGGCTTCAGCATCTGCGGCGATAGCCGTCTGCGTGGTGGAGGTGGCTAGGCGTTGTCGGGAGGGCAGGGATGAATCGAGCGTTCACCTCCGTTCCTCGTCAACATTTTTATGCCTGTCACGGTGTTTCGCAGAGAGTAGGAAAATCAGCCCCCGAAAACAAGGAGAAAGCGGGGACGTACGACGCCTACGGTTCGTTCCTGAGCGACAGCTTCTCGCAGGCGGAGGCAGGTTGGCGACCTTCCACGCCGCTCTCGGCGGGCGGGCATTTGATTCCGATCCGTCGCAGAGGTGCCCGGTTTCGGTGGTTTGTACTGTTCCTGACACCGAACGCGCACTTGGGTGAGCTCCTCTCCTCTCGGCTTGATCAGCCACGGAGGCTAGACTCAACAAGCAACGTCAGCTGAGCCGCAACGGCGGCGGGAGGAAATCTATGGAGATCGAGGGCTCCTGTTACTGCGGTCATGTCGAGTTCAGTGCGGTCTCGCACACGCCGTGCCCCTATATGCGCTGTTACTGTTCCATGTGCCGCAAGACCGCCGGGGGTGGAGGATATGCCATCAACATCATGGCTGCTGCGGATACGCTCGCCATCGAGGGCAAAGAGTACGTCGCCGTCCACGACAATTGGGTCGACGATGAAGACCATCCGGGAGCCCTGAAACGAGGCCCGGGCAAGGGATATTATTGTCGGGACTGCGGCAGCGCCTTGTGGGCTGCCGATCCCCGCTGGCCCCAGTGGGTTTACCCGTTTGCTTCTGCCGTCGACACGCCGCTGCCAAGGCCGCCGGAGCTCGTCCACATCATGCTCGATTTCGTCGCGCCCTGGGTGGAAGTGCCCTCGGGAGAAGGGCATCGACACTTTTCGCGTTATCCCGATGAGAGCATCGAAGATTGGCACAAACGTCACGGGCTTTACCAGCCCTGACGGCGGACAGCCAAATCGTCAGGGCTGGAGCGACGCGGAGGCCGGCAATTCGTGCAGCATCGGCCGCAGGTAGGCGCCCGCGCATGCAGGCCCGATTCACTTCGGCTGCTCGAGATGAATCTTTCGCCCGGTCGGGTATCGGTTCTCGAAGCGTAGCCGTTCACACTCCCGCCGTCATTCCGGCCGGGATGCCGGAATCCAGTGCCATGGATGGCGAACCCGGCCGTCGTGCGGTGTGTCTGGTCGAGGGGGATCTGAGCGGTTACCTCGAAGCTCAGGAATGGCATGCAACGCGCTTGTACTTTGTCGGTCCGGTCGACGCCCCCGGACGCTCAGATCATGCTGTGGGCCAAAGAAGCGGGGATATTGCGTCGTGACCAACGATCTGGATTTCAGCGCAATCCTGGCCGCAACGCGCGCGGAAGGCTCCGAGATGGTCTACGCGCATGGTGCCGCCTACGAGGTCGAGTTCATGACGCTCGGCGGAAATACGTTGGCTGTGCTCACGCTATCAGCCGACCATGCCCGCCCCGTCGACTCCCGCGAGATCGCCCATGTCCGGAAAGTCGCCTGATTACGCTTCCGACGGACCTTCTTTGACAGCGCAGGACGCATCGGCCTCGCTTTGGGATTCGACCCCTTTACCCTTACCCGAGGAGATCGTCACCTCCGGGATCGATGCCGTCCCCGCTTCGCAGGCCGCCAACGCCGGCAGGTGCAGCCGGAGTTGGGTTACCGCCGGCCCGCTGAGGCGCTGGATCAGCCGCACGCCATTGTCATCACCGACACCTTGCGTTGAAGAAACGCGCAGTCCGGCCTATCTTGACGGGTCAAGATGGTGGGGGGTTTGGAGTGCCAATATGTCTGCGGTGAAGATCAGCTCGAAAGTCGACGAAGATGTCTGGAACGAATTCGTGGATGGAAACGAGCGTGTCACTTTCTTCGCGATCAGGCGCTGAATGTCCGCGTCCCCGCGCCGGCGCGCATCCAGATAGCCGCGAAAGCGCCGGCCGCCGAAGATGCCGTAGAGGGGCAGGGCGATCCAGGGGGAGGTGATGAGGCCGATGGCCCAGGGGCCGAGGCGCCCTCGGAGTTTCGAGCGGTCATTTCCGCGCGCAGGGCCACGGCGACGCCGAGGAGCTCGACGCCGGCATAGGCGATGGCGATGAGCGTGAGGGAATCCGGCTCGGACACTGGTTCGAGTGGCAAGTGCGGGGTATCTTTACCATGAAGCTGCCGAACGCGAGCTCGGCCGTTGTCGAGAGGAAGAAGGTTGTCGAATACCTCCTGGCCCGCGACCATTCCTCCGGTCGGAGCAAGGCACGCTTCTTCACGGCCGTAGGTTTCAGCACCGGACAGTGGCAGACCCTAGCCAATGCGCTGTTGGAGCACGCCCGCGATGGAGGCGTGATCAGTACCGAGAGCAGTGAATTAGGTGAGAAATTTGTCGTTGAGGGGTCAGTGATGTGTCCGGATGGCCGCCACAGGAGAATCCTAAGCATCTGGTTCGTAACCGTTGGTCAGAGAAGCCCGCGTTTGGTGACCGCCTATCCGGCAGGAGACAACCAATGATCGAAGAGCTTTCCAACGTCGTGTTGACCAAGGACATCGAAGCCAACGGTCTTCGGATGGGCGATGTCGGTACGGTCGTGATGGTCCACGCGAATGGCGCCGCCTACGAGGTCGAGTTCATGACACTCCGCGGAGATACCTTGGCTGTGCTCACGCTATCAGCCGACCATGTCCGCCCCGTCGATTCCCGCGAGATCGCCCATGTCCGGAAAGTCGCCTGATTGCGCTTCCGACGGACCTTCCCTGACAGGGCGGGACGCATCGGCGTCGTTTAAGGATCTGACCCCTTTGCCCTCATGACATAGCCATGAGACCGAAGCTGAACCTTGATGATCGCACGCTCGCGGGTTTTTGCGAACGCCATCATATTCGCCGACTTGCTCTGTTCGGTTCCCACTTGAAGGGCACGGCCCGACCGGATAGCGATCTAGATCTCTTGGTCGACTTCGAACCGGGTCGGAAACCAGGTTTACTCGCGTTGGCGGCCATGGAGGCGGAGCTCTCCGACTTGCTGGGCGGGCGTGAGGTCGACCTGCGCACTCCGCAGGACCTCTCCCGCTACTTTCGAGAGGAGGTCACGAGTACTGCCGTGGTGCAATATGCACGCCGATGACCGCGTGCGCGTCCTGCACATGATCGACGCAGGCGAGGCTGCCTTGCAGTTCATCGCTGGTCGTTCGCGTGCCGATCTGGATGACGACCGTATGCTCTTGTTCGCCTCGGTCCGCGCAGTCGAAGTGATCGGCGAGGCCGCCAGCAAGATCTCGGAAGACGCCCGATCAGCTAACAAGCACCTTCCCTGGACGGCCATCGTGGGCATGAGAAATAGGCTGGTACACGGCTACTTCGATATCGACACCGATATCGTCTGGAGAACGGTAACTGAGGAGATTCCGGATTTACTGTCCCGACTCAGGGAGATTGTCGAATAGGAGGCGCCAGGAGATGGCCCCATTTGCCCGGGCGAGACTGCCTGTACGAGATGGTGGATTGCAAGACCCAACCCCGACTTCGCGACAACCCCGACTTCGCGAACCCCCTCGATTTTCTCGTTGCATCAGGCGGTTGGGCTAAAGTCAGTGCCATTCGGATCCGACCCCTTTACCCGACCTATCCCTATCTCGAACCCGATGACATCGCACAGGCGCTCAGCTACGCGGCGTGGCGCGCGGAGGAGGTCGAGACCGCGATCCGGCATGCATGAAACTGCTGCTCGACATGAAACTTTCGCCCGGCTGGGTAACGGTTGTGGAAGCTCAGGGATGGCATGCAACGCGCTTGTATTTTGTCGGGCCGCTGGAGGCCCCGGAACGCTCAGATCATGCTGTGGGCGAAGGAGCGCGGATATTGCGTCGTGACCAACGATCTGGATTTCAGCGCAATCTTGGCCGCAACGCGCGCGGAAGGTTCCGAGATGGTCTGCGCGCATGGTGCCGCCTACGAGGTGGAGTTCATGACGCTCAGCGGAGAATACCTTGGCTGTGCTCACGCTATCAGCCGACCATGTCCGCCCCGTCGACTCCCGCGAGATCGCGCATGCCCGGAAAGTCGCCTTATTGCGCTTCCGACGGACCTTCTCTGACAGGGTGGGACGCATCGGCGTCGTTTTAGGATCCGACCCTCCCTTTACCCTTGGCTCGCAGGCCGCGTTTGGCGACCACCTATCCGGCAGGAGACAAGCTATGATCGAAGAGCTTTCCGACGTCGTATTGACCAAGGACATCGAAGCCAACGGTCTTCGGGCGGGCGATGCCGGTACGGTTGAGATGGTCTACGCGCATGGTGCCGCCTACGAGGTCGAGTTCATGACGTTCGGCGGAAATATGCTGGCTGTGCTCACGCTATCAGCTGACCATGTTCGCCCCGTCGAATCCCGCGAGATCGCGCATGTCCGGAAAGTCGCCTGATTGCGCTTCCGACGGGCCTTCGCTGACAGGGCAGGACGCATCGGCGTCGTTTTGGGACCCGACCCCGTTACCCCGCGACCCCGTTACCCCGAAGGCTGGACCATGCGGGCATCCGTACATTCGCTAACGGTCCTTCGGCTCGACCCAAAACAGTACGATGCTAGACCAGACCCTCAAGACTGAGACCCTCAAGACTGCTCTAGACCAGACCCTCAAGACTGCTCCTAGACCAGACCCTCAAGACTGCTCAAGACTGTATCGCGCTTGGGTGGCCATGGGGTTATCCTCCTACTAGCACGTGGAGGGAGCTAGTGTCACGGGCTTAGCGACACGCGCCGTGCACGATGATCATGATGACCGCAACACACAGTGTAACGAATCCCCCGCGACCTTGATCCGTACCCTCCGGGTGAAAAGAGAACGATTGGGACAGGCTGGGACATGGCAGACATCTTCATCAGCTACTCGCAGAAGGACCGGGCGTGGGTCCGGCAACTCGTCGACGCGCTGACCGCCGAGGGATACAAGGTCTGGTGGGACCCCAAGGTCCGCTCGGGCGAGCCCTTCGACGAAGCGATCGAACGCAAGCTGAAACAAGTTCGCTGCGTTGTGGCCGTGTGGTCAACCAATGCGGTGATTTCGAGATGGGTAAGGGCGGAAGCCGCGTGGGCGGCAGACCGGGACAAGGTCGTCTCCATTCGGATCGAGGACGATCTGGACTTGCCGCTCAAGTTCTACCTTATCCACACCGAACGCATGGTGGCTTGGGATGGTTCGCGGGAAGCCGTCGCGTTTTGCAAGCTCGTCGAAGACATCCGAGCGGTCGCCAGTGCACCAAAGCCCGTGATGGATAATTCGGGGCGCACGAGCGATTTAGCGGCGGAAAACAATCGAGATCGGAGCGAGGCGTCGTCTGAGTCCGTCCAGGATGACCGGCCTTTTTCCCGCTTTCGTAAAGATCTGTTGATTACCCGGAAACAGAAAACTTCCGGTGGAAAAGTCTATATCATCACCGATCCGAAGTCCGGCGAATATTACGAACTCGATGAGGCAACGTTTTTTCTTTTTCAGTCGCTCGACGGCGTCTGTACCGCAACTCAACTTGTTTCAAGATTCAACGTCTTTTTCGGCAAATCTATAACGACGGATGAACTTCACCAATTTTTTCAATTCGCCAGAAAATTAGGACTTCTTGAAAACTAAGGCGCATTATACCGCGCTCATCTGCGATTTTCGTTGAGGATGCTTGTGTAACCAGCTGAAAGCTGGTGTATGATCCCCCGCATGCTCGACTACACGCTCCCAGCGGAAAAACTCGCCGAACTGCGCGCTGTGCACCGCAGCACGCGCGACAAGCGCGAGGCCGATCGCATCAAGGCGGTCGTGCTGCTTGCCACCGGTTGGACGGCGGAGCAAGTCGCCGAAGTTCTGCTGATCGATCCCAATACCGTTCGCAACCATTTCAAGCGCTACCACCAAGGCGGCCTCAAGGCGTTGGGCCATGTCGCCTTTCGCGGCAGCGTGTGCTCGCTCGACGATGAGCAACAGGCCGTTCTCGACCTGCACTTGCAGGCGAACCTCTACCTCACCGCCAAAGCGATCGCCCGCTGGGTGGAGGAAACCTTCGCGGTGTCCTACACCGAGAGCGGCATGACCGCTGTGCTTCACCGCCTCGGCTACGTCTACAAGAAACCGAGACTGGTGCCCGGCAAGGCCGACGCAACCGCTCAAGAGGAGTTCCTGGCCGCGTACGAAAAGCTCAAGCAAGACAAGGGCGAAGACGACCCCTTGTACTTTATGGACGCCGTCCATCCGCAGCACAATCCGGTGATCGCGTGCGGTTGGATCAAGCGTGGCCAGAACAAAGAGGTTCGCTCCAACACCGGTCGGCGACGCGTCAACATCAACG
>JAYEJW010000361.1:0-2007 GCA_034716535.1 Pseudomonadota bacterium
CTGCCTCCGCAGAGGCGGCAAGCCGTCGGAGACGCTCGTCTAACGCGGGGGCCAGCAATTCAAACCGCTTCCTGACGATGTTTTCATCGACCATGCTCCGATGATAGCAGCCCCACTCATAATGAGATGGTTATTTCGTGACACTTCCTTAGTGTGATCCTCAAGTCCCGGTAGGTCGGATCAGCGGAGCGTAATCCGACGGTTCCAGACCCTGATCAACGCCTCCTCACCACCATCCACCCCATCCCCGGATACTCCTTCACCGCCAGCGTCGTCTGATACAGCGATGCGGCATCCGGCAGACAATCCGGATCAGTCCGCACCGTCCATGGACAACTCCAATCCCGTCGGCGCCGCCACGGCATCGATTTCCCGCACGCGTAAAGACGACGTCGCCCGTGACTCAGGCTTTTTTCTTTGGAAAGTATGTAACGTCGGTCAGTCCTTCGAAGTGGTCGTCGGAGGTGACGAGTTCGATTCTGTGTTTCCGGGCGCTGGCGTAGATGACTGCGTCGGCGAAGGGCAGGTTGTGTTCGCGGCCGAGGTCCGCCGCCAGCAGTGCGATGGAGGTATCGAGATCGACGACGGTAGAGCGGGTCGTACGGGCGACGGCTTTCATCGCGGCCTCCTCGCCCCGATTCCGCTCCAGCCACTTGTATAGCTCGAACTGAACCACAGTGGGCACAAAAAGAGACTCGTAATCTTCCAGGTAGGGGTGAAACCTGTCCGCAAGAGCCCCGTCAACCAGCCATTCGATCCAGCCGCAGGTATCGACCAGGAACCCCATCAATAACGATCCGTGCGGTCCGTTCGGTCGCGGTATTCGCCAGTATCCGCGCCCTGGGCGATGCCGCGCATCTCCGCCAGGTCGGGGACAGGAACGAGAGAGATGATGTCCCCCTTGGTAATGACGGCGAATCTCTGGCCGGCCCGCAGACCCATCTCCTCCCGCACGGCCTTGGGAATGGAGAGCTGGAACTTGCTGGACAGGGTAACGGTGGTCATCGGCCTCTCCTTACGAAATCATTATCGATAAAGAATTGGTAAAATATAGCACTTCTCGGTCCCAGTAGGTCGGATCAGCGGAGCGTAATCCGACAGTTCCAGACCCTGATCAACGTCTCCTCACCACCATCCACACCATCCCCAGATACTCCTTCACCGCGAGCGTCGTCTGATACAACGACTCCGCATCCGGCAGATAATCCAGCAGCGTCCGCACCGGGTCATAGATCGACCGCAGGTCCGTCGGCACCGCCACCGCATCGATCCCCTGCGCACGAAACAGTTTCATCGCCCGAGGCATGTGCAGCGCCGAGGTGACCAGCAATACTTTACCAATCTCCCGCTCCCGCAATATCTCCGCCGCGTACAACGCATTCTCCGCCGTATTCCGGCTCTGCGTCTCCATGACGACCGCTTCATCAGGCACTCCCAGCCGCAACAGCAACGCTTTCATGCTGACCGCTTCCGGTTCAACGGCTCCCAGCCACGCAATCCCGCCCCCGGACGCAATCACCACCGGCGCCTTGCCCGCCTCGAAGAGTGCCGCGGCGTGCAGCAGGCGGTCCACGGCCTCCGACACCTGCAGATCCACCCGAGGTGCCGCCGGGCCCGATACCATCCCGCCCAGCACCACGATGGCATCGGCCGCCGGATAGTCTTCGATTTCAGGAGGCAGGTAACGCCACTCCAGTGTGGACCGCAACCAGTCCGAAAACACGGGCATCGAAGCCACCCAGATCAACCCCACCGCCCCCCACAGGAGCACCCGTGCCGCAGTGCGAAACCGCGAGAGCAACGCCCCGGCAAGGACCACCATCGCCAGACCCAGCCCCAGTGGATACGCAAACAGCGGCAGGAATTTCGAAAGCCAGATTTGGCATCCTTCATTAGCTACTGAAAGTAGTTAACAGTTTTACTGTCACCAAAAAAGCCAATACGCTACCATAGCCATTAAGAAATGGCTATTTCGCTCGGGAGATTTTTAAATGACTGCCTGCTTCA
>JAYEJW010000362.1:0-10051 GCA_034716535.1 Pseudomonadota bacterium
CTTCTCAGCCAAGTAGAGCGCATTTCCGGCACCACCAACACTTGCTCTTGCGCAGGGAGCTATTCGCCCACACGGCTCAACGCCGCCTCCACCACCTTTCTGGACAGATCCAGCCCGGCACCCATCATACCCTCGATCACCAGCCGGGCCTTGGGAACAACGCCGCGCCGTTCGGCGGCCAGCACGACCCCCGGGGTTCCCCGCACGGGAATGTTGACGCCGGCGGCGCGCTTCCTTCCGCGATCGCCATTTCGCTGAGCGCGCTTTGGCCTTAGTGCCGGATAGTGAGCAGAAACAGGTCTTTCCTTGTGACAAATCAAAAAACCGCCTTCTTCTCAGCCAAGTAGAGCGCATTTCCGGCACCACCAACACTTGTTTTTTGCAGGGAGCTATTCGCCCACACGGGTCAACGCCGCCTCCACTACCTTTCTGGACAGATCCAGCCCGGCACCCATCATACCCTCGATCATCGGCCGGGCCTTGGGAACAACGCCGCGCCGTTCGGCGGCCAGCACGACCCCCGGGGTTCCCCGCACGGGAATGTTGACGCCGGCGGCGCGCTTCCTTCCCGCGATCGCCTTTTTGCTGAGCGCTTTGGCCTTAGAGCCGGATAGGGCTTAAGCAAGCTCGTTCCTTTGCGAGCCGTCGACGACGATCTGCACATCCCGCCAGGAAACGACCTGTGCCTGTGAGCGCTGCTGGGACCTCTCTCCGCCGTAGATGACAAAGCCCTCGATACGGTGGGAGGGATCGGACTCCCCCAGCCGAGCCGGAAAGCGGCCCAAGTTCTTGAAAAAATCAGGGGAGAGGGTCTCGCCGGACTTGATCTCCACCACATCCAGCCGTGCGCCCCGATCGATCAGCAGATCGATCTCGAGCCCTCGTGGCTCACGATAGTGAAACAGGTTCGGCCCGATGCCGCGATGGACATAGCCCTTGTAGATCTCCGAAACCACCCAGCTCTCGAAGATGGCACCGCGTAGTGGATGCAGGCGCAGCTGCCCCGGCTCGCGGATGCCCAGGAGGTAGCACAGCAATCCGCTGTCGAAGAAGTGCAGCTTGGGTGCCTTGACTATCCGCTTGCGGATATTGCGGTGCCAGGCCGGCACGCGGTAGATGACGAAGCTGGTCTCCAGCACCGAGAGCCAGGCGCGGGCCGTGTTGTGCGATACCCCGGCGTCATTGCCTAGCGCGCTCAGGTTGATCTCCTGTGCTGTTCGGCCGGCGCAGAGCTTGAGGAATCCGGAGAATGCCTGCAAGTCCCCGACGTTAACGATCTGGCGGACGTCCCGCTGAACATAGGTGGCGGTGTAGTCCGCCAGCCATTGGTGGGCCGGAATACTGCGGTCGTAGATCCGCGGATAGGCCCCTTGCCAAAGCAGCGAGTAGAGGTCCGAAGGTGCGTTCGGGAAGGCGCGCAGCTCATCGATGCTTGGCGGCAGCAGGACCAGAATGCCGCAGCGGCCAGCCAGCGACTGGGCGATGGAGTGAGACAGGCCGAAGTGTTGGCTGCCGGTCAGCACGAACCGACCGGACTCCGGCCGCTCGTCCACATCCGTCTGCAAATAGCTCAGCAACTCGGGGACGTGCTGGACCTCGTCGCACACGGCACCGTCGGCGTACTCCGCGAGGAATCCGCGTGGATCGCTACGCGCAAACTCTCGCACGTCCAGGGCCTCCAGGGAGACGTAGGGTCGGTCCGGAAATGCAGCACGGCACAGCGTTGTCTTTCCCGACTGGCGAGGGCCTGTCACGGCGACCACCGGATAATAGCCCGCGAGGGCTCGCAGACTTGGCTCGAGGCTGCGGGGAATCATGCGCCCGAACCTAGTCGTTGATACACGAAGTGTCAATTGAACTTACAATTGATGTAATTTAAAGAACGGAGCGTCGATGGTGGCAACGAATGCGGGATGCTCAACCGTCTGAATATCATGACGACTGGGAGAAAATGATCAGCGTTTCCTGGCGCTGCTGCGGAAGCTGTTCCCGCAGATGGGATTCGGCGACGGCGCGTTCTCTCTGCGGAGAAAAAGGGGCAGTGCAGGGCGTAATCGTTCACTCCCCCCAGCTCATTTGCCCCTCTCCCTAACCCTCTCCCGCTGCGGGAGAGGGGATTTGAGGGGGGGGCTGAACGGTTACTGCAGGGCGGGTTCTTAGGAAAACGCCACTTAAGGATGAGATTAGAAAAAGCGAGGAACGGTCGAGAAACAGGCGGACAAATCGTGGCCGTCTGCGAATCAAGAATATTGGTCGGGGTGAGAGGATTCGAACCTCCGGCCCCTGCCTCCCGAAGGCAGTGCTCTACCAGGCTGAGCTACACCCCGATTAGTAGGTGCGGACGACGGCGAAATCGGCCATCTTCTCCAGCGCCGTGCGCTGGACCGATTCGGGAAGCGCGCCGGCCGATGCCTTGGCCGACTGCGCATATCGGCGCGCAAGCGCAATAGTGTAGTCGATGGCTTTGGTCGATTCAATTGCCTCTGCTGCGACGTCGATATGCTCCCGCCCGCCGGTCTCGATCGCCTTACGCAATTGCTCGCGCTGCTCGGCGGTGCCCGTTGCCATGGCCCGGATGACCGGGAGCGTCGGCTTACCTTCGGCCAGGTCGTCGCCCAGGTTCTTGCCGAGCTCTTCGCCGTTTGCCCGGTAGTCGAGCGCGTCGTCCACCAGCTGGAACGCAATTCCGAGCTGCAGGCCGTAATCCGCCAACGCCTTCTCGAGCTCCGGCGGTGATTCGGCCAGCACGGCACCGAGTCGGGTTCCCGCTTCGAACAGGGTGGCGGTCTTGCGCTTGATGACCTCCATGTAGCGTTCTTCGGTGGTGTCGGGGTCGTTGCAGTTGAGGAGCTGCAGGACCTCACCCTCGGCGATACGGTTGGTGGCGTGGGAGAGGATATCCATGACCCGCATGTTGTTCACGTCCACCATCATTTCGAAGGAGCGGGAGTAGAGGAAATCGCCGACCAGAACGCTCGCCTCGTTTCCCCAGACGGCATTCGCGGTCTCGCGGCTCCGGCGCAGCTCCGAGCCGTCCACCACGTCGTCGTGGAGCAGGGTGGCGGTGTGGATGAACTCGACGACGGCGGCCAAGTCGATGTGACGGGAACCCCGATAGCCGCAAGCCCGGGCCGAGAGTAGCACCGACAGCGGACGCAGGCGCTTTCCGCCGCTCTGGATGATGTAGTGGCCTACTTGGTTGATCAGCACCACGTCGGACGCGAGTCGACGCAATATCAACCGGTCGACCGCTTGCATGTCTTCGGCGATTGGTTCCCGAATTTCGGTCAGGTCCATGCTTGGGTCGAACGCAGAGCAAACAAAGAAAAAAATGCTAGATGTGGGCGCCGGGGCTGTCAAGCTAACCTCGCATGACGACGCGTGGCGAAGTCTACCCGGGGACACCGAACGCGCCAGCACTCCATCTCCCCGATACGCCCGGCCGTTTACCGTTTGACTCTGGCCTTCCACTGCGGATATCATCCCGCTTCTTTGTATCGCCCCATGATCTTTGGTGGCGGAAACGTATATCGCTGGGGATTGCATTCATGTACGCGGTCATTCAAACCGGGGGCAAGCAGTACCGGGTCGCCGAGGGCGACGTCCTGAAAATCGAAAAGATCGCCGCCGACGAAGGAGCGAGCGTCGAGCTCGACAAGGTGCTCATGGTTGCGGATGGTGACGATGTCAAGGTCGGAAAGCCGTACCTTGAGGGCGGTAAGGTCACGGCAACCGTCAAGGCCCACGGGCGGGCAAAGAAGGTCAAGATCATCAAGTTCCGCCGGCGTACGCAGCACCTGAAGCACCAGGGCCACCGCCAGTGGTTCACGCAGCTTGAGGTTACCGGCATCAACGCGGGCTGAGGAGAACGGCACATGGCACACAAAAAAGCAGGCGGTAGCTCCCGCAACGGCCGCGATTCGGAATCCAAACGCTTAGGCGTCAAGCTCTACGGCGGCCAGAAAGCCAAGGCGGGAAACATCATCGTGCGGCAGCGGGGCACCAAGTTTCACAAGGGCGTGAATGTGGGTTGCGGCAAGGACTACACGCTCTTTGCACTCGCCGACGGTGTCGTCAAATTCGAGGTCAAGGGCCCGAAGAACCGCAAGTTCGTCAGCGTCGAGACCGCCTGACGGGCCATCCCGGAGTCTGAGAAAAGCCTCGTCTTGTGGCGGGGCTTTTTGCGTTTTCGGGGCAACGATTCCGCGACCAAGCCATGAAATTCGTCGACGAGGCCCACATCCGTGTCGAAGCCGGTGACGGCGGCAACGGTTGTGTGAGCTTTCGCCGCGAGAAGTTCATCCCCAAGGGAGGGCCGGACGGGGGTGACGGCGGCGACGGCGGCAGCGTGGTTCTGCTGGCGGACACCAACCTCAATACATTGGCGGATTTTCGTGTCCAGCGCCTGCGCCGGGCCGAGCGCGGACAGAATGGCAGGGGCCGCAACATGACCGGCCGCAGTGGACAGGATCTCTTGGTCCGGGTACCGGTTGGCACCCGGGTCTTCGATGAAGAGACCGGCGAGCAGATCGGCGAGCTGCTTGAGAACGGTGAGCGCCTACTGGTTGCCCAAGGCGGATTTCACGGCATCGGGAATACCCGCTTCAAGTCCAGTACCAACCGTGCGCCGCGCCAGTCCACACCCGGGACCGAGGGCGAGTGCCGCCAGCTTCACCTGGAGCTGATACTCTTGGCGGACGTGGGCCTGCTCGGAGTCCCGAACGCCGGCAAGTCCAGCCTCATCCGCAAGGTCTCCAGTGCCCGACCGAAGGTGGCGGACTACCCCTTCACAACCCTTCACCCGAATCTGGGCGTGGTGCGCCTGGGACGGGATCGCGGCTTCGTCATTGCCGATATCCCGGGTGTCATCGAAGGGGCAGCCGACGGTGCAGGTCTTGGTGTTCGTTTCCTCAAACACCTGGCGCGCACCCGGTTGCTGCTGCACCTCGTGGATATCGCACCCCTGGACGAGTCCATCGACCCGGCCGATCAGGTACTGAAGATCCAGCGGGAGCTGGAAGGGTTCGGTGGCGATCTGGTAGATAAGGAGCGCTGGCTGGTGCTCAACAAGCTCGACCTCTTGGACTCCGCCGAGTACGAGCGGCGTCGCGCCTCGATCGTCGACAAGATCGGCTGGCGAGGTCCCGTCTACGGCATTTCCGCCGTTTCGGGGCAGGGGACCAGCGAATTGACCGAGGCGCTGATGCGGTATCTGGAACAAGAACGCCAAGCCGCCGCCCGGGAGCCGGAGGAAGAATCGGCGGATACCGGCGACTGGCATCCGCTGGATTGACCGAAGGCACGGGGGCGCTCATTCCATGATATCCCGCGACAAGATTCCCCACAGCCAGCGCTGGGTCGTGAAGATCGGCAGCGCTCTCCTTACCCGAAACGGGCAGGGGCTGAACCGCGAGATCCTCTCCCCCTGGGTGGAGCAGATGGCCGCGTGGCGCCGCGGAGGTGGCGATTTGGTACTGGTCTCCTCAGGTGCCGTGGCGGAGGGAATGTGCCGCATGGGCTGGAGCAGTCGTCCCAAGTCCTTGCACGAGCTCCAGGCGGCGGCCGCCATCGGCCAGATGGGACTGGTTCGCGCCTACGAGGCCTGTTTCCAGAAGCGCGGGCTGCACACGGCCCAGGTCCTGCTGAGCCGCGACGACCTAGCCGACCGCGAGCGCTATCTCAACGCCCGCAGCACCCTGCGTACCCTGCTGCGATTGGGGGTCGTTCCTGTCGTGAACGAGAACGATACGGTCGCGACCGACGAGCTTCGCTTCGGCGACAACGACACCCTGGCGGCCCTCGTCGCGAATCTCATCGAGGCGGATCTCCTGTTGCTGCTCACGGACCAGGATGGCCTGTACGACCGCGATCCCCGCTTCGATCCCGACGCCCGGCTCATCCCGGAAACCCGGGTGGATAACCCGCAGCTGGATGCCGTTGCGGGCGGCAGCGTGAGCGGTCTAGGCCTGGGGGGCATGGTGACCAAGGTGCGGGCAGCAAGATTGGCGGCCCGCTCTGGCACGGCAACGGTCATCGCGCCGGGTCAGGGGAGGGATGTCCTTACCCGCATCGGCGCGGGCGAGGAGGTCGGGACCCTGCTCACCCCGGTCCAGGAGTCCCAGGCTGCCCGCAAGCAATGGCTGGCGGGCCAGCTTCAGGTGCGCGGCCGGCTCGTGCTGGACCCCGGCGCTGTCCACGCGCTGCGCGAAAACGGAAAAAGCCTGCTGGCGGTCGGGGTCAGGAGCGTGCAGGGCGCCTTCAACCGCGGCGAGGTGGTCGCCTGCGTCGATGAGCACGGCAACGAGGTCGCCCGCGGGCTGGTCAATTACGATGCCCAGGAGAGCGCCCGCATCAAGGGCCAGCCCAGCACCCGCTTCGAAGAGGTGCTGGGGTACCTGGACGACGAGGAGCTCATCCACCGGGACAACCTGGTGCTGCTGTAAAAGCGGGCTCGAGTCGTCCCCTGTCACAGTACCTCGACCGCACGCTCGAAGGGCAGCCGCGGCCGCCGTGAGTGGAGCCCCGCTTCGTCTCCGTGGGTGGCGAAACCGCCGCCAGGCGCGACAATATCCTCGTTGATCACTCGCAGGTTCGATACACCCATGTGGCGTGGGTCCCGATACTCGCCGAAGGAGAAGCTGTGATGACTATCGAGCCAGTCGAGCCGGGAGTGGCCGCGCTCGTTGGCGGGTCGAATCTGGATCATGTGGGTCTCCGCTGTTCGGGCTTGCTTGCACCATAGGATGGTTGTTGCTAAACAAGAAAAAAATGCGTCTTTACGGAAATGACTTTTTCCTGTCATGCAAAAGCCGGACATCAACACGCTTGAAACCTTCGTGGCCGTGGCGGAGGACTTGGCGGCAGGGCGTCTTCGTGTCGTGCTGGAGGAGTACCGCGCACGGCCTTTGACGCTATCGGCGGTCTGGCGGTCACGCCAGTTCGTGCCGAAAGGTCAGGGACTTCGTGGATTCTCTGTCGGCCGCGTGGTCCGGAACAAGCGAGTGATCCTGTCGAGTCGAAGGAAGCGCCGCTGATGAGAGAAACAGGCATCTTTTTTCTCTATCTGGTCGTCTGCTTGGTGCTTGGGGCCCTCCTGACGTATCCGGTGATGCAGACGGGATGGATCGAATCCGATCCCCACCGGGTGATGGGACGTCTGGCCCAAGTCTTCATCCTGCTGGGACTTTGGCCTTTCCTCAAGGCGACGGGACTGAACAACCGTGCAGCCCTGGGTTTCGGCACGAGCCGTTCGGTGTTTCTGCGGGGGGTTGGGCGAGGTTGGCTGATGGGCGTGGCGATTCTGGCGCTGCTGGCGCTCACCTTGGTGATGCTACAGATCCGAGTTCCCGATCCTCTCAGCGAGGGATGGGTCTCCTCGTTCCTGAAGAAGGGCCTTCAGGCCCTGATCGGCGGGTTGCTCATCGGGCTGCTGGAGGAGACCTTCTTTCGCGGCGCGCTCTTCTCCGCGATCCGCCGGAGGGGTGGGATGGTGTCGGCCGTTGCCTGGACGGCGGCTCTGTATGCGCTGCTGCACTTCATGAAGCCTCATGGCTTGCCGGACGGCGTCGCCTTCGACTGGGCCGGGAGCTGGCAGATGTTCGTCCACGTCTTCACTGGCGTCTTCCAATGGAAACACCTGGACTCGATGTTCGCCCTGTTCCTCGTGGGGGTGTTTTTGGGCTTGGTGCGGGAGCGTACCGGCCACATCGGCTGGTGCATCGGCCTGCATGCCGGCTGGGTATTCGTGATCCAGCTAACGCGCCACCTCACCGATGGCAACGAGCGCTCACCCCTCGCCTTCCTGGTCGGGAGCTATGACGGGATGATCGGTTGGCTCGCCGCCGGTTGGATCGGCCTTCTGGCCCTCGTCTATTGGTTCTTCGCAGTGCACCGCGCATCCTTGGAGAGGCGAGCATGATCGACTGTCATTCCCACCTCGCCGGTTCCGACTTCGACGCGGACCGCTATGCCGTGCGCCGGCGCGCCAAGGACGCGGGTGTGCAGGCCGTCCTGGTCGTCGGCGAGGACGCCGAGGACAATGCGCGGGTGCTGCGTGTGATTGCCGAGGTCCTCAGGGTGGATAACGAGCACGCCATCCGCCAGGTCCCACCGGCGCCGCGTGCCCCTGTCGGGGCACGTCTGGTTCCCTGTCTCGGCTTCCATCCCGACCGATTTGCCGACGAGCTGCCCCTGCCCACCCGCACGCAAGTCGATGAGGTCATCTCCCAGATCCGCGCTCACGCCGGAGAATTGGCTGCTATCGGCGAGGTGGGCCTCGACTACTGGTATGTGAAGGATCCCGAGCGCCGGCGTGCCCAGGGCGCCATCCTGGAGGAGATGGCCGCTCTGTCCCAAGAGCTGGGCCTGCCGCTCAACGTCCACTCACGCTCCGCTGGTCACTACACGGTGGACCTGCTGCTTGCTGCAGGCGCCGAACGGGTGCTCATGCACGCCTTCGACGGAAAGGCCTCCCACGCCCTGCGCGTCGCCGAGGCCGGTTACCTGTTCTCAGTCCCGCCTTCGGTGGTGCGCTCCGAGCAGAAACAGAAGCTGGTGCGACGCCTGCCGCTGGAGTCCCTGGCCCTGGAGAGCGATTCCCCGGTCCTGGGGCCGGAACGTGACCAACGCAACGAGCCTGCCAATCTTACCTATGCCCGGGACTTCATCGCCGAGGCCCACGGCCTGTCGCCCGAGCGGGTGGACGAGGTTACGAGTGCAAACGCCCGACGGCTGTTTCTGCACCTTGCAGCACGGTAGGCTGGGTTAGGGCGAAGCCCGTAACCCGACGTCCGTCTGGACCCTGCGGTGCGGGAATTGTCGGGTTACGCTGCGCTAACCCGACCTACGAGAGTCCACGCCGTAACGCAACGTCGGTCGGAACGATGCGGTGTGAGAATCGTCGGATTACGCTACGCTAACCCGACCTACAGGTGCAGGCTCCCTTCTCAGGAATCCCGGGCGGTCACCCCAGGATCGCGGCGAACACCGCCATGCGTAGGAATACGGAGCCGCGGGCCTGGGCGAAGTAGCCGTTGTGCGGCGAGTCGTTGAGCCGGTGGGCGGCCTCTTCGTTTTGGATCTCCGGATTGAGAACCATGGCGTTCGGCTTGAACAGGGATATGCCCTCGATGATCTGCATGCGCGGAAGGTGGACGGTCTGCAGTTGATGCATGTAGAGAAGGTCGATCGAGGGGAGAAGCTCGCGTGCGATTTCCATGTCTGTGGCCATCGGGAACAGCTCCTTGGTCGTTTCGACGCGCAGGCCAGACTGCTCCAGTTCCTCCCGCTGGCCCTGGGCGAACCCGGGCTCGAGCCGCTGCAGCAGCACTACCCGCTCGACGGCCTTTGGGAAACAGGCCAGGAGTTGCAGAAAGCTACGAATGGTGCGCGTGCGCGACGGGTCTCCAACGACGGCGATCTGCAGTCGCTGGTCCGCCGGCGGATCGTCCTGGAACAGCGCGGGACGCCACTTGAACAAGGTGTACAGATCCGCCATGGCGTGGGTCGGGTGCTCCCCGGAGCCGTCGCCGGCGTTGATCACGGGTATCCGGAATCGTGGCAGCATGTCCTGGAGCATCTCTGCGTCCGCGGTGCGTAGCACCGTCAGGTCGGAATAGCTGTTGCAAAGCTCAATGACCTCATCGACGGCATAGCGCCGGCTCAGGATCTGCTCCACTGTCCGTTCGAAGTCCAGCAGGCTGCCCCCAAGGCGCATCCATGCGGCACTGAAAGAGAGACGGCCGGTGCAATGGGAGCGATCGAGAAACAGGTTACTCAGCACCTTGCAGCGCAGCGGATGCGTGCCCTTCAGCTCTCCCAGCTCGTAACGGGCTGCCAGGCGCATGAGCTGCCTCAGCAGCGGGGCGTCGAAATGCCGGGCAGAGAGGACATGGCGTCCGCGCAGCCGGCTGAGGGTCTGCGGATCGTCAGGGATGCTCTGGAGAAGGAGGCGGGCCCGCTCCGGGTCGGCCACCGAATGTTCCTGTCGCTGGTTCCGAGAATCGGGGCCGGGCAGCGTTGCGTCGATCATTTCGGGCTCCAAGATTTGGTG
>JAYEJW010000363.1:0-10028 GCA_034716535.1 Pseudomonadota bacterium
CATCGACCCGGGACGCCCCTTTCCAATCGTATGCGGCACTCAGGGAGGCCCACCACCGGCTCGTGGACGTGTAGATGATGTGGCTCTGGAGCGCGAAGAGCGGGTCTTGCTCGCGTCTCCTGTCGGTTCTGAATTCGTCGTTGTCCGTGAAGAGAAACACCGATCCTGTCAGCTCGTAGGACCAAGGACCGCGAGAGTGCACCACGCCCAACTGGGGCCGCAAGACGAAGCGGTTCTGCCCGAGATTTAGAAGCTTATCCTTCTTGTACTCGCCGAGGGGAAGGGTGACGGCCAAGGCTACACCGACAACGGTACTGACCGGACATGAGGCTCGGAATGCTCGATATTCCGGCTCCGTGAACGCCGGTGCACCCAGTAGGTTGATTGACAGACGTACACGCGGGTCGCCAAGACCGGTTCTTCCTACTTTTCGAGGTTCACCATCCAGCAGACCCTTCCATCTGGCCTGGTGATGAGACGAGCGAACATCGAAGCGGGCAGATCGACCCATCAGATCGAATGCGTGGAGGAACGAGACGACGGTCGAGCTGACCTCGACGGTGGTGTCATCGAGCTTGAAGACGGGATCGACGGAGATCTCGCCGTCGGTATAAACGTATCCTGCGCCGGCAATGTTGGTCCCGACTGGCAATGGTGTCCATCGGCGAGGTTCGATATCCTGAGCGAATACCACGCCGGAGCATGCCAATCCCAGCAGGGTAGCCGCAATATTGAATCCGTTGCTCTCAGCGCTCGGCATCTCGCCGTGTGATCCAGTTTCCTTACGGCCGACAGAAAGATGCCACACCCGGCAGCCGATCGTCGAACCTTTCAGGACGAAACGGCGACGGTGGATCAGAGCGGGAGGTCCTGCGCGATTTGATCCGAGAAAATCTGGTGAAACAACAAAGTGCTAACACCCCGGTTGCCCCCGAACGATTTCAAGTATTCGCCCGCGCCGCTCTCTTCGCCCGCCGGAGAAGCCACACCTCCAGCCCTTGCGCATTAAGCTCGATGTCCACGGCCAGCAGGTCGAGGATGCGCTCGTCGTCCAGGTCGCAGCCGTGATTCCTGACCTGATCGATCAGGTGGGCGGCAACCCCCTCCTTCAGTCGCTCCAGGCGCCCTGCGGGCTCTTTGTCTTCTTCCATCAAGGCCAGCTCGGCGAAACCGCGGATGCTTTCGCGCAGCGTCTCCTCCAGCGCCTGAGGATGGTCGACACGCCCAAAGTGGGTGAGGTAAACGGCTTTTGGGGCGAAGCGCAGGATCTTGTCCAGGCTCTCCTGCCAAGCCTCCGGGTCGAAGGCCACGGGCGTGGTGGGCGCGAACAGTAGCGGGCCGTCCGCCGTGTCGAGCTCCCGGTAAGAGATGCCGAAGGTGTCGCCGGTGAAGAAGCCGCCGCTCTTCTGGTCGAAGATGCACCCGTGGTGGTTGGCATGGCCCGGGGTGTCGATGAAGGTGAGGAGGCGGGCGGAGAGATCGATCATCATCCCGTCCTCCGCCAGGGTAACGCGCTCTTCGGGAACCGGCGTCAGATGTCCGAAGTCGCGTGCGAAGGCCTCTTCGCCGTACACCGCCGTTGCCCCTGCGGTGAGCTTCGAGGGATCGATCATGTGAGGCGCGCCTTTGGGGTGAACCACCAGGAGGGCGTGGGGGCAGTGCGCCATGAGGTCCCCGGCGCCGCCGGCGTGGTCCAGGTGTACGTGAGTGGGAATCACGTAATCGACATGGCGAGGCGTCAGCCCGAGCGCCGCGATCACTTCCAGGAGGTGAGGCAGGGTATGGGAGGTTCCCGTGTCGACGAACGCCAACCTGTCACTTTCGCGTACCAGGTAGCAGGCCGCTAGGCCGTGACGATACAAGCCGGTCTCGATGCAGAAAATGTTGTCGGCGATCTCTTCGAAGCGGGGCTTGGTCATGGGCATCTCTGCTTATCAGCTCTTGGCGCTACTTCTCAATAACCCGAGGCAATCTCGTAGGGCGGATCAAGGAGCGCAGCGACGGATCCGCCGATGGCCGCGATTTTGGTGGGTCCGCTTCGCTTGACCCACCCTACAGCGGCCGGGGTGCCCCGGGTTTTTGAGAAGCTACCTCTTGGCGAGCTGCAGATCGGTTTTCGAGAAGTCATCGCCTTTGGACAATAATGGCTCTCCGAGCGTTCTTGCGAGCGCGTAGGAGAAGCAATCACCAAAGTTGAGTCCGGCCGGGTGCCTGCCCTTGCCGAAATGGCGAAAAGCCTGCCGGGCGACATATCCCTGATCGGAGTCCACAGGGATAAGCGCGATTTCCGCCTTGCTCAGGAACAGATCCAGATCTCTAATGCCTTCGGGGCCGTAGCGGGCCTCGATCACAATGGATACCTCGACGAAACTGGCCGCCGACAGAGAGCGAGTCTCCGCCGATTCGATGGCCTCGTTGAAGGCCCTGCGCTCGGGTTCGTCCCGTAAGATTGCCAGCAGGGCCGATGTGTCGATGACCACTGGTACTAGCCCGGTAGACCTTGGGCGTCGTAACCGAGGATTTCATCCGGCTTCCTCTTATCGAGCACAGGTAGGGATGCACAGTGTCGGGCGACTTCGTCCAATTCATCGGCCAGCCTCCTTGCAGATTGCTGACGACGTACCCTCTCGAGCCGATCCCTGAGCGCACGGGTTACGGCTCGCGTCTTGGTCTCGCCGGTGAGCTTTGCCAGCGCTTCTGCAAGCTCTTCAGTTTCCGGATTTCGGATATTCAGCGCCATTGTATTCATTACGTGTAGATAAGTATCTACACTGTAGCAACGGTATCCCGATGCGTCCACACGGCGACGTCCGCATCCGATCGCACACGGACTCGCTGGACTTGCGAGCCCTTCAGCTTGACGGGTCGAATCGATACCCGAGCAGCTCGATGTCCCGCCTGAAGTGCTCCGCCACCAGTGCCGCTGTCTCGTCCGTGTAGTAGCTGCGGTAGTCGCTCTTGCGGTCCCTCGCCTTTCTCTGGTGGGGCAGGGAGGGTGTCGGGATGCCGATGCGCCGACAGGCCTCGGCGAAGTCCTCTTCAAGCCGCTCGTAACGGCCAATGAAATCCACCGCCACCGTACCCCGCAGGTCGATCAGATAGTCGCTCTGCAGGTCAATCGAGGTATCCACGTGATACTGGTACGGGCGATCGGGATCGAGCTTCCAACGCAGGAAACCCTCGAAGTCCTCATTGCCCCCCAGATACTGGGGCCGCTCGCGGCGGATGTGGTGGAAGGAGCTCACCTGAAGATCCCAGGGGTTGCGTACGAAGGCGAACTTGAACAGCTCGTCGAAGAACTCCTTCGGCAGTATTTCCTTGGCGGCGACGATCTTGGCGTGCCGCGGCAGCTTGGTCGCGATGCGGTGCCCGCTCATGTGGCTGAATCGGCTGCACAGGAACATCGGCCAGTACCAGGGATCGCGCCAGCGCAGTCCCTGGAGCGCGGCGCGCACACTCGTGCCCCCTGTCTTGGCGATGTGGACGAAGAGAAAGCGGTGTTTCAGCGAGAGCAGCATGGGGTGGCATTTTAGCGCGGAAGCGCTCGGGCGGTCAGTCGGCCGCTTTGCTTTTTCTGTAGTCAGGTACTAGGGTCTTTTGACAACCACCGTTGGAGGAGACCATGCGAACCGAGCCGCTCGGCGTCCCAGCCCGTCGTCCATCCCCCGCAGGCCTGGTGGGGCGGTTTCGATGAGCGCGGGCGATGCCCCCGGCACGCGCATTCGGACGGCAGTCGATACCGAGCGACCGCTCCAGGTGGCGGGTACCGTCAACGCCTACCACGCCCTGATGGCGGAGCGGGTGGGTTACCGCGCCCTTTACCTCTCGGGCGGCGGGGTGGCAGCAGGCTCCCTGGGGTTGCCGGATCTCGGAATCAGTAGCCTGCAGGACGTGCTGGAGGACGCGCGCCGCATCACGTACGTTACCGCTCTGCCCCTTCTGGTAGATGCGGATGCGGGCTTCGGTTCCAGTGCGTTCAACATCGCGCGCACCGTCAGGGAGCTGATCCGCGCCGGCGCCGCCGGCTGCCATATTGAGGATCAGGTCCAGGCCAAGCGGTGCGGCCACCGGCCGGGAAAGGCCATCGTCTCCAAGGCGGAGATGGTGGACCGCATCAAGGCGGCAGTGGATGCGCGAGTCGACGATTTCGTCATCATGGCACGTACCGATGCCCTGGCAGTGGAGGGCGTGGACGCCGCCGTCGAGCGCGCGCTGGCCTGCGTGGAGGCGGGCGCCGACATGATCTTCCCCGAAGCGGTGACGGGGCTGGATCAGTACCGCCGGTTTGCCCAGGCCCTGGATGTGCCGGTGCTTGCGAACATCACCGAGTTCGGGTCGACACCCCTCTTCACGGCCTCCGAGCTCGCGGATGCAGGCGTCGGTCTGGCCCTGTACCCGCTGTCCGCATTTCGCGCCATGAACAAGGCGGCGCTCGATGTCTATCGGGCGATTCGCCGGGATGGTACCCAGAAGGGCGTCGTGGACAGGATGCAGACGCGCAGTGAGCTCTACGATTTCCTCGGCTACGAGGACTATGAGCGAACGCTCGACGAGCTGTTTGCGCGAGACAAAGAATGAGCACCGCAGGAGAGCGCCGATGAGCGAAGATCAACGAGAGCAAGCCCCGGCGGCCAAGAAGAAATCCGTTGCCTTATCGGGAATCGCGGTGGCGGACACCGCCATCTGCACTGTGGGCCGCACGGGGAACGACCTCCACTACCGAGGCTACGACATCCTCGACTTCGCCGATACGGCACAGTTCGAGGAGATTGCCTATCTCCTGATTCACGGGAAACTGCCCAATCCGACGGAGCTAACCGCTTATAGGAAGACCCTGCAATCGCTCCGTGGCCTGCCCGCGGCCCTCAAGTCGGCGCTGGAGCAGATCCCGGCCTCGGCACACCCGATGGACGTGATGCGCACCGGCGTGTCCTTGCTCGGCGCCCTGGAGCCCGAGAGCGCATCCGTGCCCGTAGCGGCGGCACGGGGAATCGGCGACCGGGTCATGGCCTGCCTCGGCTCCATGCTGCTCTACTGGTACCACTACAGCCACAACGGTCGGCGCATCGACGTGGAGACCGACGACGACAGCATCGGCGGGCACTTCCTGCACCTGCTTCACGGAGACGAGCCGCCGGATCTCTGGGTGCGGGCCATGCATAGCTCGCTCAACCTCTACGCGGAGCACGAGCTCAACGCCTCTACCTTCACCGCCCGCGTGGTGGCGGGGACCGATTCGGACATGTACTCCTGCCTGACCGCCGCCATCGGCGCCCTGCGTGGACCCAAGCACGGGGGCGCCAATGAAGTGGCCTGTGAGATCCAGCAGCGCTACGGGGATGCGGACGAGGCGGAGGCGGATATCCGCGAACGGGTAGGGAATAAGGAGATCATCATCGGCTTCGGTCACCCTGTATACACCCTCGGCGACCCCCGCAACCAAGTCATCAAGCGGTTGGCGCGTCGTCTCTCAGAAGACGCGGGGAACCTGACCATGTTCGATGTGGCGGACCGTCTGGAGACGGTCATGTGGGACCTCAAGAAGCTGTTCCCGAATCTGGATTGGTTTTCATCCGTCTCCTACCACATGATGGGCATTCCCGCCGCCATGTTCACTCCGATCTTCGTCATCGCCCGCACCAGCGGTTGGGTGGCCCACGCCATCGAGCAGCGTCTGGACGGAAAGATCATCCGCCCCAGCGCCAACTATGTCGGCCCAGGCGCCCGGCACTGGGTGCCGATCGATCAGCGCTGATCATGTCGAGCTCAGGCAACGTCGACGCGAACCTGCGCCGCGAACCGGACCATGAGCTGGTGGACATTGCCGATTACGTCTGCGACTACCGGATCGAATCCGACGAGGCCTTCGCCACCGCCCGCTACTGCCTGATGGACAGCCTGGGCTGTGCGCTTCTGGCCCTACAGTACCCCGAGTGCATCAAGCATCTCGGACCCATCGTCGAGGGTACGATCGTGCCGCATGGGGCGCGAGTGCCGGGTACCCGGTTCAGGCTCGATCCGGTCAAGGCCGCTTGGGACATCGGTGCGCTCGTGCGCTGGCTGGACTTCAACGACACCTGGCTCGCGGCGGAATGGGGACATCCCTCCGATAACCTCGGGGCGATACTGGGTGTCGCCGACTGGCTGAGCCGCAAGAAGGTCGCCGAGGGGCAGGCGCCGCTGAGGATGGGCGATGTGCTCGGCTACATGATCAAGGCCCACGAGATCCAGGGTGTGCTGGCACTGGAGAACAGCTTCAATCGGGTGGGACTCGACCATGTCCTGTTGGTCAAGGTCGCCTCGACAGCGGTCGCGGCCCATATGCTGGGAGCAACCAGGGAGCAGGTGATCGACGCCCTGTCCCTGGCCTGGGTGGATGGCCAGCCGCTGCGCACCTATCGTCACGCCCCCAACACCGGGTCGCGCAAGTCCTGGGCCGCGGGTGATGCCTCCTCCCGCGGCGTGCGTCTGGCGATGATGGTGCTTCGTGGGGAGATGGGCCTGCCGTCGGTACTCAGCGCGCCTCAATGGGGTTTCTACGACGTGCTGTTCAAGGGAGAGAAGCTCGCGTTCCAGCGGCCCTACGGCAGCTACGTGATGGAGCACATCCTGTTCAAGATCAGCTTCCCTGCCGAGTTTCATGCGCAGACCGCCGTGGAGTGTGCTCTCAAGCTGCACGATCAGGTCAAGGACCGGCTCGGTGAGATCGAGCGCGTCGAGCTCAACACCCAGGAACCGGCCATTCGCATCATCAGCAAGGAGGGGCCCCTGTACAATCCGGCGGACCGGGACCATTGCCTGCAGTACATGGTTGCTGTGCCCTTGATCTTCGGCGCGCTTACGGCCGATCACTATGACGATCATCTTGCCGCCGACCCCCGCATCGACGCCCTGCGCAGGAAGATGGAGGTGCGCGAGGACGGGCGCTATACGCGGGACTACCTCGACCCGGCCAGGCGCTCCATCGCCAACGCGGTGCAGGTCTTTTTTGCCGACGGAAGCAGCACCGAGAAGGTCGAGATCGACTATCCTCTCGGTCACCGCCGGCGCCGCGCCGAGGGTATCCCGGCGCTTTGCGCGAAATTCCTCGACGCCCTCAACAGCCGCTTTCCAAAGGGCCAGGCCCGGCGCATCTACGACCTGTGCCTGGACGCCGAGCGTCTAACGGCCACCCCGGTCCACCGTTTCATGGACCTTTTTGCGATCTGAGCCCTATCCCCCCAGATCTCGGCCGCGCGATGGAGACGGTCGAGGGATGAATAGCCTCATCGGTCGTTCAACGCAACGCGGCGGTGGCACCCGCTCGACAGTAAGCTCTGGGCGTCTATTTCTCACTTCGGCCCGGCGCAGGGGTATCCGGCGGGATATCGGTAGTCGGTGGGGAAGCTTCGCGTGTCGCCGGCGATGGTTGACGGACCCGCACGTCCAGGGGCTCCGAGGTGCTCAGATGTACGTCACGTTGCGGGAAGGCGATGGAGATTCCCGCGGCCTGGAACTTGTCATTGATGGCCTGATGCAGCTCGGTGGTGACCGCGAGCCGGTAATCCAGGGACTCCAGGTAGCAGCGAAGGACCAGTGTCAGGGCGTTGTCGCCGAAGCCCTCGAAGGTTACAAGGGGGCCGGGATCGTCGAGCACCCGCTCGTTTTCCTCTGCGCTCTCCGTCAGAAGCTTGAGCGCCAGCGGAACATTGCTGCCGTAGCCGACCCCTATGTTGATGACGATCCGGTTCATCGTGTCGCTCAGGCTCCAATTGAGCAAGCGCCCGGTGATGAACTCCTTATTGGGCACCAGCAGCTCCTGTTTGTCCCAGTTTCGGATGGTCGTGGCGCGTATCTGGATTCTGGAGACAACCCCCGTGGTGTCGCCGATGGTCACGATGTCCCCGACCCGCACCGGCCGCTCGAAGAGGATGATGAGCCCGCTGATGAAATTGGCGACGATCTCCTGCAGACCGAAGCCGATGCCCACGCCGAGCGCCGCCACCAGCCACTGCACCTGCGACCAGGAGAGCCCCAGGGTACTGAAGACGATCAGCGCCGCGGCGGCGACGATGACGTAGCCGGTCAGGGTCTTGACCGTGTAGCGGCTGCCTGAAGACAGGGAAATGCGCTGCAGCAGCAGGATCTCGAGCAACGCGGGTAGGTTCTTGACCGCCACTGTCGCAATCGCTGCGATGAAGAGCACCAGCCCCACGTCGGCGAGGGTGACCGGAATGCTCCGCTCCTGACCGTCCACGATGCCTATGTGATGCCACAAGGCGACACCTTCGAAGATGCCGAAGGCCGGCAGGACATCGGACCAGATGACCCATAGGCCGACCAGCGCACCGAAGAAGAGCAGGGTGTTGATGAGCTTGCGCGTCTGCTCGTCCAGAGAGGCCAGGTCCACCTCGGGCTCCTCCACGTGGAGAATGGAGCCAATACCTTCTTCTTCCGCTTTCTCCGTTCGCCTTTCGATCGCAGCCTGAAGTGCCAGGCGACGATGCATCAGAATGAGCCAGCGCACGATCACCTGGTGGGTCACGACCAGCCCGAGGACCAGCCAAAGCTCGCTCACGAGGGATTTGAGCAGTGTCCCCGCCGTGTAGACGTAGCCGACGAGAGTGAGTACCGCAAGAAACAAGGGGACGGCAACCAGGAGGGGGAACCAAACATGGCGCAGCCGGTTGACCCAACCGTCCGGGCGCTCGAGCAGGTAACTCTGCAGGACCCCGCTCTTGGGATGGATCAGTCGAGCGGTAAACACGGCCAACCCAAGCATGAGCACAAGCAGAGTGATTCTGCCCAAGCTCCCGCTGTACCTCGGGTCCGGAAAGTTATAGACCATACCGGCCAACAGACCCGCGGGGAGCAGGATCCAGAGCGCCCAATCGAAGTTGCTATTGATGGTCTGGAGGAGTCGCTCCGACCACCGGAAGTGTCGGTCTGCGACGCCCCCCTTCATGCACAGGAGGCGGAAGGCCAACAGCGAGAAGAAGCCGAAGGCCGCCGAAAGAGCGCCTTGTCCGACTGCCTTGGTGAACGCCGTCGCTTCCAGGGAGGAGGATAGGTGCCAACCGAGGATGGCGGTCAGCAGCGGCCAAGGAGCGGCAAGCAGGACCGTGAGTCCTAGCCCTTGCAGGGTGTAGCTGATCCGGTCTGTGCCTACCCGGCGCAGCGGGGTGGCGGTTTCAAGGACAGCCGCGTGAATCGCCCTTGATTTCCATAACAAGGCCAAGGCGATCAGGGTGGCCAGCCAGATCAACGGTGACGCGAGCGCCTCGTGCAGCAGCACTTGCGCCACGTCCAGCCAGTTGCTCGGCCAGATCAGCCAGGCGATGGCCCCGGGGAGGGCGGCGGCGACCTCCGATCCTATGGGTGGAGCATTGCGCACCCAGAGCAGCCGCTCGGCCAAGAAATCATCATAGCGGTCGACCGTCTCCAGGAGCTGGTCGGATACGTAGTCCAACTCCCCGAGGGCGCGCACATAGGCGTTCTCTGTGGTGAGCGCTTGATCAAGGAGCGCCTTGCGTTGCTCCGCAAGCTCTCTGAGCTCATCGCGGACACCGGCTTGTTCTTCAGGCGCGAGGTCCGCGGTCAGCTCGTCCAGATAGGCATCGATATCCCTCAGGCGCCGCCTTTCCTCGTTAAAACGGATCTGGTGCAGGCTGGCGTCAGCGATGATACGCTCTCGTTTCTTGGCCGCCTTCCGGTGGATGCGCTGGTCCGGCAGTTGCTGGCGGCGATCCAGCAACACTTGGCCGAGCACTTGGGTCAGGCCGGAGATCTCCAGGCGCTGACGCGCACTAAGGAACTCTTCGGCAATGCGTTTGGATTGCGCCTCCACCTCCGCCTGCTCGTCGTCGATTCGGTCCAGCGCGACAGCGAGCTCCGTGAGCTCCTCCGTGAGTGTCGCATTGTTCTGCGCCAGCTCTTCGACCAGCGCGTGTTTGCCCACGGCTTCGCGTTTTGCCGTCTCCGCCTCGGCCCGCGCCTGCTCGGCCTGGGCACGGCGGCGCTCGTTGAGCTGATCCTCCAGAAACCGCTTG
>JAYEJW010000364.1:0-10018 GCA_034716535.1 Pseudomonadota bacterium
CTCCTCTTCCTTACAGGTGCAGCGGGAGTTTCTTCGGGCACCCTTGCCTTCGCCTACATGTTCCCTTCTCCCAAGGGCCATGGCTGGACTTGCACCAGCTAGCCGGCGAGCATGCCGGTCACACATCCACTCGATTCCCTCGTTCCTGGTCCTGGGCTGGCTGACGGTCCAATCCGCGGTTGCGGGCTCCATCGGAGGCACGCTGTTCGCAGACCCCAATCGCAACGGCTCCATGGACGCCGGCGAGGCCCCGATTCCCGGCCTGCGTATCGGGGTATTGGGATCCGACGGTTTCGTACTGCGACAGACGAGATCAGGCGCCGACGGAACCTTCCTCTTCTCCGGCCTGCCGGATGGAGACTACGTCGTTTCGGTTCTGACCGGGAGTCGCTTCCGGGCCACCCACCCGTTGCGCGCCGCCGATATCCCGCCCATCGATCTTCCCTTCGGTCGTCCACGCTACTCGGCGATGCCGGGCTTGGTACCGAATCTGTACCGGGCTTCACGAGCGGGCACCGACTTTCGGCATGTGGCCCTGGGGGACTCCATCGGATTCGGCTTCAACTTCTGCGGATCGCTGCTGGGCGAGGACGGCTATATCGAGCCGACCACCGAGCGCCTGCGCCGCACCACCCCCGTACCGGTCATCACCGACAAACAGGCGATTCCCGGCGATGAGACCGCGGACCTCCTGGATCCGGACTTCGATATCCTCCAGGGCTTCAATGATGTCTTCAACACTATCGACAAGAATGCTCCCCTCGTGTCCATCTCCATTGGGGGCAATGACTTCCTCGGAGCGGAGGACGGCGGTGACGCCGCCGTCGCCGCGGCCTTGGTCATCGCCCGCAAGAACCTGCAGGAGATCCTCTCCACACTGGTCAGTGAGCTGCCCGCGGCGGACGTGGAGATCAACAGCCTCTACGACAATCGGGAGGGCGAGGACGCACTGCACAACCTGTGGGCGCCGATCTGGAATCAGGTGGTCAGGGAATTGGCCTGGGGCCAGGAGCACCGAGTAACGGTCGCCGAGGTCTACCCAGAATACGCCCATGACGAGGGCGGCGAATTGCGCGGGGAGACTGGCCTGATCTGCCACGACTTTTTCGGGCTGGACGGGATCCATCCCACGAATCGCGGCTACGACGTGCACGAGCAGAAGCTCTGGCAGGCATTCGGAGGCGTCAGTCTGGCCGGCGACGAACGGCTCGACTTCGATCTTGGTTTCCTTCCCTTGACGATTCGAGCGGCCGCCTCCGAGTCGGACGCCATCAGTGGCGAGATTCAAAGCCCTGAAGCGGGCGCGATGCCCGACGGCATCGGGGCCCTGGTGTCGGCGGACAATGCCGAGCTTCGACTCGGCAACTTCCTTCCCGCCAGCACGCCGCCGACAGAGCTGGGCCATGCCGTCTTGAGGATCCGTTACCGGACCACCGCCGCCCCTCTGGACGATCTCTATGTCTTCGAGGCATCCATCGACGGCACCTTCAATCCGCCCGGCTCGACTCCCGCCACCTGGAATACCATCATCCCGATCGTAGGCTCAGCCGGAAACGGGGGCGCCGAGCCGCTCGCCTTCCCGGACCAACCCGACTTCCGTATCGTCTCCGCGCCCCTGTACCTGGGAGGCCCAACCACGGGCGTCGGGACCCTGACCTGGGAGGACCTGAGGACGCTGTGGGTACGGGTGGTCACCCTCCCTACCGGTATCCCCGATGGCTATTCCCTCGAATGGGACGGCGCCTGGGTCGAGATCTTCGGGATCCCCTCCGGCGCGGACCCGCAGGCCGCGGAGGGACTGGGGATCATCGCAAGCGCGCTCGAGCGGAGAGACCACTTGGGTCGGCTCCTTGCTCGCGAGCCGGATGAGGCGAGGGCGGAGGTCTCCTCCGGCCTGGCGAGTAACCCCGACGACGAGATCCTGGCCTCCTTCCTCGCCGAGATCTGCTCCACCGAGGACGCACCACTCGTCCGCCGGCTCCTCGGTTCAGGGTCCGCTCCGGTCCGCGACCACGCCGTACGCGCAGTGGGATGCGTTCCCGAGCCGAATCGGTCTCAACTCCTCGGGGAAGCCGCGAGCGATCCGGCGACCCGGGTCCGGCTGGCCGCGGCACGCGAGCTCGCCCTGAGCTCCGATTCCGCGTCCCTTCTGGGCCGGCTCGCCGCCGATCCGGACGCTCGGGTGCGGCGGCTGGGAATCCGGGGCCTTGCCCGTCTCGAGGGGACCGACGAGGCGCTCGACCAGGCCCTCGACAATGATCCCGACGCAGCGGTTCGTGTTGAGGCGGCCGCCGGCCTCCTGGAAGGGGGGAACGACGCCGGCGTCGAGCTTCTGTTCGATGCCTTGGTCGCGTCACCGCCGTCGGTACGCGCGCGTGACGTCCTTGCCCGGCGCGCGGCGGAGCACCCCAGAGTCGTTGCGGCGTTGGAGGATCCGGATCCTCGTGCGCGCGCCTGGGCCGCCTGGCTTGTCGGACACTCGAAACAGCCCACGCCGAGCCTGCTGCAGTCTTTGCGGCAACTCCTGGCGAATGACGAGGTCAGGGCCCAGGTCGGCGCCATGGACGCCCTCTCGCGACTCGGTGACAGTGAATCTGCAGCGCTCATCGCCCGCCTCACCGCAGACCATCGGCTCGCGGTCAACGCCGTCGAGGCCCTCGGTCGCCTCCCGGGCCCAACCAGCCTTCAAGCCTTGGCGGAGATCGCCGGATCGAGCACCTTGCCGACGACGGCACGGCAACAAGCCGCAAGGACCCTTGCCCTGGCCGCGACACCCGGCAACGCGTCCCTTTTGAAATCGCTGACGGAAAGCTCCGACACACGAGTTCGACGGCTCGCGGAGTCTGGAATGCGTCGCCTTCAACAGGAAGCGAGATAGATTTCGGCCAGGGCCGAGAATTTGTGACCCTTTTGTTACAAAGGTGGGCCTGCACCCTCTGCGGGAGTCGCTACCTTGACTGATTTCGAGGGCTTGGTCCTTGCCGAATTGGATTAGAAGGCTTTTTGACTAAATGAATCAAAAATCACACCGGGGACGGTTTCTCTCGGCGCAATACCGGTTATTATTGGGCTCACGATGTCTCTTTGTGCCGTCCCGGGTGATCAGCCACTGGTTGAATGATCGCGGGACAGGGCAAGCGGGATGTCGGAAGTTTGATGGCGGCAGGGATTCCCGGAACCAGGGCCGAAAGCTTCCTACGCGAATGTATGCGTATCGCGTTGCGGCCGCCGGATTTCTTTGTTGAACAGGTAGATTAAGGAACGCCGATCCGTAACCCAAGAGGCGAGTGAGTGACGATGGCAGACGACGAAAAGAAGATCGTGACCAAGAAGACACCGGTCCGACCGGTTACCACCAAGAAAGCGGTAGCCAAGAAGGCTGCCGCAAAGAAGTCAGTCGCCAAGAAAGCGGCGACGAAAAATGCGGTCGCCGAGAAGACCGCAAGCAGGAAGGTGACGACAACGAAGAAGGTCGTCACAAAGAAATCGCCGACCCCTGTTGCCCCGAAGCCGAAAGCCGCTCCCCCTCCACCTGCAGCAACAGCACGTCCGAAGCCCGCGCCGACACCTGCAGCTCCGCGCCCGAGAACGCCCCCGAAACCGGCGGCGGCTGCGCCGCGGCCGAAAACCGCTGCAACACCGCCCCCCGCCGCTCCTCTGGCCGAAAAACCGGTCGACCTAGGCCGACCCGCGGCGGCGACCCCAGAAGAGCGAGACGCCATGATCCGCGAGACCGCTTACTTCAAGGCGGAGAAGCGTAACTTCGACCCGGCTTACGACGCCCAGAATTGGGCAGAAGCTGAGCGCGAAGTCGACCAACGGTTGCGCAAAGGCGGCGCTTGAGCCAGACGCCGGACCGAAGGGTCCGGCACCCCCTCTGTTCTGTTCGTAGCGGGAAACCCTGCGGCTCACCGGGAGAGGACCTGGGGGGGATTCCCGCGCGCAGCGGACGGTCGCTCTGCCTCGGAGATCAGACCCCGCCCGAGTGGACGGTCTCGTAGTAGAGCTTCTCGAGCTCTTGCTTGTGCTTGGTCTCTTCGTTCGCCAGGTATTCGAACAGCTCCTTGATGGGCCCCGGCGCGGTGCTGTCCGCGAGCGCCCGATAATGCTCCATCGCAATGTGCTCGCGGCCCATCGCGTACTGCAAGACCGCCTGATCGTCAGGCTTCTCGCCCAGATCGGGCAAGTGGATGCAATCGGAAAACTTGCCGTCGGTGGCCGGCGTATCCACTTTCGCCTGGATCTGCTCTTCGATATCCTTGCGTTGCGACAGGCCCGTAAACAGATCGAAGTGCTGCTGCTCCTCCTGGGCGAGCTCTTCAACGAGCCATCGGAAATTCTTGCTGACCTTGGGGATCAGATCGGAATAGAAGTCTCGTGCGCTCTCCTCGAAAGATGAGGCCACTTCCAAGATCTCCTTCAGCGTCTTCTTCGAGCGGATCCGCTCGTAACTGCTCTCGGCGCCTTCGATGTCGCTCATGCCGCTTGTTCCTTCACCGATAGAAACTCACTGATACTCGCCGCTACCCGGTGACCGTCCGCCACGGCGGAAACCACGTCGGGACCGCGCACCATGTCGCCTGCGGCCCAGAGCCAGGGCTCTGAGGTACGCCCGCTCTCGTCCACTTTAAGGCGTCCGCGGCTCCACTCCAGCTGCTCCTTGAGGGCTTCCCCGAGAAGCTCCACGTTTGCGCCTTGGCCGATGGCCTCTATGATCATCTCGCCCTCATGGACCTGCTCATCGGCCTCGTCGAAAGAGGGCGAGAACCGACCCTTCTCGTCAAAGATGGAGAGCACCTTCCAGGTCCTCAGGCCCTCGACCCTAGCATCCCCGACCAGCACCTGTTGAGGCCCACGGGCGTCCAGGATGGCGATTCCCTCCTCGAGAGATTCTTCCACTTCGTCGGGGTCGGCCAGGAAGTGCGCCCGGTCTTCCAGCGCCGTGAGCGTGACGCGCACCTCCCCGTAGCGCTGTTTCTGCAGCCGTGCCATGGTGCGGGCGATGTCCATTGCCACGTTGCCGCCACCGATGACGACCGTGGTCTCCGGCACGGGCACCGAGTCGCCGGCGGCGACGGAGCGCAGCAGATCGACCGCACGGTAAACACCTTCGTGATCGCTGCCAGGGACGCGGGTCGAGCGCCCCATCCAGAGACCGATGGACAGAAGCACGGCGTCGAAGCCCTGCCGCATCTCCTCCATGCTGATGTCTGTACCGACCCGGGTGTTGTACTGGATCTTGACCCCCAGGGAGGCAATCACGTCCACGTCCCGGTCCAGCATCCCGGCTGGCAAGCGATAATAAGGGATGCCGTAACGCGTCATGCCGCCGGGCTCGGCCTGAGCCTCGTACACCGTCACCTCGTGCCCCTGTCTGACCAGATCGAAAGCGGCGGTGAGTCCGGCAGGACCGGCGCCCACGATCGCCACCCGTTTACCCGTGATGTAGCTCGCCTTGCCCTCCGCCGCGATCTCCTTCACCCGCTCGTGGCCGACCTTGTCCATTGCGTAGCGCTTTAACCAGCGGATGGCAATGGGCGTACCCCGGTGCCCCACCGAGCATGCGGTCTCGCAGCGATGGGTGCAGATGCGTCCGCAGGTATGGGCAAAGGGGTTGGTACGGTAGATCTCGCGCACCGCCTCTTCCGGATCGCCCTTCCAGAGCGCGCGGATGTATTCCGGGGCGTGCATGTGGGTCGGGCAGGCATCGTGGCACATGCCGCACTGGACGCAGCGGGAGGCCTCGATGATGGCCTGATTGTCCGTATAGCCGGTGACGATCTCGTCGAAGTTCTCGATGCGGGACGCGGGGGGCGCCTCCTCCATGGGCTCCCGCTCGAGGGCTACGAGGTCCGCATCGTCGGACTTGGCCCAACCATGCCCGAAGTACTTACCATGGATACCCTTCGAGTCGGGGAGGATGAAATAGCTGCCGAGCTCGCTGTCGAGGCAGGTGTGCACATATTCCCGGGATAGGGAGATGGATCCCGTGGGACACAGGTCCACGCACAGGGCGCACCAGCAGCAACGCCCGTAGTCGATGGCCGGACGCAGGTTACGAACGCCTTTTTCCGGGTCCTCCGGCAGACCAGGCACCCTGATCATCGTGATCGCGGCGTTGTCGCACACCTTTTGGCAGGTGCTGCATCCGATGCAGGTCTCCCAGTCGTTGAGATGAAATCCACGATAATTCGCCGACGCGGGCCGCGGGTCCAAAGGTACGGTAACCGGCTTGCCCGCGAAGAACGAGATGTTCTTGAGCGGATTGAGGATTCCACCCTTGTCCTTGTAATCGATGTCGCGCATCAGCGATCCACCTCCGGGGGGCAGGCGTCGAGGGAGAACATGATCTGGGCTACGTCTTCAATCCGGGCACCGACGGAAAGATTCTCCAGGACCTGCACGGCGTGCATCTGTGAAGGCCCGCGGACGTGGGTGCGATAGGGCTTCTCGCTTCCATCCGATACAACGTACCAGGCAAGCTCGCCCTTGGAGGACTCGGTCCGGACGTAAGTCGAGCCTGCGGGGACGTTCCAGGCCAGCGGATTCGGGATGGGGCAGCGGATGGGGCCGGGGACCGAGGGCAGGCGCTCCACCACCTGGCGAACGATCCTAATGCTTTCGCCAAGCTCCATTCTCCGCACCAGCGCCCGCGCCCAGGCATCGCCGGCTTCTTCGGTTGGAATCGCGAACTCCATCTTGTCGTAGACCAGGTAGGGGTCGTCGCGCCGCACATCGAAGGCCAGCCCGGTGGCGCGCAGGTTGGGACCGGTGACGCCCCAGTCCAGGGCCTGCTGCTGGCTGATGACCCCAACGTCGCGGGCACGCTTGACGAATACCTGATTGGTGAACATCAGATTGTCGTAGTCCGGCAGACGTGACTCGATGTAATCGAGAGTATCGGTCACACGCTCGAGGAAACCGTCCGGGATGTCGCGGCGCACCCCCCCGGGGATGTTGTAGATGTGGTAGACCCGTCCGCCGCAGAGTTCCTCGAACAGGTCGAGGATCAGGTCGCGGTCCGCTATGCCCCAGAACATCGGGGTATACATGCCCGTCGTGGCGGCATGCCCGCCGAAGGTGAACAGGTGGGCGGCGAGCCTCGAGAGCTCCAGCTGCATCACCCGCAGCCACTGGGCGCGCTCAGGCACCTCGAGACCGCACAGGTCCTCTACTGCCAGGGAGTAGCTGACCTCCATGGGCACCGGATCCGGAACGCAGATACGGGGCGTGATCGCGAGGTTCTGGATCCAGAGCCGCCCCTCCATGAGCTTTTCGAAGCCCCGGTGCAGGTAGCCGGCATCCGCTTTTCCCTCGATGACCCTGTCCCCGTGGAGCTTGAGCTTGAGGGCATAGTTTCCCTCGATCCCCGGATGATTGGGACCGATGTTGAGCTCGTACTCGTTGCTCGGCGGCTGGCGCCTCGCTTCGTAGTTTTCAGGTCTCATCGATGTCTCTCCGGCTGAACCGCTGCTCGTCCGGCGGCACGGCCACTCCCCCCCCTTTGGCGACCAGGTCCTGCAACCACTCGGGGTTGTAGTCCTGCCAGTCGAAGTGCTCGTTGACCCACTTCTCCGAATCGAAGTCCTTGCGCATGGGCGGTGGCCCGTCCCATTCGGTGAGGATGAACTTCTCCATGTGGGGGCTGCCTTCGAAGAAGACCCCGAACATCTCGTAGATATCCCGCTCGAAGAACGCGGCAGGCGTGTAGATGTCGTACACGGAGATATAGGCGCCGGGATCACGGGGAATTCTGGTATGCGCCGAGACCAGGGACTGCAGCTCGTAGGACCAGACGTGGTAGACCAGCTCAAACTGGTTGTCGTCGATCCAGTCCACGCAGCTGATGGCCGAGAGGTGGACGTAAGAGGCCCGCCCACGCAGCAGCTCCAGCAGCGCTGGAACGGCATCCGCGTCCAGGTCCACGCGAATGCGCCGGCTGCTCTTGCGGCGAAATTCGATGCCCTCGATCTCCTCGAGGAGAGTGTCCAGCCAGGTCGAAAGCTCTTTGGTCATTTGCGTTGGAGCTCCGGGATCTCCAGTTTCATATCCAGGGCGTCAAGTGGCCGCTGATGGTGCTCCAGCAAGGCCGTGTGCTCGCCCAGAGTGTCCGGACCGTAGAGCCCATAGTGATCGGCCTCGGCGATGACATCGGTGGGGGTCTGCCAGTCCTCGCCGAACAGGCGCTGCTGATGGCCGAGGTAATAGTCGTAGCGCCTGTAATAGTCCTTCCAGGACTCGGCCCGCCCGGTCTTGATGTTCTCCATCAGCTCCCGCATGCCGGCGAGAACGGCCTCCGGGCGCGGCATGCAGCCGGCGATGTAAATATCGACCGGCATATAGTCGTTGAGCTTCTTCGCAGTCGCATAGCTCTGCCAATACATCCCGCCATTTACCGTGCAGGAGCAGATACCGACAACGTACTTGGGCGAGCCCATCTGCTCGTAGGTGAGGATCACCCGTTTGAGGGTCTTTACCGACACGTACCCCGTGATCAGCAGGATGTCCGCCTGGCGCGGGCTCACCATGGGCTGAATGCCCAACCGCTCCATGTCGAAGCGGGAGGTCATGGCCGGGGGCAGCTCGATGGCTCCGCATCCCGTGCAATAGTGCAACATGAACATGGAGCGCGATCGGCAGAAGCGCACCAGTTCGTCGAACACGCGTGCCAACGGGTTGGTGCGCTCTTTGGGTTGCGGAACCACAAGGCGCTCCTCCCGGACACTAATCTTCTCGAGGGTGCTCATCACGCGCCTCCTCAGTTGACAACGAAGGCCAGCCCCAACAGACCGAGCATCACCGGCCATTTCCACACCAGACGCACCAGGTCCTCGGTGCGGTAGCGGGGGAACACGAAGGCGATGGTCATGGGGATGGCGACGACCGCAAAGATTTTGACCAGAAAGCTGATCCAGTTCTCCCCGCCACCCAGGAACAGGCTGGTGTAGAGCACACTGGCGGTGTAAAGCTGGAAGCACTGCATGACGAACAGGCCGCCGAGGAACTTGCCGCCCATCTCGACCATGGGGCCGGTGGCAATCTCCGCCGGGGCCACGTAGATCTCGAAGGGCTGCTTACCCAGCATCGCCTGCAGCCCGAACATCCCGGCGATCGCGAGCAGCGGCATCTCCACCGCGCCCCAACCGGAGACGCCACCCGCCTGCTGAATAGCGATGATCTCCACCAGATTGGTCGTCCCATAGTGGTAGGCGACCCCGAAGATAACGATCACGAACGGAATGTCGTAGGCGAGCATAGCGGTCAGCGCGCGGGAGATCCCGATGGAGCCGTTGGGGTTGGCACACTGCCCTACCCCGAGTGCAAGGCCAAGGGAAGGGATCATGGTCATGTAGAGCAGGACGATGAGCCCGCCCTTCTCGGCGATGCCGTTCATCCCCGGGACGGGCAACAGGGTCTCCGCGGCCACGAACCCGCCGATCGCCATCACGATTCCGATCTCATGAATCAGCCCGTGAGAGATCTGGGTCTGTTTGGCGTGGAGCTTGACGATGTCGTACAGGGGCTGGAGCACAGGCGGCCCCACCCGCCGCTGGATCTTGGCGGCGATCTTGCGCATCATCAGGACCATGAAGAGGCCCACCACGAATGCCACCAGGGGCATCAGAACCAGCTCGAGAACGATCTCCGTCCAGTCCATCTTCTTACGCCCCCGTCAGAGTACCAGCCAAGCCACCGCGACCACGGCCGTGACCAGGAGAAAAAGGGTGGGCTGGACGTAACGGTACAGCCCGTTCATGCCTTGGGAGACGAAGTCCACGCCCGCGGTCAGGGTACTCTCGACCCACTGGAAGCTGCCTCTGTACCAGGGACCGATCAGGTGCATGACACCTGCGTAGAAATTGTCGCTGTACTGGTAGCGAACGTCCGCGGTCAGGAAGTGGCCGCCGGCGTAATTGTCGAGCTGGTGAACCCGCTTGGACTTGTTGCCAAAGCCGAAGAACACCAGCGCGCCGACGGCGAATCCGGCGAACAGCACGCTCACCACCCAGATCATGTC